>JAGVYA010000024.1 GCA_018303505.1 Candidatus Woesearchaeota archaeon
CACGAGACAAAAGAGCAGAAAACATTGCTTAACTATGCGGCATAGCTAAGCCGCGACGCTACGGGTTGAGCGCAAAGCGAAACCCGTGGTAGTTCACGAGATATTACTTGGGATGGTGAGTATTTTTGGATTGTTGGTTCAAATGGTTATGCTTGTGCTGGATGGTGTAAGTCATTACCTCCTGATTATTTTAAAATATATCAGTATGATAAAACTTTTAATTTAATTTCTGAATCAAATAAATTTGAAAATACCACACTAGACTTTTTTGGAATAGCAAATGATGGTGATAGTTTATGGGTTTCCGATAGATACAATGATAAGATTTATCAAATCAAATAATTTTTTAAAAGCCCAGCCTCTGAATATTTTAAGACGGCGTTCGCAAAAACTTTGCTTTCAGCAACCACGTAACACCCTCGCATTAAGTCTGGTTGCTTAACATGGTTTCCCGATAAGCTTATTTAGCAACTTCAACAGTCAAAGTAGCTTTTTTCACGCCAGAAGCAGGCCACCATGAGGTTATTCTTGTTTCTTCCTTCATTGTAAATTCTGCAGTCAAAGGTTGCTCACCTTTTAGCTTGTACTTGATGTCCTCAAATGGGCCTTTGACATCCAAGCCAGCAAAGTAAATTGAATCGTCCCTGAACTTGAAGTTTATCCTTACAGTTTCACCTATTTTTGCTTTTATTGTGCTTGGGTAAAATCCTTGGTCATCAGCTTCAACTGTAAATTCTGCTATGCCTTGTTGTGGTTCAAGTTTTGGTGGAACGTAATCAGATTCAACATTGATGGTTATGCTTTTTGTAACTTTTGGATTTAATGATGAATGATCGCTTTTTACCAACTCTGCAACAATGGAATGTTTGCCTGACACAACATTTTCAAATGTAAAAGCAGTTTGAGGACCTAGTTTTCTCTCGCTGTCCAGCCATACATGGAAATGCCCTTCCCCATCCTTAACAGGCTCGCCAACAGGAACAATATTAAAATTTTCAGCCTTTAATTCTACATTTATCTTTGAGCTTTTTATTAGTTTCCCATCACTTGGAGAAACAATCGTTAGCGCTGGATTGCCTTTTGGTTGCTGGACAACTACTTTTTCAACAGCCTTTTCAGCTTCAGGAGCAGGAGTTTTTGCAGTTGGCTGTTCAGGTTGTTGAGGTGTGCATGCAAATACCAAAACTAGCAATGACATTAATATTCCAATAAAATATTTATTTTTAATCTAAACCACCTAAAACTTCAAATCTTAATTTGTTTAAGCCGCATTTTCTAATACTTGATATCTCTTAAGATTTTCTTGTCGTACAATTTATAGCTTAATATAGCGCCTATTACAAATAAGGCAATCACAACTCTTCTGCTTCCATAATAAATCCCAATCAAGTAGCCTATTACAAACCCTGCAATAATCATAAAATAAGGAAACTGTATCTTATTTTTTCTCTCGTAAATCAATCTTCCTGCAAAAATCCCTGACAGGAATATTACAATGTAGCTTATAACTGCGCTTGGAGATGATAATGCAATAAGAATTCCAATTACCACAAGCGCCAAAAAGAAAAATTCAAACCAGTTTTTGTAAAACTCAAACATAATAACCTCTATTTTGGCCCAGCCCAAAGCTTTCTTTCAAAGCTTATATAATATGTGAGCCATAACACGATTCCAACCAAAAACGAAATCACTAATGCGAAAAGCAACGGAATGCTGACAATCATCATGATAGTTGAAACAGCAATTGCAGGCAGCGCAAACGCATAAAGCATCCTGCTTCCAAAATATATCTTGCTGCCGTCAAGTGGAGGGATTGGCAACAAGCTTGTTATAGCATAAACCACATTAAATATGATTGCCTTTTGTATCAGCGGATTTGGGAAGAAGGAATTCAGCGCTTTCAATAAGATAATCAGCATTAATGTAAAAAGCGGGCCTGCAAGAGCAACCATGGCTTGCCCAAAATAATTTATATCATACCTGAACCATCCCAAGCGGTGCCCTGCTATATGGTGCAGCATAAAGCCGCTTGGCACAATAAGCCATAAGTTGCCATTGCTTATGAATGCAATAATCAAAGCAGCCAATAACCCAAATGACCACATCTTGAATTCTATCCTATATCCAATAGCTAATCCCCATATTCTTTGGCCAAAGTCATGAATAAGGATGGACAAAGCAACAATCAACACAGCATTGAATAAATTATAAAGCCCCGCAATTAAATCAAAGTTTGTTACACCCCATTCCTTAAAAGAGATTATAAATGCAATCACAAAAATTGCTATGATTAAGCCTCTCAGCTCATGAGGGGTAAATTTATAATACCTCTTTATTCTGTCAAAAAAGTCAACTATTTCTGCCATAAGGCAACAAATTAGAAATATAATATTTAAAGATATTGGTTTTGTCCTACAGAAAAGCTAAAGCTTATCTTTGGCTCTTTTACCAATTCCAAAACATCATCAACATGGCCTGCCCCTAAAATAACAAGAATCTTTTTGTTATGGTTGGAACTCATCAATCTTCTTAGATTATTCGCAATAACAGCATTCCTTTCTTCAATTAGAACCTTGTAAAAATTTGGATATCGTTCTTTCAGCTTGCTCGTTAGTTGTCTAATTATTTTTTTATCAGGAACTTTGGTCAAGTCAAATTCTATTTCTTTTTTTCTTAGGAATAATGCTTTAAGCAAATCAATTAAGAAGTTGAGCTTTTCTTTCCATGTTATTGAATTTGAAAGCCTTTTCAAAGTAAGCTCTATGTCCTGGTCTATTAATGCAATTTCAATATTTTCTTTTTTCGCAATCTTAGCCGCCTCTTTCATTTCTGAGCCAGGAGCAACACCAACAAGCCTGCCCAGCTTTCTTTCTGCCCATGCTCCAAACAATGAAAAAAGAAATCCTTTAAAGCCAATGTTCTTTATACTTCTAAACTCTATTTTTCTTTGAGCTTTGCTCATCAAGGCATATAATCTTTTTTTGTCTAATTCCAAAGCTATGATGCTTGGTTTTTCCTCTTCTATGCGCTTTTTTACCTCACCAAGGCTCTGCTTTGCTATATGGGATGTGCCTAAAAATATCAAATTTTTGTACTTCATTAGTTATAAGAAAACAATAGTTTTTAAAAGGCTTTCCAAAAGATTTAAATACTAGACAGTGAATAAAACAGTCAGTTGTGAGCGAGTTCGCAAAAACGAGCTCACTCGCATTTGACTAATTTAAAAGGAATTTAAATATTAAAAGGTGATTCAAAATGCTGAAGATGAAAAAAATAAGCGAGACTTACGATATGAGGGTTTTTACTGATAATGGAGAGTATTTTGGTGATGTTGAAGAAAGCATATTGACACAAAACAAGGTTTTTGGATGGAGAGTAAGGGCAACAAAGAACTCTTTCTTGAACAAGGTTCTAGGCTCTGCAAAAGGCGTTATTGTGCCTCACCAGCTTGTCAAGTCAATTGGCGACATTATTATAATAAGCAAAGCTGCTGTTCCTTCTTATGAAGGAGGAGAAGCAGAAAGTAAAAGTAAAGAAGATTAAAAGCTCATAACCCTTGCATTGCAGTAAGGGCAATTTCTTGGCTTCTTTGTTTCCTGATCAATTTTGAACTTGTAGCCGCAAGAAGTGCATTTGTGGGCTATTTTATGAATATGTTCATCAGCAAATTTATCTGGCATTACGTCTTTATGGAACACATCCTTCTCAATTTCTTTGTGTATTCCCTTGTTTTTTATACAGTCAGGGCATATCATCTTCTTTTCGTCTAAATCGAGCTTTAATGAAGAGGCAGGCACTTTATTGCCGCATTTCTTGCATAAAATCATAATGTCTCCCATTTACTACCACCTGAAATCTTCTTTCATTTTGGACGCATCTGCTATTATTCGAGCTGTACTTCCCTTAATCATTAATGAACCAGAAGATCCGCAATAAGGGCATGTGCTTATCGTTATGTGCTTTGCTCTTTTGAAACTGTACCTGCATTCTTTACAAAAGTATTCCTTTGTATGGTCTTGTTGTTGGATTTTGATTTCAGAATTAGTTATATCTTTTTGCACAATCTTTCTTTCAAGGCAGTTTCTGCACACAAGATTTTTGCCGTCTTGGCCAATGCGCATCATACCCATATAATACTCATTGCCGCACTTGTGGCACTTTATTTTTATATCTGTGTTTCTTTCAATAGCTCTCACCTTTTTAAATAGTCAGTTGTGAGCGAGTTCGCAAAAACGATCTCACTCACATTCGACTAAAATTTTCATTGATTAAATATTTAAATATTATGTTTTATTAGTTTTTTATACGGCTGTGGTCCAGCGGTATGTACGCTAAAAGACACGACCCTCCCAAGGTCGTTACCTGGGTTCGAATCCCGGCAGCCGTATACATTTAGAAACTTATTTATACACAAGACATAAAGTTATTGCTATGGTATGGGGATTGTTTCACGAAATTGGAAGAAAGATAATCCACATTACAATTCTTGTTGTTCTTGCAGCTTACTTTGTTATACAAAACAGCCTTATAGACGCAGGCTACACTGCAACGCTTGCAAAACAGGTCGCTTTGCTTTTTCTTGTAGCATTGTTAATTCTTTTTTTAATATTGGAATATTTCAGGCTTGAATTAGGATGGAAAATGCCTTTCTTTTCACAATTTATAAGGCCAAAAGAGCAGAACAAAATGTATGGGGTCATTTATTTCCTGTCAGCAACAATCATATCGCTTGCTGTTTTTGATTACAAGATTGCTTTAGCTGCTTTGCTTATGACAACTTTTGGCGATATGGTAGCTGCATTGGTAGGGAAGCGGTATGGCTCAACCCTGATTTACAGGAACAAGACGTGGGCGGGATTTTTAGGGGAGCTGGCAACAAACCTGATTGTAGGCTTCATAATACTTGACAGCATATATGTTATTTTAGGAATGGCAATTATTGCCACGATTGTAGAAACTTTGGTTGATGAGCTTGACGACAATCTGCTTATCCCTATATTCTCCGGGTTTGCAGGACAGATCATTCTATTTAGCTTGTAATCCTTGCAATTAACTGCTGCTCTTCAATTGGCTCAACCATTTCAAACATTGCCCTTAACCCAGTTTGTAAAGAGGACTCATCACAGATTTTATGATGCGTATGCGGGAAAATAATCCATTTCTTGTCCATTTCTGAAAAAGGATTCACAAAAATAATATTGAGAAATTTGAAACTAATAAGCCTATTCCAGTTTTTTATTATGATATTAAAATTTTCTTTTGAATTCAGGGTTACTATGCTAAAATAATAATTGTTGTTTATTCTTTGAATAATCGAATCAATATCAGCAATATTTGGAACAATTATAAAATACTGCTCTCTGTCTTTATATTTGATGTACAAATCAAAATTGTCTTTACCATTTTCGATTTTCTCTATTTTTTTAGAAATTATGTCCTTGTTTTTTACAAAATTAATAGACCAATCAACCAAGAAAGAATGCGATTTATCATTCATAATAAAATTCTCAGAATTGTTATATATAAAATTAACTGTTTGGAATTATGGAAAATAAAGACCAAGTAATGCTATGCCTGCAAAAGCAGCTGCTAAACGAAGAGTATAATACACGCTTGTGGGGGTACTGGTTTTTGCTTGAGGTCCTTGTTTTTGTTGTGCAACTAATTGGGCAACAGCCTCTCTAGCTTCTTTGTTAGCTAGAGGAGTATTGTTAGGCTTATAGTCAGGCTGATCTTTTTGGTCTGTATGGACATGATATTTTCTTTGTATTCCATCTACCAGCTCTCTGATTTTTGGATTTTTTTGATATGCTTCAAAGAACGCTTCATCTGTTAATTCATCAATAGCCATTCTTCATCACTTGGATACTATAACCAACATTTTAACCAAAAAAATAATCTGAAAACAATTTTAATCGTTCTCTACTCTTGGAGCTAGAATAAAGCTCAGCATTACCTTGTCAACAGTCTTGTACTCGAGCTTTAAAGGATAGTCCTTGCTGAATTGCACAATAACTTCATCGCTGAGCTTTGAGCCATTTATCATCTTTTTCAAATACTCAATGCTGTACTTTGATTTTATCTTTTCGTCGCTATTTATGCTTATCTTTGTAACATCATCTTCCCTTATTTCAATCCTAGCCCGGTTAAGGTCGCCTTCTGCCTGCAAAATGAATTTTTTTGGCTCTGCGATGAATGCAACACTCTCTCCAACAACATCTACATCAGCAACTGCCTCGTTCAATATGCTTGACGAGGTTTTTATAGTGACTGGGAATTTTAAATCAGGCACTTTTTGGTCTTTTTCTTCCAGATCAATTATAGGCAGGTTAAAAGTTCTTGTTGTAGCGCTTTCTAATTGTATTTTTAATCTGTTGTCAGCGTCCATTTCAATAGTAAGCATATCCTTTGGAGAGGCTCTTCTCAGAACTTGCTTTAAATTGCTTAGGTTAATTGCGATTTCAATGTCTTTTTTGACATCATATTCTGTAAAGCAACTGCTTAACAGCTTAAACACAACCATTGCAACATTTGCAGGGTCCATTGCAACTAATTCAATGGCATTTGGAGTTATTTTGAATCTGGCTTCATTTACCAAATCAGAAATGATGGATATGCTTTCCTTTAAGTAGCTTGGTTCTGCTAGAGTTAATTTCATGTTGCCCCCAAAAAGAAGTTATCTCGTGTTATTTATAAGATTTTTGGTTTTATAGTTTGAGCCTTTCCCCATTCCCCATAACATGAACATTGTTGCCTTTCTTGTAGCCCATTTCAGTTGCTAAATCAGCCAGTGCGTTTAACATTCTAGGTTCGCCATGGGCAGGAATAATATGCTGAGGCTTAACCAGATTTATCAAGTCTCTTAAGTCTTCCCTTGCTGCATGGCCGCTTTGATGTATGTCCTTGAAGATTCTGACATTGAAAGTCCTTAAATCAGCCTCAAGCTTTTGCCTGTTTTCTATATTTGTTGGAGTTGGTATGGTCCTGCATGAAAAAATAATATGGTCTTCGGGAAAAAACTTGAATTTCAATTCACCATTCATCATCTTTGCAAGCACTGAGTTTGGCTCGCCTTGGTGGCCTGTGACAACCATCAAATATTTGCCCCTGTCCTTTGCAATCTTCTTCAGCTTCCTTTTAATCTGGCCGCTGAATTTCAATACCTCAACCCTGTTTGTGAACTTTGCAATTCCCGTTGACTCGGCTGCCCTTACATACTTTGCCATTGAGCGGCCCATAAATACAATCTTTCTATTCATTTTCCGGCCAAACTCAACAATAGAGTTAAGCCTTGCAATGTGGGATGAAAATGTAGTCACAACAACATGCTTGTTTTTTGATTCCAAGCATAACTTCTTTCAGCATTTCTTTTGCAATTGATTCAGAAGGCATTTTTCTAGAGTCTGCAGCGTAAGTTGAATCGCAAATCAAGGCAAGAACTTTTTGTTTTCCTAATTCTTCTAATCTTTTGAAGTTGGGCTTTTTGCCAAGCGTTGGAAATAAATCAAACTTGAAGTCATTTGCATAAAGTATAATTCCTTCCTTTGTGTGCAGGGCAATCATCACAGTGTGAGGAGTTGAATGTGTCACATGGATAAACTCTATCTTAACATTATTTGCCTGAAAAGAGGAATTTGCTGACATGCTTCTTATCTTATTGCTCAGCTTAATCTTGTCTTCTGTTAAAATGCCCTTCAGCACTTCTGATGTGAACGGGGTGCACATTATAGGAGCTTTGAAATTATTTGCAAGATATGGAATTGCGCCAAGATGGTCAAGATGAGCGTGAGTCGGTAGAACAATCTTCACTTTATTTTTCCAGTCATCAATTGCAGAAACATCCGGAACAGCACCAGCTCTCATCAATTCTTTCGGTTCAACAATAACTATATCCTCATCTTGGGTGTATTTGATGTAATTCTCAAGGTGAATTCCAAGATCAAGAATATAGACTTCATCGTCAATCCTTATGGCAGTTGAGTTCTTTCCTACTTCATTGTAGCCGCCAATAGTGCAGATTTCTATCATTATTTTGGAAGAAAATAGTTTGGTTTTAAAAAACTGTTGATATTTATTTAAATTTTTATTTATTTAAGATTATACTCTATAATAAAAATGAGCAATAAAAAGTAATGCGTAAATGAAAACTTCGTATCTTACTTCACCTAAGGCCCTAAATCAAATGCTACGTAAGAAGCTAACTTATGGTTCTTGCCTGTAACTGCAAGGGAAATATATTCTAGGTTATTATTGGCTACGAACTCGAAAGTCTCCAAGCTCCATTGCCCATTTTGCGCCCAATTGCTGAAAACTCGTCTCAATACAAGACTTGGGCTTCGGCTCCAATTATCTGTATTTGGGTTAATAGTAGGTTTGCTGCCAGCTTTCCAACCAAAGAATTGGACTGTCAATTCTGATGCATCTTTTGGATTGGGAAATATAGAGACGGGAGCAGTACTGAGGCGTCCTTTGTTTCCGAAAATTGTTAATTTAAATACAGTTCCTTTCGGAAATGGACCTTTTACCACATCATGAACTAAGCGTCCATTAATGTCCTCGTCATTTGGGTTAAGGATCCCAATGAAATTATTCCCTGCAGGCACTTCGAGAGAAATAGTTGCTCCTTTCGGTATGATAACTGGATTGACCTGAGGTGCATCTAAGCGATAATTGGCATTCTTCTTCGTGGCTGTCCACTGAGCATGGAAAAGATCGTCTTCAAACCCAGAATTACCAAGAACTGTAGTGAGATCAATAACTTCAGCACTAACTGGATAAATAATGAAAAGGCTAAAGATTATTAGAAAGATGACGTAAGCTGTAGTTTTTCCACTTTTTATCCCCATTAAAACCATCCCCTTTCAAGCCACAATTTCTTATAGGAAAAACAGGTCTTATATAAGAATTATTGTGATGAAGAATATACCATCAAGCTACTTGTATGCGCGTTAAAAGAAGTTAAATGCGGGGAGCAGGATTCGAACCTGCGTAGGCACTAAGCCAATAGATGGCTCATAAGTACTTCATCAGCCGTTAGGCTTCGTTACTAAACCAAACTTGAGTTTGGATGTTTAGCACCTGAATGCCAAAACTCTATCCCGTTTGGCCATTGCGGCTGCGAGCGAACTAACGTTCGCATGTCTCCGGCATCCCCGCATAGAGTTTAGTATAAGAATTTGCTTTAAAAATATTACTAAAACAAAATTGAGAATAACAATTACAATATGCTTCGCAAATTCTAGGCTCGCTCAATAGCTCGCCATACATTGTACAATGTATTTGCGAGGTTTCGCGATATGGCAGGAAAGCGAAACCGAGCACTAACTTTTGCCAAAGGCATATTAAATTTGTAAAATTAAGAACTAATTAATATAAATATTTTAAGTCAAACTTTTTAATTTGCTTTCAATTGCGCTAAGCTC
>JAGVYA010000064.1 GCA_018303505.1 Candidatus Woesearchaeota archaeon
AAAGTTCAATCCTAGGCTGTCGCTTTTTATTTCCAAAACAGCGTTTTCCTCGTCTTCCTGCCCAAGATTTATTAGTTTGTACCTAGCGCTTATTGCTCTGGCGCAGCTGACTATTGCCGGGCTTAGCTCAAACTGCTGGAATCTCAAGTCATGCTTTTCCTTCTCAACCTCAAGTTCAATCTTGAAGTCACGCTCGTAAACATTGCCATTTTCATCCTCGCCTTCGGCATGTATAACAACATCAAAGTCGCCTTCTTCAATATTCAGAGGAAGCTTAAACTTTAAAGTGACTGTCTTATCGTCCTGCTCGTTCAAGTCAAACTCATTTGATTCTTCTTCAAGATCGCTGCCATCATCAATGTCCTCAATTGTAGTCTCAACCTTTATGTCCTCAATTTTAATATTATCGCTTTCCAAAAAGTTGTTTTTTACTGTTATTTTAAATTCCACATTTGAGCCTGGCTTTGCCTCTTTGCTTATTTTTGAGTTTTCTTTTACATTGCTGCTTTTTTTGCCGTCAACCTTGACATCGACATCTGTAATTTTTAAAGGATTCCCAAGTTCAACTACTAAAACATATGACTGATTTGCTGTTTCTATTAAGTCCGTTACACTGGCATTAACCTCAAAAACTCCAACTAATGATGGTGTGAAGGTTATTAATCCTGTATTGAAATTTATCGCCATGCCGCTTGCATTTGTTTTTAAGGAAAACCTTAATGTGTCATTGTCTTCGTCAGCAGCGTCTACGTCATAGCTGTAAAGCTCGTCTACAGCTCCAGATGTTGATGGGGAAGATATTATTGTTGGAGCTTTGTTTCCTTCAGCATTAACATCTATGGTTATAACTTTAGAGTCTGTTAAAGAGCCATCGCTCACTGTAAAGTTTATTGCATTATCGCCCAAATCTAAATTTGTCGGCTTCCAAGAGACTGTTGCCAACGAATTATTTATTTTTGATATTGCAATGCTTGAATGATTGCTTGAAAATGTTAATGCATCATCGTCTATATCGCTTGCAGTGATATTAAAGCTAAGATTTGTGTTTTTGGAAATTGCTTTGTCTGCTATCTGTTCCAGTATTGGAGCCCTGTTGAAATTAGTAACTACAACAGTCCATTTTAAAGACACATGGTTAGATACGGAGTCTTTTATTGTAACGTTTACCGTGTGTGTTCCACTATCATCTAAATCAGGATTATAATTAAACGCAGCCGTATCACTTGCGTTTAACACATTATCCAAAAACCATGAAATATTCAAAAAGTTATCATCAGGATCAGAGGCATGATGGTGAAAAATTAATTATAAAAGGGCTGTTGTTTACAGTTATGTTAAATAAAGTGTCAAAACCTTTTTCGCCATTGCTGTCATTAAAGGAAACAGTTAGGTTGTATTGCTTCTGGGCATTCAAGCTTGTATTCCAGAAAAAAGACCATAAGTCATTATTATTTGTCATTGAGAAATCTGTACCGTTAAAATTTACCAAAACCGAACTTACATTTGTAACATCAGTTATATTAACACTTATATTAAACAAACCGCTAATTAATGAATTATTTTTGCTGGGGGCTATCCACTTATTAAAATCAGGCGCAAATTGGTCGTTACTTGCTCCTGGTGTCCCATTAATAAAAGTGCTTTCTGTAAAATTTCCCTTGTAGAAAATTAAGGTTTTTCCATCACCATTTGCTAGGCTTAAGAAATGGGTATAATTTACAAGTTGAGTATATGTCCCATTTGATAAATTAATAATATCTGCTGGAGCGGTATTTCCCAATACAAAATCCCAGTCTACAGCTGTGTAACTCGCATCTGTAGAATTCCAAATACTGTCATTATTCCCATAATATGCTTCAAAGCTATTTAAATCACTATCTGCACCATCTATTAACTCCCTCGCAACAATAACAAAGCCACCAGCAGTTATATTTACATCGTCAAAATTATTTCCATTTATTGTAAAATTTTCAAGATTTATTGTTTGATGTCCATTATTGAAAAGTTCAATCCATTCTAAATCTGAATCATCACCTTGGGCAGTACTTGGATTATACATAATTTCATTAATCAGAACTACAGAATAAGCGTTTGATGGCAAAACTAATAAAAAAACTATCAATAAACCCAAAACCACTGCTTTTTTTAAAACCATGCCCCCACTATTAAATGGTTATGGAATTGATATATAAATCTTATTGTGGTTTAGTCCTGTATCCAATAACAATCAGTACAGCTAATACTATAACAACAAAGCCGCCTAAAAGCATAGCCAGCATTGGAGAGCTCAAAATTGTTATCTCTTGCGTCGATGTAGTAACGGGTTCTTCTGCTGTTTGCTCTTTTGTTCCATCTTCTGGCTGAATTACCACCACGGGCTTTTCTTCATTAACTTCTTGTTCTGGTTCTGCTTTAGGTTTACCAGAAACACAATCCCTAACTACCAAATCGACTGTTTTCTGGTCAAACAGCACAAAATTCTTCCAGTAAAGATTTATTAAAATTGGAAATGTTCCTGCTTTAAAAAAAGATGGCACTTCTATGTTTAAGGTTTTGGTATGTGTTTTTTCCTCCTCGCTTGCTTCGTCTGACGATTCAAGTGATATATCTTTATCATATGAATTCACTCCAAGGCTTGTTGCCTTGAATTCAAGAGCAACTTGATTTTCGGCATTTGAGCCTGCATTAACTATCTCTGCAGTTAACTTGGCTTTTCTGTCGCAATCCACTATGCTCGGGTTCAACAAAACCTTTGTGATTCTTATGTCATGACTTTGCTTTTTGACTTCAAGCTTTAATCTAACTTCTGTTTTGTAGGATGTTTTGTTTCTGTCTTCACCTTCTGCTTCCATAATAACATTATAGGTTCCTGCATCAACATCAAGCGGTATGGGAAATTTGACATCAACTCTATTGTCATTGCCCGGCTCCAGGTCAAAATCTATGCTTTCCTCGTCAAGATCAGCGCCATCATCTATGTCTTCTATAGTGATTGTTGCAAATACCCCTCTTAAATCGGGATCTTCGCCTTGAAATGTGTTTTCCACTCTTACAGTAAAGGTTACATTTGAACCTGGCAAAACATCTACGCCTATTTTTGTGTTATTGGCCACAGGAACTGTAGTCGAGTCTATCCTATCCCTTCTCTCTATTCTGTAGGTGTATGCTTCATCGTAATCAACACTTACATCTATCTCGGTTATCTCTAGACCTTCGGCTAACACACTTGTAGTTACCAAAATCGAAAATACCAGCAAAAGAGCTATTGTTTTCATTTTGTAATTATTAGATAGTAGTTATTTTCTATATATAAAGCTTATGTTTTTGACAGAGGGTGTTGGAAATGTTTAAATACTATTATGATTTTCTGAGAATAAGATTTGATTTTGGGGTGTTTTATATGGGTGGAGGCGAAGGTGAAATACCAAGTGGGAGAGTGATAAATCATCCCGATGGTAGCTCTAGTCAGGTCACACCAAAAGGCGTGTACCACTATGCGTTAGATCACACTGCCTTAAATGGCCGGAAATTATACCATTTTTATAGAGCAACAGGAACTTTAATCTTAAATCCCGATTATTTTCCAGAAAGCGAGCTGGAAAGGATGGCTTTACAGGTTAAAGAAAGTCAGCAAAGTCCGTCAATTGATTTGCGTATAAATGAATTAGAATATCATGCAACACTAAAAGGCGTCGTGAAATCAGTTCGATATGGACGATTAGGGGAGTTAGAAGTTAAGTATCCTAAACAGGGTAAGTTGGTGGAATTAATCAACGATATAAGAAGTTTGTTTTCGCAACTTGGATTTTCCAGAAAGTAAGCAAAAATATATTATTGCAGCCCGCAGAAGAAGATACTGTCTTTTTCCTCTTCAACAACTTTAATTATTCTGAAATTTTTTTCAATTAAATTTTTTATAAAATCAAATCTCTTTGAATTTTTCAACACGCTAAAAACAAAATTTTCTTTGCCAACCCTTTTTATCTCATTAATTGATTTTTTTATATTTTTAAAATTGTGGATAGAGGTTATTGAAACAACATAGTCAAATGAGTAATTTTTAAATGGGAGATTTTCAGCGACTCCAAGTATTTTTTTATTGTTATTTTGCTTTAATAATCCTATGCTTGGGTCAATGCCAACAACAAAGCACCCAAAACCAGAAGAAATGCCTGTTCCGCATCCAACATCCAGTATTCTTATTTTTTTATTTATTTTAATATTGTTTTTTATTATAAGCAATTTATTTGACTGCTCTTCCCTGTGCAGTTCATCATAGCCTTTTGCGATGAAATCATAATAATCCATAATGCAAATAATCTTTCAGCATTTAAATATTTTTCACCATTATACATTTCGAAAAGAATAAATATTGGTTATCAACAACTTAGCGCTCTATAATACAATGTACGGGTGGTTATCATGAAAAAAATTTTTTTAATTATAGCTTTAATTGTTATTTTAGGATGCGCGCAGACTAAGAACTTTGCTTATGGGATTAAGCAAATTAACAGCCTTAATTCCAAGTATAATGTAACTATGGAGACATATCCCAAAACAATGCAGAAAATCAGCTTAATGCTTAATGATTTGAAAGAATTAAAAAAACTACGATTGGAAGCAGGCCAGGAATCTTTTGATTACATTGTTGATTATAGAAGCCTAAATCTTGAGGCTGAAAAGCTATACATTGAAGGCCGGAAGTATGGCGGTGCAGGCACTACCAAGGACGGCTTTGGCTGCAAGTCAAGGCCACTTATAATTGAATCTGTGTCTTTAAGAAACAGCTCTGCTTTAAAAGGCTTTGAAGCAGCTGGTTTGCTAAATGAATTTGTTGGTAAATATCCGGAAGAATCAAAATCCGCTGGACTTTCATTTAAAAATGTTTTATTTCTCAATGCAACCTTTTATGAAATATCTAAAGATGCAAGAAGGGATAGTAATGTAATTAATAATTTTTGCCCAAAAAACGTGACATTGGAGCTTTACCAAGAGGAATTCAGAAAAAAGACGAACATGAGCGAAGATTTCATAAACAAGTTAAGTTACGAGGAAGCAGTTCCAATCTGGAAGAAGGTAAGAGGCATAGGCTAAGATGATGTTAAAAAAACCAAGCAGTGTGGAAGAATGCGTGTACTTTACTAACCGCACCATAGAGTTGCCTGCGAGCTTGCGAGCAGGCTCGCAAGCAGGTTCAGGCAGGGCAATGGCATGGGTTTTTCGCAAAGAATGCCCAAAGTGCAAGAAAGGCATTATGGGAAAACCTCAAAAGAAAAATGGCAAATTAGATAAAAAAGCTGAGAATTATGTTTGCTATTCATGCGGCTATCAGGAATCAAACGATAAAGTTGAAAATAGTCTAACTCTTAATGTAGAGTACAAATGCCCGCATTGCGGAAATGAAGGCGAAACAACTTCAGAATACAAAAGAAAAACCTTTGAAGGAGTTCCCTCTTATGTTTTTGAATGCCAGAAATGCAAGAAGAAGATTGGATTGGCAAAGAAGTTGAAAGAATCAAAGAAAAAGAGAAGTGAAGAAGATGTGGATGAAGAATAGTACTCTATTTTCTTAAATCTTCAACTTAAATTCTCTTCTAAAATAGTCGGCTACCTCTAAATAAAAATCCCATATGTCATAATCATCTACCATTTTAGATAACATTGCGTTGTCTCTTAGATAAGTATAAATTGCTAACTTTTCTCTTTTACTCATTTTTCTAATGCTTCCATTAGTACCTTCTTCCAATTTACTATCAAGTGTGTCTTTCCCTGTACTTGTTTCATAAAGTCTTATTGCACCAAGTGAACGTATTTCCATTAAATTAAGAATATCCTGCGCAGTTGGTTCTGTTTTCTCGATTAGCTGAGAAGTTCCAGGGGTTGGTGTACCTTCAAGTGGCCTATAAACTCGATCGTAACTTGTCAATTATCTCCCCCTCCTAATCCCAAACAAATTATTTTGAAAGCTTATATTTAAACTTTACTTTGGAAAATCATGAAATCTGCGCAAATATTGCGCTCCCCTATCCAATTGGATTATTT
Source organism: Candidatus Woesearchaeota archaeon (assembly GCA_018303505.1). Taxonomy (GTDB): domain Archaea; phylum Nanobdellota; class Nanobdellia; order Woesearchaeales; family GW2011-AR4. The sequence continues at coordinate 6,043 of JAGVYA010000064.1, forward strand.
GCCTATCATATAATTTTATCTCGTCCTCAAGTTCACTTATTTGTCCACTGTAAAATCTAATTGGCTTATTAGGCAAGTTTTCTCGCCCCTTTGGTACTTTAACAAGTTGTTCTCTCGAACGATTTCTTGCTGTTTTAGATTCACTAACTTTTTTGATTATATATGAATAAACTCTAGCTTTTTCTCTTGGTCTTAATGATTCGACATTGTTGTACCATAAATTCCTATACTTACGAGGCACACCACCTTCTGCCAACCTCAAAACTTCCATTACCCTAATTTCCAAAATATCTTTGCTAGTGAAAACAGTATCATAGTGCTTTCTAGAAACTTCTGGTTTATATACCATACACAAGAGAAAATCCTTATTATTTATAAAATTTTTCAATATGTATTAACTTTGAAGTGAATAAAAATTTACTATCTAGCCGTTTTATAAAATTCTTCTACTTTATTCCAGTTAACAACATTCCACCAGTTTTGTATGTACTCGTTTCTTCTGTTGGTATATTTTAAATAATAACTATGTTCCCATACGTCTATACCTAAAACAGGCACTTTTCCATCCATCAATGGGCTGTCCTGATTTGCTGTGCTGATGACAGCAAGCTTTCCATTATCAACAACAAGCCACGCCCATCCAGAGCCAAACCTGTTCAAGCCGGCATTTGTCAATTCTTCCTTAAACTTGTCAAAACTTGAGAAAGTATGCTTGATGGAATCTGCAATATTTCCATGAGGCTCGCCTCCAGCATCAGGAGCCATTATTGTCCAGAAAAAGGTATGGTTTGAATGTCCTCCGCCATGATTTCTTACAACTGTCCTTATGTTTTCAGGAACATCATTTATTTTTTTAAGAATTTCATCAACATTCATTGTTTCAAATTTTGTTCCCTTTATCGCGCCGTTTAATTTGTCAATATAAGCCTGATGATGCTTTGTATGATGAATCCTCATTGTTTGTTCATCTATATATGGCTCTAAAGCATTGTAGTCGTATGGCAAATTTGGCAATGCATGCATTTTAAATCCACCTCCATTAAAATTAATTAACAATTGTTAAGAAGGATACAAGAGTGATATAAATAGTTTTTGGTTTGGGATTTTGGGCATACCAACAAAATTGCAGTTTGACTTAACATGACGTTCGCTACCTGATTAGCAAAGAATCAATGGGGCTTACAGCATCAATCATCTTTGGAGAAGCCAGATGCACATAAACCATTGTTGTTTCTGCGCTGCTGTGCCCGAGCAATGATTGGACTTCTGCAACACTGCTTCCGTTCTCTATAAGGTGTTTTGAAAAGCTGTGCCGCAAGGTGTGCGGATGGGCATGCTTGGATAGTTTGGCATTCTTCCTTGCATTTTTTATTACAGATCTGACTGCCGCTGTGGTGATATGCCCGCTGAATCCTCTAAAGATATAAGAATCAGAAGACGCGCATTCTTTTGAGATGTATGAATCCAGTTCTCCCTTGACGCTCTCTGCTATGATAAACATCCTGTCCTTGTTGCCCTTGCCGTGCCTCACCCACCCGTAGCCGTTCCTTATGTCAAGATTTTCCGGCTTGAGATGGACAAGCTCGCTTACTCTCAGCCCGGCAGAATACATCATCTTTGCCATAAGCTTATGTTTAGGATTGCTTATTGAATTTATCAGCATTGCAATTCTTCTTTAGTCAAAACTATTGGCAGCGCTTTAGGGGTTTTTGAGTACCTTATATTAATCATGAGCTTTTTGTTTAAGATATTGCCATAAAAAAACTTCAATGCGTTTAAGTTTACATTAATTGTGTTGCCGCATGCGCCTTTCTCAATCATCAAATCAAGATAGGACTTGATATCGGCTTTCTTGATTTCATTCGGCTCTTTTCTGCACCAATTGAAGAATTTTCTGGCACATTGCCTGTAAGTCCTTATTGTCTTGTGGCTTAACCCTCTTCTGAGCCCTTCTTTCCTTATCAATTCCGGAATATCCATTTTAACCACATCAAAGCCATGATGCATCTAAGGTTTAAATAATTCACGCAGAGATGTCCAGTGTCCAGTGGTTATCTGCAATATAGAAAATAAATTCTAATCACCAATTTCCCAACTCCACAATGTTCCCAACTCCACAATGGATACAGAAAAACATGTTATGGGTCATCAAATCCAAAGCAATTAAGCCTTATAACCCTAAAATTCAAGTACTTTAGGTTATATACTGTTAAGCAAAATTCAGGCGGCGAGCTAAACTAATGCCAAATCAAAGATTTGAAGAAATAATAAAAAGGCGGGCGTCTTATTTTGACATTGATATTTCGTAACTTCCTTGAGCATCATCTACTTCTCCTTGAGTAAAAAGTCTAGCGTGGAGGCCGTGCTTAAGGTGCGGTCCAAAATATCTGGGACTTGAACCTATACCGTTCAGACCATGTGTCTTAACAGCTTGCAAAGCTTCTCTTCCCGATTCCGTTCTGTATGTGTCTATTTGAAAAAACCATTTATCAAAATCCAACCATTCCCCTGGACCTCTATTCTGTGCAGTATGGGGGATCCAAATTTGTAGACCATTAGGCCCCAAGATATAGGTATATCCAACCCTAGTTGCAATTACTGCTTGTCTTGCTGGCGGCAAATTCATAACGTCCCCAGGGATCCTTTTTAATGTTTCAATAACTCTATCTACAGTCGCTAATTGATGAGTTTCATCCACAATATCTCGGGCATCATATAATTCATCTACAAGTACATCAACTGGTTTTCTTTGTGTATCGGAACTGTGCATTATTTCACCTTAATAAAGTGTGCGTACTAACTTTATAAATCTTTCTGTTTTTGCTATTTGTAAGAGGTTACAACGCCCGCCTTTCTGCACGCTCGCCGCCTGAACTTTTTCGCTCCGCTCAAACCACGTTGCACTCTCGCTTCGCTCGGGGTAGATAACAGGCATTATATTCAATTGTCGGCACTATTTATTATTAGGGGGTCGGCTTCGCAGATAGCTTCAATTCAACTAGAAGTATTAGAAATGTTTAAATAGAATCGCATCTAAGTAAAAATATGAAAGCTAAAATAATCTTCCCATTAGTTATTGTTGCTGTAATTGTACTTCTGATTGTATTTTGGCGTGGGAGCATTACACCTTCCATAGATAAAGAACCTAGCTCTCCATTTCAAGGATGGCCTCCAGAAGATAATTATAAGTGCAATTCAGATTTAGATTGCGTTTCTTTATCTTGCCCCAACATAGGCAATTTAGTAACACATAAAAATGCTTTGAAGTATTTAGATGAATTCAAGGAAAAATTTTGTGATCCTGTTATAAGTAATGAAAATGTTTTATGTTTTAGAACTCTTGGTTTTGAAAATTATCCTTACTATAATAAATGTATAATAAATCAAGAAAACTATGTGAATCCAGATTCAAACTTAACTGATAATTTAACTCAACCGGGTTTACCGCCAGATGCTAGACAACCTTTTTCTGATGATTAAGCTCGCCGACCCCCATTTTTATCTCTTGTGCCGACAACTTTGAGTTTTCCTTTCAGGACGTTGCACTAAAACTCAACCCTTCCAAGTATTCAGGGCAATATAACACCGATTATCTACAATTTTTTCTTTAGTTTGAAATGCAAATATTTTCAATGTAGCAAAAAATAACAACAATGGCAGGCAAACACGGATTTCTTGGTGAAATCCTACTCACAAAGGATTTTCCCCACACTTCGCATGGGAAAAATCCTCTGCATTCGATTTGCCGCCAATGTTATTTTTTGCTCATACGCTGATTGCACTTCGTGCTTTCTGTATTTGCCAAAAGAACTAAAGAAAAAAACTTCTCCTTCGCAAGGCTCAGTCGACCACGTTGCACTCTCGCTTCGCTCGGGGTAGATAACAGGCATTATACGCAATTTTTTCGGGGGCTAACGACGGATTGGGGCACACTCAAAACGAATAATATAAATAAGAGTTCATTTCTAATTATGAAATATAATATGATTAATGAAAAACAAAAAATATATTATGCAATGCTTAAGTATGCAAATTTGGGTATCATGAAAAGAATATTAACTGTCTTATCCATTCTTGTGCTTGGACTCTTCATTATCGAGGGTTGTGTTTCATCAAGCAATCAACCAGCAAGTCGACAAGAGGATCAGGTAAGTACAGAACAGCAGCAAAATATCACTGGTACTGCACCAACGAATCAGCTTCCTGCCGAAAAAGATTTTCCTTTTGATCGGGTCCTGGCAGAAGTTAGTATTATTTCGAAGACCAATAAACAGTGGTACATAAGCATTAATAAAATTCGTGAATACTCTAGATATGAGAAAGCAACTTATCCTACCTTAAAAATTGACGATAAAATTAATATTTTTGTTGCCGCCTTGTTTGAACCGAATAACCCACAAATGGGCGAAGGGAAGCCAGTTCCGACTGTTGGTAAGAAATATCTAGCACAACTGGATATGTGTTATAGCAAAGAATCTCTTTATGGTTGTGAACCTGGAAAGGACTGGTTAGCGTTTCTCTCTTCTCTTGAGCCAACGGTTTCTGCTAAGTTGAAAATTATCAACCCCTTGAATGGAAGTCGGATAGCTGCGGGACAAACTATAACTATCAAGGTTGAGGCAGCTGATTCACTATCTAGAAAACTCTTACTCGTTACTCCATGGGTCGTAGAAACTTTGATTGCTCCAATGTATGAAATTAAACTCGTTGTGCCCCTTGGAACTGTTGGTCCACAAACGATTTTGGCAATTGGAGGTGATAGGGAAAATAAGGACGAAATAACGATAATCGTTGTGTCTTAAAATTGAACCGTGACGATAGGGTAATCCTTTATTTTTATACAACGGCTTCACAAACCAATTCAGAATTAGGCAATTTCTGGTTTATTTGTTGAGAAATAATCGGATTCTTTTCAACAATCTTATTTCTTATTTTAGTTTGGAATACTAATCTAATTTCTATTATATTTTCGTGCACATTTATAGTAAATTGCCAATTTGGAATTTGTAACAGGCTTTTCTTATCAATCTTCAGGTATTCAGAAGCATCAAACATTTGAATTCCAGTTAGAAAACCCTCTTTGTCTACATCTACTACTAAATTATCTAATAACTCAATAGATTTAACATACGTAATCATAATCAACTTCCCCCTTACCTTCTAATTTTTTTCCCATCATTTTTATAATCTTGGCATTTGGGTTTTATCTGGTAAATAAAATGTAACTATCTCAATTTTATTTGATTGAATATCAAGCATTAATCTTAAAACCTCATTTTTGCTATAATCATAAAATACTGCATAGTTTCCATTAAACTGGATGCCAACTAATATTGGTGTTTTCGCTAATAAATACTCTTTAAGAACCTCATCTTTAAAAATCTTTCTCTGCTTCTCGCTTAAACGAAAAAATGTATGGTCAGTAGTATTAATTTGGTCTTTTGTGTAATTTTGGATAATATCAAGAAAAGCCTCCACTTCCACCTTCTTTTCTATTTTATGCCCCTTTACCATTACATTATATGGACTAAGCTATAATTTAAAGATTTTTCCTTAATAACGCCACTATTCTTGATATTTTTACGAGTGTGCCCCTTAACGTAGTTCTTTATTGCTCACCTTGTTCGCTGGATAGAAACGAGCCCCCGAAAAAATTTTGCTTCGCAACCCCATTGCATTCTCCTTTCAGTCGGAGCGTATAACAGGCATTATATTGAATTATTACTCGGCATTTTTTCCTTTATTTCTTGCAGAATAAGTTTCACTTAAACCATTTTGCAGCAGCAATAATGGCAGGCAAACACGG
>JAGVYA010000044.1 GCA_018303505.1 Candidatus Woesearchaeota archaeon
GATTGCAAGGCATCATTTCCGCCAAAAGCAGCTTCTGCAACCTTTTTGCCGATATTAAAAACAATGACAACAAGAACTACCATTATTATTATTCTCATCAAAGCTTCTATAATAAGTCCTTTTCTGTTCCTAATCATGTTTTGGCTGGGCATTCCCTGATTTCTTTTCCTTTAAAATCATCTACTATCTTATAGCCTGCAGGACACCCATCATTTTCAATCAATCCGGAAAAGCAGGGGCATTTATCAGCAACGTTTATTACATTGTCCTTATCATAGTCGCCTGCCGAGTCTAGCTTTTCTTTTACATCAGAAATGCCCTTGCCAAAAAGCTTGTTCCACACCCCAGAATAGATTAAAAGATAAAATAGAAGTGCTACTATTATGACTGTCAGGTAAACTACTTCATGCGCACCTTTTTTCGATTTCATCTCTGGTTAACTTCTGCTTAGTAGACAATAATTTCTGAAAGTTCCTCCTGTTTCAGGACTAGAAGAGCTACAACCAAAAATACCATTATAACAATATTGCCCTTGCAAGCATACTCGAGCCCCTTCATCTTTTGTATTGCAACTACACGGTGCATTTTTAATAGCGCATCTTTCATCTATCTCACATTTAGGTGCCAATATAAATTCTTTATTCGTATCTTGACAGGCTTTTAGATAATTGCCGGGCACAATATCTGGCCCTTCACTTTTGCAACCATGCAAACCATCATAACAATATGGCTTTTCAGTTGTGCATGTATCCGGTGCTTCTCTATTGTCCCTCTGGGTTGATGTAAAGCATTGACAACCAACATTTTGTATCTTACAAGTGTATTTATCAACAACACATTTCTTTTTCTCATACTCTTCTAAAATTTTGAGCCAGTTGGCGCTTTTCTCGCTTGCCTTGACATCTTTCTGTGGCTCAACCGGCAAGAATCTTTCAGCACCTAGAGCGAGATTTGCTATTGAAGGAAATAAGCCAGTTTTTGAGAATATTGCAACCAGAAAGATAACCAAAAAAAGTCCTAAAAGTGCCCACAATATTATTTTATTAAATACGCCTTCTGCCATTTTTCAAAAACCTAGTTTCCTAAGTATAAAATTTATCCACATTTGTAATCGTCCTGTTATTAACAAATACACACCAATAGCAACTGCCAGAAAAACCCCTAAAATAATTATATGTAACAATTTGCTTTCCATTATTCCTGCTCTCTTTGAGCTTATGATTTTTCACCAACTCCTGCTTCTATAGCGCATTTGCTTGATACTGTGTCATATTTGGAAATAAAAATATAGTTTAAATCATTTACAGTTCCTGCACTAATAGTTTGTGCAGATCCAAATATCACTCCAGTTAGAGCAACAACCGTAGATATCCCGCCAGTTAATACTCCAGAGGCAATTCCTGCAGCTACAGCTATTCCAGGTCCTAGTAGAATGTCCCAATTCATACTCTTACCAGGACTAACAAAAGTTACTCCATATTTTGAGCCAGAACTAAAACCACCATCTTCAGCAAAGAGGATTTTTCCTTTTCCGCCTCCAACATATTCAACATAATCCAAATAAGTTGCCATGTTTTCTGCCTTTATGTAACAGCTTCCGCTCTTGCACTGCCATTTGTCGTATCTTAACTTAAAATCACCTTTAGGCTCATTAAGGCATTCTCCACCCTTGTTCTTGCATTCATCTCTATTGTCTGTTGCTATACAACACTTTTCATTTTCTTTGCACCTGCTGGAAGCAACTTCTCTTGGAAAATCCGATGACTTATCGCATGATGCCATGCACTTTCCACCCTGACCAGCTGGAGCGCACCTGTCTGTGCTGTCAGTAGCATAATAAGGCGTGTCTGCCAACGAATACGCAAATTCCTTATAGCTAAATTGGTTTACATCTTTGTCTAATGAGAAGGTATAGCAGATAAAGCAGCCATTTTGCAGATTATACCAGCTTTTGTCAAACATATTCTTTTCCCTTCCTTCAAGCCACATCCACCAGCACCTCGCCATTAAATCTCTTACCTCTGCTTTCGCAGCTTCTGTCGGTCCTTTTGGATGGCCTTGATAATCCTTTCCCGGCAAATCTTTTTTATCAATTGTCTTGCAGGCTCTCGGCGCAATATTATAGGTGCCTATTGGCGTTTCTAACTCAGTTCCAAACCTTAAAGCATTAAAGCCCCTACAAAGATTTTGTGATGTTTTTTCATCAGCTCTGCTGCTTGTGACTGTAAAAACACCAATAATCAAACCTGTTGCTACAACAATCAATATCATTTCAATTAAAGTTGCAAACTCTATTCCTCTTTTATTTCGGGCTAAAGACATTAGTTAAAACCTTCCATATTCCATACAAGAAAATGAGTCCTAATACTATTCCCAATATCCAGATAGCAAGATTTTTGATTTGAGATTTCCTTAAGAATGGTGGCATTTTAATTATTAATCGTTTTGAGCTTATTGATTAAAAACTTGAACGCAACATGATTTTTTATTTGAACTTTTGTCCTCTTCACAATTTGTATTTTTAATTAATGCTTCATTTGTTTCACATTTTTCCTTACAGACTCCTTGCTTAGCGCCGCAATCCTGCAAGCTTTGCGAAAAAATTCTAACCCTGCCGCTGAATATCGAAACAAGAACCACAAGAACAATCAATGCCAAAGCAGCAACTACTATAACATTAATTGTCATACTTTGCGCTTTTTTAGTACCTCTTTTAACCATACCCAAAATCCCTAAAGAACCAGATATATAAATATTTGGGTTACTTGCTATACACAGCAACAGACGTAACCTTTGGATACATCAGAGTACTCCCCACCTACAGCTGTACCGCGCTCCTCACATGTTTGCTTAAGAATATCTCCGGCTGTAAATTTAGTTTTGCCCAGACTTTTACACACATTTTCACACGAAGCTGTACTTGAAACACCTTCACTAAAAATCTTAAACCTGCCTGTAAAAATAATAAACAAAACTACAAGAACAGCTAATGCAATTGCAGCAACAATAATTGTGTTGATAGAAATGCTTTGGGATTTTCTGAACATATTATTAACTGCAACAGCAATATTTTCTACCAGATGCTTGCACATCAGAGTAAGTGCCTGCAATTATTTGACCTGGTGACACACATTCAACAGTAGAATCCACAAAAGAAGGTTTAAGATTTAACGAACTGCATTTCTGAGCACATGTATCAGTTTCCTGCACGCCTCTTGTAAACCCACCAAGCCTTCCAGTAAAAATAGCAAACAAAACTACAAGAACAGCTAATGCAATTGCAGCAACAATAATTGTGTTGATAGAAATGCTTTGTCCTTTCTTGCTCATTTATGTAACCTCTTTTGATATCTAAGCGTTTATTATGGAAGTTATATTTAAATATTTGGATTTTAAATGTGTAGGCGAGGCGGAGTGATATGGCAGAAGAACGACGCCGAGCACTAACTATTGTCGCGAAGCGACGGATTGAAGGGTTAGTGCTTCGATATCTTATTACCCGCAAATATCAAGTTTAGTGTACATTGTAGCTACGCTTATTGGTATAGGGAATAGTTTTGACCTTTTGTCTGCCTTGCAGGGTTTTCCTACCTTAATTAAAGGCGATCTTATATCTGTATACGCCAGAAACTCGTATTGCATATTCCATTTATCAAAGGTCTGGTCAAATATGTAATTAGCAGTTGATTCAACAAACTTGCATGAGTCTTTTCCATCATCGCATATTATGCTTCTGGCTTGCGCGCAGTCCTGCAGAAGCTCTGTTACTGTAAGCTGTGAACACTCTTTAGCAGCTGTTTTAAGCAAGGTGTTAAGCATATTGGAAGCAATCTCTGAGCTGACAAACCCTTTTCTATATTCTGTTGGCGCTTTAAGCACTAAAAATCTGACAACAAAGATGGTAGCCACCAATATCAGCACAACAACTATTGCCAATCCAAGTATTTCCGTCTGGGATTTCCTAGTTTTCATTTTTGGTTTATTTAAACAATGTTTCTATAGTCAAAACACCAAATCCGTGCTTTCTTGTAGCAGGATCATACAATGATATAGGCACATTTGTCACAAACTTGCTATTGAAGTCCTCTATTTTTCTTGAATATAAATTCCACTTTGCCTCATTAGGGTAAATTTGAGATATGCTTACATCGCTGAATTCAAGCAAATCGTAATAATAGATTTCATTCTTTTTCATTATGCTTTGCGCAGAATCTAATTTCAATATGTCAATGCAATTATCAATTATTATGTTATCTTCGCTGCACTGGACCTCTGGCAGAAACATGATTTTTTGGGATATTCCAACTGATCTTAGCTGCGACAATTCTTCTGTTTCAAGTTCAATATTGCTTTTAATAATTTTTACATAGAACATAAAACCTATAATTATGAGTATGAAAAATACAAACAGCACAGCAATTGTCTCTCCAATCTGGATTTGCGCTTTCTTCATTTTGGTATGGATTAATAAATCAGGGTGCATGAGTATATCTGCGCATTTTTGTTTTCACTAGACAAGGATTTGGCAGAGTCTGCTATAACATCGATATTTCCCTTATTAAAATTTGAGGAAGCTGCAAATATGCTGTTTAACTGGCTTAATGCATTGCTATAAAACTGGTTGCATTGAAATTGCCTGCCAGATGTTGCTCCTTGCGTCAGTTTTTTTGTTCTTTCAGCATATATTTTAGTAACTAGATTAAGCCTTGAAAATACATTTCGCATATTGCATTCATACACATCCAAAGTATCTGCGTATATTGCTCCAATCAAAGACTGCTTTCCAATATAGAATGATGTGCCTTTGGACAACCACGAATTACTTTCCTTTTGCCAAAACTCAATTATTCCCTTTTCACTATCTCCATTAATTTTAATTGCAGTCACGTCAGAATCCGGCATCTTTTCCAATGCTTTTGGGAAATCGATAAGATTCTCAAAAAGCACAAATCTGATTTTATAATTATTCATATTTTTAATTTCTGGCATTGATTGATAAAATTCTTTTTTTAATTCAGAAGGCATTGACTTGTTTATCTCTTTAGCAAGCTTACTATCGCCTATAATTATGTATCTCATCTGCGGGCTTGTAATATAGAGAAGATTTGTTGCCCTGTAAGGAGTGCTAAAAGCAAGTGTTTGCGTTATAAGCTTGTTTCCTTTGATTAGACTTGGGGCAAATAACACCAAACTTTGGTACTGTTTTGAAACTCCTCCAATTGACACCCTGCCGCAATCTACTTCAATATCTGAATTTGGTATGTCTATGATATTTGTTGTATCTGTGCTCACGCTAGCTCCTGTTATTACAGCTTCCATGCTTTTTAGAATAGTGGCCTTTGTTGATGTTTCTGATACATTTTTCTGCTTAATAACAACAACTGTAAAGAACAAGATAATTGCAGTTCCTGCAACCAGAACAAAAATCCAGTTAAACTGGATTTCAAATCCCTTTTTATTCATCATGGCAGAGAAATTATGATTCCTGTTTAAAAATCAATTGATTAACTCCATTGGCTTAAAAAAACATGGTTGCCTTTGCCCTCTAACTTTATGCTTATTTTATTATTGGCAGCTTTGATGCACAGCACATCAGGCTCAACAGATATTTTTCCAGCATAAAATGATTCCTTTGCTATTTTCTCCACTAAGAAAACATTTTTTCCGGTATTTGACAATATGCTGTCTTTTATTATAGGATCCACATTATTTGGCAGAGCAGGGCTTTCAAGAGTTTCAACAAAACAAACCTGCGCATAGCTAGCGCATAATTCGAGGTCTTTTCTTTTTATGCTTCCAAAATCGCTTGAGATGCTTTCTACTGCATTGATTAAATCATTTTTGAACTTAAGCATGCATACTTGCTCTGCTCTTTTTTTAAAATTCTGGACAGCATTGTAACCATAAAACAAAATGAAAGATATTAATATTATTGTTAGAATATAGATGAATATCTGGCTGTAAAGCTGTGCTCTGTCATTTTTTAGCATTTTTGCGCATTGCTGGCCTTTTCTTTCTTGCATCTTTTGCTATCTGCTTGAGTCTTATGAAAACATCCTCTTTTGGTTTTTTAGCCAATGTCTTTGTTTTCTTTGGTTTTGCAGGCTTTTGAATCTTTTTTTTAATCTCTTGAACATGTTTCTTCTCTTCCTTTACAACTTTTTGTTCTGCTTTGATTCCTTTAGGCTCTTCTTTTGCTGTTTCTTTTCCTTCTGCAAACTTTCCAAATAAACTTTCCCTTTCCTTTGCTTTCTGCTCCTCTCTCCTTTTAAGCGATTCCCTTATTCTTATTTCTTCTTCCTTTTGCCTTAACGGAATTTGTCTAGCTTGTTGTGGAGGAATTGCTCTTGGCATTTCTCTTTGCCTTGGCATCTCAAATTTCTCTTCTTTTCTTTTTTGCACAAATCTATAAGCCAGGTATCCACATCCTGAAATTAAAACCACTATTCCAAAAATAAACATTAATATCTTTTTTAAATTTGACTTTGGAAAGTCTTCAGGGTCGACTGGACTTGTTCCTTTATCAATCTCTTCTTTATCAGTAAAACCATCGCCATCTGTGTCGGCCAGATTTGGGTCTGTACTCTGTGCATATGTTTTGTGCACTTCAAATTCTTCAGAATTAGTAAGACCATCGTTGTCTGGGTCTAAACCAGCATCATTTGGATCATTTGGGTTTAGTCCATTTTGTATTTCCCATTCATCTGGCAAGCCATCTCCATCTGTATCTCTTGTGCCTTGCTCTACATTAGGTGTAGTACTTTTTTTACAAACATGTGATATACATTCTATGCCATCTACACAATCTTCATTTACATTACAACTACTACCTTCTGAGCATTTTGTTGGGCAATATCCGCCGCAGTCTACATCTGATTCTCCTGGGCTGAGCTTGCTGTCAGAGCAGCTTTCCTGCGGCTTGCAGAATCCGAAACTGCAGAAATTGCTCTGACAGTCACTGTTAGTGTTGCATGTTTGACTATTTTGGCATTTTAAGCATGGACCACCACAATCAATTGCAGATTCGCCTTGATTTCTTATTTCATCCTCGCATGATGAGCCTGAACATTTATTATTAAAGCAAAATCTACTTTCACAATCTGAATTGTCTGTACATGGCTCATTCAACTGGCAATCTCCCCTATCTTTGCAACTGATTTGCAAAGCTGTAGTATTTGAGTTGCAACTACCTGTACTTATCCTGCAATTACTGCAACTTAAGCTGCCGTTAATAAAGTTAGTGCTGTAAACCCTGCAGCTTAAATCTGTGAGGTCGCCGAAATTTATACTATCACAAGTCTCGCCAGGGTCAAGCAACTTGTTGCCACATTTTGGAGCCTGCTGGCATCCAAATGTATCAAGCTTGCAGTCGCTTGTGCATTTCAAAATGCCGCTTTGGAATGAGTTGCTATAGGATGCGCAGCTAGTATTGATTGCTCCAAGATTACTACTGTCGCATTCTTCGCCTGGATCTATTAAATTATTTCCGCATTTTGGTTTTGGCACGCAAGCAGTTGTGTCGAGCTTGCAAGTATTGCCGCATTTCAGTGTTCCGCCAGCAAAATCTCCATAATTAGCACAATCTTTAATACTTCCTAATGAAGTGCCGTCACAGGATTCACCAAGATTTATGATGCCATCTCCACAAGTTCCAGTTGTGCCAAAGCAGCTGCTTGTGTCAAGTTTGCATGCATTGCACTTTATCGTGCCTCCTGTGAATAAGTTTGAGTATTGGCTCGTGTCCATAAAGCAGTTTGATGCGCATGTTAAAGTCCCTCCTCCAAAGCCCAAATCAAGGCAGCTGTCAATTGCGCCGTAAAAGCTACTGTCACAGTGCTCTCCGGTTTCTATAACCTTATTTCCACAATAAGGCTGCAACACACAATTAGTTGTATCAATCTGGCATTTATTGCAGCCAAGACTACCGCTTATGAAATTATTGAAATGCGTGCATGTTTTTATAGCACCGAATGTAGGGCCTTTATCGTCACAAATTTCTCCTGAATCTACGTCTCCATCTCCACATATTTTTTGGTTTATTTTTGTGCACCCAGAAACATCTAAGTGGCATTCGTTTGAACAACTTAGTACTCCGCTATCATATGCAGAAATGTCGCTACATTTCTTTACAGCACCGAATACTGTTTTGTCACACTCTTCTCCTGTATCAATGAAAAGATTGCCACATCCTTTTTCAATGCAAGAAGAAGTATCCAATTGGCATGATGCAGAGCATCGCAAAGTGCCTGCTACAAAGCTTTGATAATCTGTGCAGTCATTAATTGTGCCAAATGTTGTGCCGTCACAATCTTCATTATTATTAATAACATTATCTCCGCAAACGCCAGGAGGAGCTCCTTGGCATGCAGAAGTGTCTATCTGGCAACTAACACACTTCAAGTTGCCACTAGCGAAATTGTTGGAATAAGATTTGCAAGTTCCATCAAGGTTGCCAAAGTTTGTACCGTCGCATGTTTCGCCTGTGTCTATTACCCCATTGCCACATTTTGGCTTCTCCGCACAATTTTCAGTTGAAATCTGGCAATTACTGTTGCACTTTAATGTGCCGCTCTGGAATGAGTTGCTATAGGATGCGCAGCTTGTACCTATGTTGCCAAGGTTGCTGCCATCACACTGTTCCTTATCATCGATAAAGCCATTGCCACATGTTTGGGCAATTATACACCCACCAGTATCAAGCTGGCAGTTACTTGTGCATGTGAGAGATCCTGCGCTGAAGAAGGAACTATACTCCTTACAGCTGCTACTTATAATGCCTAAATTAGTTTTGTCACAGCTTTCGCCTGTGTTCACAACTCCATTTCCACATTTAGGCATTGGATTGCATTTGCTTGTGTCTAATTGGCAATTATTGCATGCTAGAAGCCCACTACTAAAGTCCTTATAGTCCTTGCATTCGTTAATTGCTCCAAATAAATTTCCATCACAATCCTCTCCGACATTAATGATATTGTTACCGCAAGTTCCACCTACTACACCCTGGCAACTTTCTGTGCTAATCTGGCATTTGTTATTGCACACCAAATTACCTCCTGTGAAGAATGTTGGGTTGTATCCTTTGCATGTTCCATCCGAAGGTCCAAAATTCTTGCCGTCGCAGGATTCGCCTTGGTCAATTATGCTGTTGCCACATTTTGATTTTTCCACACAGCCACTTGTATCAAGCTGGCATGTTGCTGGGTTGCATTTAAAAGTTCCGCTAATGAAATCTTTGTAGTCGGTGCATTCGTTAATTGCTCCAAATAAATTTCCATCACAATCCTCATTTTCATCTATCTTGCCATTGCCGCAAGTTGGTACATCAATACATCCGCTTAAATCCAGGAGGCAATTGCTTGTACAATCTATGTCACCGCCAATAAAGTTAGAGTAATCAGTACACTCATTAATAAACCCAAATACGTTACCATCACAAAGCTCACCACTTTCTATTTTGTTATTGCCACATTTTGTAGATGCAATACAACCAGATGTATCGAGCAGGCAATTACTCGTGCATTTCAAAATGCCGCCCTCAAACTCGTCGAAGTCTGTGCATTTACTTATTGCCCCAAATACATTTGTGTCACAAGCCTCGCCTGAATTTACTACCTTATCTCCACAGAATGAGATGCCTGATGTTGGTACACATAGTGCTGTGTTGAATGTGCAGTCTCCTTTGCATGATAATGCGCCACTTGCATAGCCTAATGATTGGCATGTTTTTCCATCTAAAGATGTTTTGTCACATTCTGGCTTATCTACAACTGTATCGCCGCAGTATTTTGGCTCTGGGTCAGAGCAACCAGTTGCGTCAAACTTACATGATGATAAACATTTAAGAGTTCCCTGCTTTAAGCCAAGTGTCTGGCAGGATTTCCCTCCTAAATCGCTTGCATCACAGTCTTCGCTCACTTGGTTTTTTACTTCATCTCCACATTTTGGAAGTATTGTTGCTGAGCATTCTGAGAAATCAAAGGAGCAATCTCCTTTGCACGACAATTGGCCTCCAGAGAAGGCAGCAAAGGAAGTGCATGCTTTGCCGTTTAAGTTAGAACTGTCGCAGTCTTCATTTATGCCTGCCGTATTTGGTCTTTGCACAAATGTATCTCCACAGTATTTGTCAGTTGGGGCTTTGAGGCAGCTGCTAGTGTCATAGTTGCAGCCCGATGTGCATCTTAATGTTCCTCCAAGAGAATACCCAAGTGATTTGCAGGTGTTGCCTCCTAAATCTGAGGCATCACAGTCTTCGCTGTTTCTCTTTGCATCTCCGCAGATTGGATCTGCAGGTTTTTCTATGCAGTCAGTTGTATCAATCTGGCAGTTTTTGCATTTTAGATTGCCGCTTTCAAAATTGTTGTTGAAACCTTTGCATGTTCCATCTAAATTGCCAAAGTTTGTACCATCGCAAAGCTCGCCTGTGTCCAAATTGCCATTGCCGCATTTTGTTGAAACGCATTCTGAAGTGTCAAGCTTGCAATCGTTGGAGCATTTGATAGTGCCTTCAACAAAGAAGGTGCTATAGTCAGCGCAGTTGCCTGACAATGGACCTAGATTTGCGCCGTCGCATGCTTCGCCTTTTTCAACAGCTCCGTTGCCGCATTTTGGTTTTTCAATGCAGCTTGTTGTGTCAAGCTGACATGCTGAATTGCATTTAAGTGTGCCTCCGCTGAATGTAGAGAAGTCTGTACAACTCTTTATTGCACCAAACTTAGTGCCGTCGCATTGCTCGCCAACATTAAGAACACCATTCCCGCATGTTCCTTGTATGCCTTGGCATTTTGAGGTATCAATTTTGCAATTACTGCAACTGATTGTTCCTCCTGTGAACGTTGAAGGATTGTATTCAGCACAGTCGCCAGATAATGGACCTAGGTTAGTGCCATCGCAGGATTCGCCTGCATCAATGGCGCCATTTCCACATTTTGGTTTTTCAATGCAGCTTGTTGTGTCAAGCTGACACGTCGCAGTGCACCTTAAAGTGCCGCCAGAGAATGATGCACTATAAGAAGTACATGTCTTTATTTGACCAAATATAGCGCCGTCGCATGCTTCTCCTGGGTCAAGGAAATTATTGCCGCAAGTTGGTACTTTTATACAGCCTGATGGATCCAAGTTACAATCATTTGTACACCTTAAAGTTCCTCCAATAAAGTTTGTATAATCTGTGCAATCATTTATTGAGCCAAATACTGCTACGCCTTTGTCTGGATCACAAAGTTCGCCTGGACCTAGCTTGCTATCCCCGCAAAATCCTCCTGTGGTTACATCTTTACAACCGGAAGTGTCAATTTGGCAATTTGTGCATTTTAAGTTGCCACTGACAAAAGTGTTTGAGTACGAAACACAAGTTCCATCTAGGTTGCCGAAGTTAGTTCCATCGCATGATTCAGCTGCATCTATGAATCCGTTGCCGCAAGTTACCTTTTGAAGACAACTTTCAGTTGAAATCATGCAATTATTTGTGCATTGCAATAATCCACTTATGAAAGAATCACTATAAGAAGCACAATTTTTATCAAACTTGCCAAAGTCTGTGCCATCGCATTGCTCATTGTTAATTACTTCAAGTATATTGTTGCCACAGGCACCTTTTTTTGCACAATTTGAAGTGTCAATCTTACAATTACTTGTGCAACTTAATGTTCCACTCTCAAACGAACTGCTGTAAGCTGCACAGCTTGTACTCAAATTACCGAAGTTTGTGCTGTCACATTCTTCTGCATCGTCAATAATTTTGTTGCCACACAAAGGAGCTTCTTGGCATCCAGTTGTATCCAGCTTGCAATTGCTGCTGCATTTTATGGTTCCTCCAGAGAAATAACTACTATAATCAGCACAATTTCCACTTAAAAAACCAATGTTGCTACCATCGCATTCTTCGCTTGGATCGATCAAGCTATTTCCACATTTTGGCGTAGGAGCGCAGCCTTTTGTATCTAAGTTGCAGTTATTGCAACTCAATATTCCGCCTGAAAATCCTAAGTCAAAGCAACTGTCTATAACTCCAAACAAGCTACCATCGCATTTCTCATTTATGTTTATTGCGCCATCTCCACAAGTTCCAGTTGTGCCAAAGCAGCTGCTTGTGTCAAGTTTGCATGCATTGCACTTTATCGTGCCTCCTGTGAATAAGTTTGAGTATTGGTGCATTTGCTCGTGTCCATAAAGCAGTTTGATGCGCATGTTAAAGTCCCTCCTCCAAAGCCCAAATCAAGGCAGCTGTCAATTGCTCCAAATAATTTACCATCACAATGCTCTCCTTTCTGTAATATTCTATCTCCGCAGAATGGTTGTTGAATGCAGTTTGTTGTATCTGGCAAGCAAGTTGTTAGAGAACATAGCAATTCGCCACCAATAAAGTTGGTGTAGTCTGTACACTCGTTAATTGGACCAAAAATAGTAGTTCCATTGGCATTCTCGCAAAGCTCGCCAGGATCAAGGCTGCCATCTCCGCAGAATGCTTTTGCCTTGCATAAGGACTGTTCAACCATAATGCCATCGCTGTTTTTAGGTAAGCCGACTAATCCTACAAAATTTTTTGCATTCGATTTGAAATAATATTGGGTATTGTCTTCTAAATTTAAATTTTGGACCCAAATCCATTCATCACCAATAAAAGATTGTATTAAGGCTGTAACTGGTTTATTATCCAGTTTTTTTATTAGTGAATAGAAATACTCTTTAATTCCTGTTTCAGCATCTTCCCCAAGGAATTTAACTCTTAGGCGGTCTGTCAAGCATGTTTTATCTGGGGGAAAGCTTTCTGTGCTTGTATCATCAACAAAAAGCATTACAGGGGCTGTAACATCTATTAAAAATTGGATTACTTTTACATCAGAAAATGCTCCTAAGAACTGGTCTTTGCAAACTACGAAAAATGTATGCTCGCCGGGTGCTAATTTTAATTGCCTTGTGTGAATATAGCCTGGTGCTCCGAATATTTCCCCTGATTGGGCCGTGCTGTCTGTTTCTGAAAACTTACATTGTGATTTTTTGTTTGTTTCGATAGACAGCAAAACATTTGTTGTATTGAAGAATTCTAGCGTATGTGAAATGATTGACATTGGAATTGATAAGTCGACCTTGATTTGGATTTCCTTGACCTCTGATTCAAGTTCTGCCCTGTTTTCACATGCAACAAAATACACATGATTCCCTTCATTTTCCAAGGTGATTAACTGTTTATTTATTGTTTTAAAGCTAGCATTTTTGGATCCTTCAAATTGACCTTCCATAGAATCAAAATCCTTTGAAACAGTACTAAATTTGCAAACAACTGGCTCATTAGCTTCTGCTGTCAATGTTGTAGTTGATGGCTTCTCAATAACGGGGTTTGGAAATGCAAATGCATTAATTAACCCTGGTGGTGTTGTGTCAACATTTATATCGAAAATTTTAAATGCAGTTCCATGCCTATCTTGGCACCTTATATAGAGTTTATGGGTGCTCGTATCGCCAGTTGCTATCTTGTTGAAATTTGTAACAGTATGCATAGTCCCGTCTGTAATTGTGAATTTGTCCATAAAATTAAATTCAAAATTATCATCTAGAGAATATCTGCAAATTGCATTATTATCAGTTTCTATAACAATATCAAAAATATACTTAGATGATGTGCCAAATCTTGGATTTACAAGACTTATCGTTGTTGGATTTGCATCAACTATGAATTCAATATTTTTTTTAACGCTATTTTTGGCAAAGTCCATTGCATCGACTTCTAGTTTTTTATTGCCGTCTAACAAGTTTAATGTTGCTGTGAATAACTTATTGTCTATTGTTGTAAACCTATCTTTTATCTCATCAGAATTTAACTGAACTGTATTTAGATTAACCTCTTTATCAAATATTAGTTGTATAGTTACAATTGATTTATTTAATATCGCACCATCAGAAGGTATAATAGTCAATATAGGATTGATATTATCAATAACGATGATTTGTGATAATGGCGGGTCCATAAAGATATTTTCTTTGTTTTTGGCATTTAATTCGAAAGTGTACTCCCCATTAGGTAGAACCTCGCCAACCACAAAGTTAACCTTATTGTTAAGTTCTAAACTTGCTGGGAAAGTAACTATTGATCCTGTTTTTTTGTTAATAAGCCTCGAATAAGTCACAATTGTTGGCTCAAAAAATTGAACTTCTATCGTTGGTTTTTGATTGCTTGTATATATTTTGTCCAATATTTTTGTACCACCAGTTATATTAATGCTCAACACTTTTGGTCCAGCTGTTCCGCTATGAGCATCTATGTTTATCTTCTTGACTTCTCCTATGTTTTTGGATGGGTCCTGTGAATAATATCTAATTACACCAATCCCTTCGTTTAAGGTTAATAATCTGCTCCCGTTGTTGCCATCATAAGCATTTAGATTGCTTATTACTATAAGCCTACTCGATGTAGAAATACTGTAAGGATGCCCATTAAATCCGCAAGGCTCTACGCAAAGATATGTTAAATAGTCTTGAGATGTCTTCAGAATTATTGAGCTGTTAATACTTGTCCTATCATAAACCATTATGACAAGGCTATCAACTATTCCTTTTTTTATTATTGGCGTTAATGTCACATTAGGAGCAAAATAATCACGCTCACAGGCTTTTGTAGTGCAGTCCGCCTTATCATCGCCATCTGCATTCTTAAAACATTTGCTGTTTATGTTTTGGCACACCCCAATTGCACAATTGTCTAGAGAAGGGTTTAAAATTTTGTTTTTCTCATCATGCGTTATTTGTGTATTGCTACATTGTTCTGTGCCATAATCGCTACAAACAATATCTCCGCAATTTCTTGATTGTCCACTGCTGAAATAGCACTTATACTCGCCAACAGACAATGCCTCAGACTTTTGCTGAGTGCAGAAATCAAAAACTTCGTTGAAAGCCCTTAAATTCTCTAAAGACTTTGTTCCTTTCTTTTCACACCATTGGCAGTTATATTCACTTGTACTCACGCATGCCCCTATGCCAATCTGATTTGCCAGGCTTTTCCATTTGCAGTTTCCGATGCGGCAGTTGTCTCTGCTGCATGCCTCTCCTGTTTTATAGTCGTAACATGCCATTGATGTGTCGCATGCAAAGCAAGAATCCACAGTTGAGTGCGACTTATCATAAAAACAGTACCTATCATTTTCACAGGCATCCAAAGTGTAATATAAGCCAAATGGGTTTGCATTATTGTAATTACAGCTGATTTTGCTTAAGCATGATGGCTTGTTATTATTAACAACACAGATTTGTGTTGGAGAGCATGAAGTTCCTTCCGGTATGAGTTTGTTGACTGTGTCGCATGAAAATGCCTTGTTAAGCCTGTCTCCAAATTTGTTTTTGATTCCAAGAGAAAAATCTTTCAAGAAAATTTCTGGAAAATTTGCTAACAGATAGTTTCTGTATCTATTGTAATATGAATCATGTATGCAGAAATTATTAGACGAGAATTGCTTCATGCATTCTATGCTGCCTAAAGTTGCTGTTTTTGTTATTGCGGGAGTAGCTGTTTGCAGATTGTATCTTGATTTGATTTGGTATGTGTATGTTGTGTCAAATAGTAAATCACCAGACACATCTTCAAAAGAATTGGTGTTGGTTATGCCTACAAGAGCAAAATTTGTACAACCGCTTTCTTTGCACCTTAATACATCATAAGACACTGCTGTTTCGCTGCACTCGTCTTTCCATCTAAGCAAAAATGTCTTTTGCCCCTTGACTGGGATTACTTCCAAATTGCTCAATTTTGGCATGTAATTTGGGTTGCTGCAGCCAGCACCCTCTGTAACACAGCTTCCTCCTGATTCGGCATTATCAGCAGGGCTTGTGCAGCCTAGGTCGCCACCTTCAAAATCCGCACATCCATTGTTGTCATTGTCTATGGCGTCATTACATTGCGGGACTGGGCATACAAGATTGCAGTTTGTTTGGCCTTTGTAAAAAGTCAGCCCAGTTCCTTTGCACTGCGCTTCAGGCTTAATCGAACCTCCTAATTCAGAGCAACAGCAACCAAGAGCGCATGCAGTTATCGTTAGGTCTGAGCACGCTTTATTGAGAAAAAAGAAATTGGCTGCACATTCATTTGAGTTGGTTGGGCCATCTGGATTTTGCTGCGATTTGTAATAGCCTGGAAAGCTTGCTTCTGGTTTTGGGCAGCATTCCTTATCCCTTAAAGCAAGCCTGTCTGTTGAGCATGTTAAAGGACCAGCGCCAGGGTTGCTGCAGCACCCAACTTCATCAGCAAAGGCAGTGTTTAAACTAACAAAGAATATAAAAATTAGTACAAGCGCCTCTTTTTTTATCCTGCTCATATTCTATTGATAGTTATGATTTGGTAATCAGATAATTGTCCGTCATTAACTTCTACCTTAAATTTAATTTGTGGCACATTCAATACTTTTGGCAATGAAGGTGTGATGGTAATTGTATAATTATCCTCATCAGGATCTTCTGCTTTTAATTGTGAGTTTTGCAATAAATCTTCTTTTTTTATTTCATAGTTTTGTGGGAATTGCAAAGTTGTTTTTCTTATATAATGAAGCACAGGTGCTCTGTTACGTCTAGCAAATATGTACTCAGATGGCTTGCCAGATATTAATGATTTTTCGTCAGTTATAATAATTAAATCATCATTAGAAAATATATTTTCGATTAATTTAATGTTTATAAAATCTTTACTATTGTTAATGTTTCCAATATCAAATTTTATATTTTTAATATCGTTTTCGATTAATTCTTTTGCAAAAAAATAGACATCTCTGAGCCTTATATTTAAGCTAGTTGAGAATTTGTTAAGCTCAGTAAATTCTTTTGTTGCTTGATTAGTTATTATTATTGGAACTTTTGATGCAACACTTACATCGCCGCTTCCTATAATAACAGATGTTTTTGATGGCTGCATTTCTATGCTAAAGCCTTGTTTTTCAAAAATATTAAAGTCTAAGCAGCTTGCTATGTTATTGTCTATGAAAGATTCTATCTGGACTTGAATTGAATTTGGGCCTCCAGAAGAGTTTAATGGTGGAATGTGGTTTATGCCAAAAAACCCTTCAAATACCTCTGCATTTGAGGTTGCTGTCCTATAAGGGAATGTCCGCCATGGATACTCTGGAATTTCTGAAGAATATGGGAAAGGTGAATATAGACTGGGCTCTATGGCTAATGCAGGGGGCAATACATTGTAAGCCACATTCAAATTGTTGTAGTTGACAAAAAACAATCCTTCATCTGTATCTTGATAATCAACTAAAGTGCCACCTTGGCTTATGTATATGTAGCCTCCTTGCCTGCCCAATAGCACAACTGCATCTTTTGCAAGCTTATCAAGGCATTTTGCTACAAACTCCTTTATTGAATATGTGTCAATTGCAGTCTCCTGTATTCCTTTTATATTCTGCTGGCTTTGCTTTTTTACTGCTGACTTGGAAAGGTACAAAATCAAGCTTACCACTATAAAAAGAACTAAGCCAACTATCATTAGCATTGTGACCTGTGATTTTAAAGATTTAGTGCTCATTTCAACCTCAGTTTAGAAGTCAAATCAGGCCATATTGATTCTGGATTAATGTTTGTGAATTGGCTGCCTTGGACAAGAACATAGTAATTATTGCCTTCCTTCTTGCATGATATGCCGGATGAAACATCTTTTTTTGCTTGGCTGAACTGCTCAACAAGTTCGCATATGTCTGTATCAAAGTTTCTATATTCTATTACCACATTCTTGAAGTTTTTTCCTTCTATTGTGCCAGTTATTGCTTTATTTCCTTGTTGTGATATATACAGCTTATCAAACTTTTTAATACCTTTAACATAAGACTCGTCAAATGGTGGCGTTGTAATGAGTCTTTTTATAGAATCAATTATACTTTTAATCGGATTGTAAATAAATTCTTCAAATAAGCTAAGCAAGTTTTGCTCTGATGGAATTGTTATGGCGCTTGCGCTGTAGATAAAGCTTTTTAGCCTTTTATTAAACCATACCTTGTTGGTTGCATCACAGCTATGGTATTGGCCATCATCTATAAATGCGGAATCACAACTTGTAACTCCAAATATATTTAATGTGTTAGATGGCACTTCTTCAAGTTCTTTATTTATCGATGTTGCAGCTATTATTTTGTTTCCTGTTTTAAGGACACAGAAGTTATTTGTTTGGATATTAGTTAATATGTTAGCTACTATCTCGTTTGATTCAGTTAAATATTGCAAATTGTTTAATGTATTATCTCTGTTATCGCAGAAAAGCGTAAAGTCGCCGCTCTTAAGCTTTAACAATTTCAATGCTAATAGCTTAGTTCTTGAAGACCATTGTCCATTTTCACAGAAATTGTCGTCTATGTATTGACCAGATTCTATGCACTGGCTTGTTTCATTTTTTCCAAAAACATTAACAAGACATTGTGTTTCTTTTGGACAATATCCTGAAACAGTACCATCAGGTGTAAACTTCAGATTGGTTTTTACCCATTCACCGTCTATGCACCTAAAGCCATCACCTATTGGTTGTGCCAACGGTTTGTTTCTTTGATTTTCAATGCATTTATCGCCGTCCCAGCACTCATTTTGTGCACAACATTCTGCTGTTTGATTTGGATTTGATATAGGCGCAAAGCTTAAATGTATAGTATCAATTCCGTCTGTTGGAAGCCATTTTTCAGTGTAAGAGCAGTAATAGTTCTTTTCTGGATCATTAAAGCAGTAAGGATGGTTTGTTATTAAAGGAGCACCTGTATGTTTGTCCGCCAAGCCTAAAAGATTATCATTATTCTTGTTGAAATTTGCTTTGTCAATTGCACAGCCATGAAATTCGCCATTGTAATTCATTACAGAGTTGCTAGTATCTTTAACAAAATCTACGCTTATCACTAAATTTGAGTTCCAACAACCTCCTATTGTACCATGGTCATTATAATACTCATTTGCATCATCAGCTTCGCTGCAGCATTTTGTGCCAGTCCATTTGAAGCCTGCTTTTTCACATGTTGCTTTATTCTTGGCATTTAACGCAGCATCATTTTTCTGTGCATCTGGTGTATCTAAATCAGTGACAAATTTGCTGTCAGTCCTGCAGTAGTATGTTGTGCCAGTTGTGGTGGTGCCAGCAACTGCAGCTCCTGTGATTGATTTTAGACCAACATTGTTTGAAGAATATTTTCTTGATTCGTCAAATGGATTTTGGATTTGGTTTGCTACAACATTCCCTGTTATTGTAATGCCTGAATCCCTCAGTCCATCTGCAATTCCTAATATGGCACCCATATCAATGGATTTTTTCTCAACATCATACATTACAAAATGGCTTCCTCTGCTGAGCACATTTTTAGCATAATCTCTCACTCTACCCCTGTCTGCTGGCTCACCAAAGCAAACATTGCCACCAACTTCGTCACATCCATTAAGCCAGTTTATTGGAGGACTGCAATCGGAGTTTACAATGAAAGTGCCGCCACCAGGTCCCGTGTCAGAGATTGAACATGGATGATAGTCTAAGTAATGATTCGGCGGGCCTGAGGTTGGTCTTGCGCCTTCATTCCATGATTTTACTCCAGGCCAGTTTGCTGCAACATAATCTGCCCATCTTCTAAATTTGTCACCGCCCCATTCGCTTCCTGCCTGTAATATCACTTTGTTAATTCCAATATTTTGCTTTATCCATTCAACCTCTCCGATAAACCATTCATCTGTTGCCTCTTCATTAAGCCATCTGCCATTAGCATTTGCGATATTGATAAATGTCCAGACATTTCTTTTTCGCATTGCATCAACTAAGGCTTTCGCTTCGTTTCTTCTTGCAATTCTTGGATCAGGATCTTCGCTTCCGCCTGGCACATACTCTATCAAAACAAGGTTAAGGCCGTTATCAGCAAGTGTATTTGCAAGAGCATCTGCCTGTCCAGTATTAACAATATGGCTGTCCCAATAATTGGCAGGTCCCCAGCCAACAAAAATACTTGGCTTTGTGCCACCCCCTCCATTTATACCTCCACCACCTCCGCCAGCTCCATTATATGATTGTCCTGTTGCCAGTCTTTTTCCATCTGTTTTAGATATGCATGCATTGTCACCACAGCATTCAAGAATTGACTCTCTTCCTGTTTTCGTGCACAAATAATCATGATTACTTACAGTATTCTTCCAGAATGAGCCAAAACATCCAATCCATGTTGAGCCGTCTGCTAAATATTCATTATTTGAACAGCCTAAATATCTGATATTACCTCTTTCTGCTGGCGAAGAAATCCAAGATGGAGAGCCACCTTCTGAGTCTAGATGACAAATATCACCGCCTTCCAGACTTGCGCAATCCTCTCCATCATCCCCGCAGCATCCTGGCCCCCAATCTCTGTTGCCTACATTATTACCAATCTGACAAGACAAACACGAAGTTTCACTCCAATCAGGATCGTCATCGTCATCGTCACCGCAGCATAGCTTAACTTCAGCATCCCAAACTAATTCACCTAAAGCATTTCGAGTATATTTGCATTCTGCGCAAAATGATTTTTTTGTATCTGGGTCGTCCGGCTCACCTGCTGCATAGCCATCATCACCACAGCATGCTCCGTCCCATAAGGAATCTTTAATGCAAGCACAAGCCCTTGGATCTGCATCTGCTTCTTTTATAGTTGCAAGCATGTACCGATTAGTCTCAGTGCATGCTGGCTCACTCCAAACCCAAATACCAAAATTTGTTGTTGCTTTTGGTGAACCCATTTCTTCTGGGGTTTTTTGTGGGCAATTACATCTAGCATCACAATCACATGCTCCGCCACAGTCACATTCTCCTCTGCAAAACGGTGGCTCTCCGCATTCTGGTGGTGTTGGTTCTTGCTCACAGTAATCTCTGCAGTCTCTGCAATCACGACTGCATCTGCCACAATCACCTTGGCATCTGTCACAATCTTCCAAACATGCCGTATCATCTCTTGGATCATCACACCAGTCTGGAATATCGCCTTGACCACCAGGATAATAACCCCCAAAAGTATCCTTTGAGAGTGTACTAGGTGGCACAGGTGTTGCGCCAGGATTTGGCTCTGTTCCCTTTGAATAACACCCAATATAAGCAGATTCTGGTTTACCTCTTCTTCCTCTACCTGCCTCAACCATCACTGAGAAAGTCAGAAATACAAAAACAATAAACAAAATTAATATTATGAAAATCTTAGAATTTCTTTTTGTATGAACTATACTTGCCACTTTCTACCTCTTTTTAACATTAACATAAAACTTATAATCATAACTAAATAAATTAAAATATTGCCGTATTTTGTATAAAAAGTTTTGTAATCGTTAAAATAAATTTTATCTATTAAAATCTTTCGCTTTCCTTCCTCTAATGAGCTTACAACTTTTCCAAGCGGATTTACGATTTGTGTAATGCCATCATTTGTTGCCCTCAATACATATTTTGCATTTTCTGCAGCTCTTATTTTTGTAAACTGTGAAATTACCAATCTGCCTCTCCCTAACTCTTGGTTATTAGACATAGATACAATAAATTGGGGGTCTTTTTGAGAATGACTCCTTGCGACTGAATTTGTGGTTTCTTCATTGCAAATTATAATTGCAATTTTATGCCCATCACTTTCTATGATATCACTTGCATCTCCCTTTACTACATCTTCGTCAAAGAAATAAGGTATACTGGCTTCATAAATTGAAAATCCATATTTGTTAAAAACAAAAGCTGTATCTTTATATTTGTCTCTCCTTCTGTCAACATAAGAAAGTGAGCCAATAACCAATGTTGTATTCAATCTTTTTGCTGTTTCTTGTAATTGTTTGAATACAATTTGGTTTTTGGTTATGTCCTCAGGCAAAGCATATTCTGGCCAAACTATGATGTGCGGATTTTCTCGAGACGCTTCATAGGTCATATTAAGGTAGGTTTCAAGTATAAGGCTGAACGCATTAAGCTGGCGCCATTCCCATTCATTTTTAAAGTTACCTTGCAGCAAAGCTACTTTTAATTTGTCACCTTTTTCTGAAAATGAATAATAAGTTGTGTAAATAGTTGATGTGAAAATCATAAATAAAATAACAACTCCAAAAGCAACAGCATACTTGTTCGGTTTAATAAAATAGTAAGCAATAGCAGAGTTAAAGAGTATAATAATAAAAGTTATTCCATGGCTTCCAAGATACCATATCCAAGGTGCCATTGAAGGATAAAATATTGCAAAATCCATCCAATATATCTGCAAAGGCAGTAATGAATAAAGCCACAACGAAATCAGCCATGCTACCGGCGGCAGCAGCGCCATGAAATTATTCTGTATTTTCTTGGAAAAAATTGACACAATTGTCATCACTAATACAAAATGCAATGTAAATACAAATGCCAAAAAAATTATATCAATGTACCCAAGTTCAGAACGGTTAATCCAGTTGAAAAAGAACACATAGGTTATTATGCCATACATAATACTATACACAATTGTTTCTTTGTGATTTCTTAGAAATGCTATATAAAACATCGGCGCCATAGTTAACCAAACAAGAAAAAAATATCCATAAGAAATCAGAATTAGCATGATTGCAGCAATCACTACTAACAAAATTTCAAGCCTTTTGAAATGAAAATTTCCAAAATTAGGTTCCATAGTATCAATTAAAAAATGATTTTATGATAATTAATGTAGCATTTGCTGTGGCATTGTTTATATCTTGTTTCGGCAAAAGTTCTTGCACATCTCCTAAAATTTTTGTTGTTCTGCCAGCTCCAAACTTCATTCTATTCCTTAAAGTAGAATTTTTTATCATTTCCACATAACTGCTTAGTTCTTCTGGCTCGAAACCCTTTGAAAATCCGTCTTGAAACTCCGCCAGCACTTTTTCCAGATTATTTTTTCTAAGCCTTAAAATTTGTCCAATCGACGGTGCTAATATTGAGTACTCAAAACCAGTGTAATAAGAAGGAAGTACATCAACATCAATACTTACCATTACATTTGTTGTGCCTCTTCTCCTCATTTTCTCTATTTCTTTGTTGATTATGGCTTTAATAGAACCATTTTCTAAATCCTTATCTGAATAAACTGACATTTGATCAAAGATATGTTTTTTTGTGAAATTTTCATTGACAGAAATTTCAACAATATCTTTTGCAGTATCGGAAGCTCCAATAAAAACAATGTAATCCACATATCCCTCTAAAAGCATTTTACCAAATACATTTGCCTTTGTTATGATATTGTATTCGTCTTCAAGATCGTAAATGTCGACATGTTCATCAAATACAAATAATCCTATTTTGCTGTTTGGTTTTAACTTCTTAGCCAACTTAATCGTAAAAATTGATAAGCCATGGTCTGTTCCAACAAAAACAAAATTTGATTTCTTTTTTATTATGTAATCGTATAAGCAATTAGTCACATTATCAACAAAATTTTCTGCTATGTCATAGACGTCTTTTTCAGGTATACTTGAATATTTTTTAGTAATTAAACAGTTATTCGTGCTTCCATGCAATTTAAGGTTAACAAAATCTTTTTTATAAGTCAAGTTATAAGATATATTAACAATTAAATTTTGATAATTATTAAGGATTTGAGTTGGTAAAATTTTACTGGAGCTTGGGTTTTGATGATATATTTGTTTTAGATATTGCAAACTCAGGTTTATTAACTTGATACTTTCATCTTTTGGCAAAATTTGATTAATTAGCCTATTACCCTTACTTAAAAATTGTACAATTTCATTGCTGTACTCTATATCTTGGTGAAATGTTGTTTCTTTGTCAATATTTATGAAAACAATTTCTGCGTTAGATTTTTTAAAAAGAATAGAAAATAAAATTAACAACAACACCACAAAAAATAGTATAAGTCTTTTATTATCCATCTCAAAAATTAAATGAAACATAATCTTTAAAATATTTATCATTCAACCCAAGAACTTTAAAAAGACTTAAGACATCATAAGGCGACCTTAAGTGCATAGGATTGTTCGAGAAAGATGCTATAGCCATGTTACATTTATACTTTACACATAATTTTATGTTTTGCATCATTCTGCCGATTAATATTGAAGTGAATATTAAGTCCTTGTTCAGCAGCAAGCCATAAGAAAATCCAATAGCAACATTATTTTTACTTGCTAATTCACATATTATATGATTTAATCCAGACGCCCTTTGATGCATGTAATCTTTTTTATGAACTTCCTCAAATCCATAGATCAATTTAATTTTTTTGCTTTCAATAAAGAATCTGTCCTTATCTGAGCTTTTAGCAACAAGTAATTTTGATTGCTGCAAGGCTTTGTTTATATTTTTTTGATTAATTGTAAAGCCAATTTGCAGATTAATCTTTTTATTTTCAATTGATTCCAGTTTTTTCTGGATTTTACCTTTATAGTAATCATCGAAATTGTAAAGAAAATGCAATTTTTTATACCCTAGCCTTGCTGCTAATTCGATGAACTCATCTTCGTTGTTTTTTGGGATTATAATGTCACTAAACATTTTTTCATTTAATATTGTTTATAAGTTTTAATAGAGGAATAAAAGTAACCTCGCATCCGTTAGTTTTATTTTTGCCATGAAAATTCAATGAAATGATGTAACATTTTTTTGGTTTATACTTCTCTATAAAAGCGTAAAATGATTTTGTTAATGTTTCTTTTGAAATGGTTGATTTCACATCTATAGGGATAATATTATTTTCTTTTTCTAGAATAAAATCAATTTCAGCTCCTGATTTTGTATGCCAGTATTTTGGAAAGAAATCATTTTTGGCTAATTCTGAGAAAATAAAATTCTCGTACATTGCCCCAATATCTGCTCTCTCACCACTAAAATTATCTATGCTGATGTTTCTAAAACCCAAATCATAAAAATATATCTTAGGGCTTTTCACGAGTTCTTTTGATGTAATGCATATTAAAATAATAACCCTGCTAATATTTAAATATTTGCATTTTTAGTAGGGTTGTTTTTAATAG
This sequence comes from Candidatus Woesearchaeota archaeon, assembly GCA_018303505.1. GTDB lineage: Archaea > Nanobdellota > Nanobdellia > Woesearchaeales > GW2011-AR4. The sequence goes on from JAGVYA010000044.1 coordinate 24,940, forward strand.
GTTTCTTGGTATGATTTTCCACACGAAACAAAGGAGGCATATTTCTTTTAAAATCTATGTCTTGATAATCCTATTTAAAAACAAAAGTATTTATAAATAAAGGGGCTTTATAAATATTTATAAATAAAACATATAAAAGCGGCTAGATTCAAGCTCTAAATTTTAATGGGGGTGTTTTAGGGCTTTTTCAGCTTAAATAAGATTTATTTGGGGTGTAATCCTATATGGCAAAGAAAGAACCTAAGAGAGACATAAAAGTAGTCAATATAGTTGTTTCTACATCTTTAATGCATGCTATACCGCTTGAAAAGATGGCTGCAACTCTAAGCAATACAGAATACAACCCAGAACAGTTTCCTGGTCTTGTTATAAGGATAAAAGAGCCTAAAACGTCTGCTTTGATATTCAGCTCTGGCAAGGTTGTATGCACAGGCGCAAGGTCTATGGACAAGGTTGAGGAGAGCATCAAGAAGATAATAAAAAGCCTGGAGAAGATAAATGTCAAGATAACAGTAAAGCCAGAGATAAAGATACAAAATATAGTAGCTTCTGGAAGCGTAGGCATGGACTTAAACCTTAACACCTTGGCTATGAAACTAGAAAATACAGAGTACGAGCCAGAGCAGTTTCCTGGATTAGTTTACAAGCTTGCTGCTGCAAAGGCAACATTTTTGCTGTTTAGCAACGGCAAGGTTGTATGCACAGGAACAAAAAGCGAGAAAGAAGTGCATGCAGCTCTTGACAAGCTTATTGAAAACTTAAAAAGGGTAAAGGCTTGATTCGCTAGAAAATCTAGTGAGATGCGAGTGAGCTCGTTTCACTCGCTCACATTCGACTGATTTTCTGCGCCACGAAAATCAAAGATTTTCATGGGTTTTATCTTTATTGTTTTTATTTATTTTCAGCATTGTGACCACTGGACATCTCTGTGTAAGATATTTAAAGTGAGAAAACAAGGGAGTTGAACGCGAGCAGTGAGTTGGTGAGCGAGGTAGATGCGTGTGAGTCCACGAGCACGCTCGCGGACAACTCGAACCTCGCATGTCGCCGAGCGTTCTCGCAAGCAGGTGTGAGTATGGAGCTTAATGTTATCGAGCAAATAAAGAGGTTTCAGGACTTTATTGATAGCAATTACTATAATTCTTTATTGGAGAATGCAAGAAAAGGCAACAAATTCCTGCTTATAGACTTCTCAGAGCTTTCTAAATATGATCCTGATTTGGCTACTGAGCTTATAGATTCTCCAGAAGAAACTATTAAGGCTGTTGAAAAGGCTATTGAGCAGTTTGATGTTGACGGCTTAAAAAATTTTAGAATTAGGTTTGATAATCTGCCTCAAAGCCAGCATATAATGATAAGGGACATAAGAAGCAAGCACATTAACAGGCTGTTATTTGTTGAAGGGCTTATAAGGCAGAAATCTGATGTAAGGCCGCAAGTCACATCAGCAAGATTTGAATGTCCGGCATGCGGAAACATCATGAATGTTTTGCAGCTAGAAGGCACATTTAAAGAGCCGACAAGGTGCGGATGCGGAAGAAAAGGAAAATTTGTCATGCTGGATAAAGAGCTAGTTGATGCTCAGGGAATTGTGCTTGAAGAGGCGTCTGAAAATCTTGAGGGTGGAGAGCAGCCTAAGCGGATCAACATTCTTCTAACAGATGATTTAGTAAGCCCATTAAGTGAAAAAAGGACTTCGCCAGGAAGCAAAGTTAAGGTTATTGGCATAGTAAAGGAAGTTCCAATAATATCAAGAAGCGGCGCAAAATCCACAAGGTTTGATTTGATGGTTGATGCTAATTACATAAAACCAGCTGAGGATACATTTTACCAAGTTGATATAAGTGAAGAAGAGGAGAAAGAGATATTGGCTATAGCTAATGATCCAAAGGGTTATGAAAAGCTTGTAAATTCTATTGCGCCCTCAATTTATGGTTACGAAAAAATCAAAGAGGCTTTATTGCTGCAGTTAATGGGGGGTGTAAGAAAGGTTAGAAGTGATAAGATAGTGAGCAGGGGTGATATGCATATTTTGCTGGTCGGTGATCCAGGCAGTGGAAAATCCGCTCTGCTAAAACGAATAACTCAGGTTGCTCCAAAAGGACGCTATGTAAGCGGCAAAGGTGTGTCAGCGGCAGGCATAACAGCCGCTGTTGTTCGAGATGAGTTTTTGAGAGGATGGGCTTTAGAAGCAGGGGCAATGGTGTTAAGCAGTGATGGCTTAGTTTGTGTTGACGAGCTTGACAAAATGAGTTCTGAAGATAGATCAGCAATGCATGAGGCGCTTGAAAACCAAACCGTTAGTATCAGTAAGGCCAACATTCAGGCAACTTTAATAGCAAGAACAACAGTGTTGGCTGCAGCAAATCCAAAATTTGGGAGGTTTGATCCTTATGGAATAATAGCTGACCAGATTGATTTACCTCCAACCTTAATCAACAGGTTTGATTTGATATTTCCAATCAAGGATATACCAGAAGAGACAAGGGATGAAAAAATGACCAAGCATATGTTAGCATTGCACCAAAGCCCAGACCTGAATGAACCAGAAATCTCAACAAATCTTTTAAGAAAATTTGTTGCTTACGCCAGACAAAAAGTAAATCCGAAATTGACAGATGGCGCTTTAGAAGAAATAAAGGATTTCTATTTGAGAATGAGAAAAAGCGGTGGTGGGGAAGGCGGCCTAAAAGCAATACCAATATCTGCAAGACAGCTTGAGGCTTTAATAAGGCTAAGCGAGGCTTCTGCAAGGTCCAGGCTTGATGAAAGGGTCACAAGAAAGGATTCAAAAAAAGCCATAGAGCTGCTGGATTATTGCTTGATGCAAGTAGGTTTTGACAGAGAAACAGGCAAGATAGATATAGACAGGATAGCAACCGGAATACCATCAACAGCAAGAAGCCATATATTGATTTTGAAAGATTGGGAAAACAATTCCGATAGAAGATGTCATAGCTGAGGCGAAAAACCGCGGATTAGATGAGGATAAAGTTGAGGAGGCTATGGAAAGGCTAAAGAGGGCTGGTGATATTTTCGAACCAAGAAGGGGATTTGTAAGCAAGATATAAAAATAAAATGCCAGAGCTAGAACAAAAAACATTCCAGAAAAGGCAGGTTGCATACAAGCTCAAGATTTCTGACATACTGAATGGGAATTTGACAAAAGAGGATTTTTCAGGAAGTATTAAATTAAATAATATTAATGTTTCAAGGGTTAATATTATTGCTGCTATGATTTATAAGTCTGAAGACTTTAATTACTCTAGCGCTGTTATTGATGACGGGACTGGAAGAATCCAATTAAGAAGTTTTGAAAACAATGCCTATTTTTCAAAGATAGATGTTGGTGATATTGTTTTAATTATTGGGAAAATCAGGGAATTTAATAACGAAAAGTACATCGTGCCTGAGATTTTAAAAAGAATAAATAATGCTAAATGGGTTGATGTAAGAAGACTAGAATTAAAAAATAATGATTTAATTGATAATAGTATAAAAAACACAGATAAAAATTTAATTGAGAATGCAAAAATCAATGAGGAGATTTACTCATTGATTAAAAAACTTGATAATGGCGACGGCGCTTCTTTTGACGACATAATCAAGGGCTCTGGCAGCGTTGATGCAGAAAAAATATTGAACAAGCTGCTTGAAAATGGGGATATATTTGAAATAAAGCCAGGCAAGCTCAAAGTGCTAGAATAAAACTGGCGTTACATAAACTTCGAGAAATGCTGCTGCAATAAGAAATCCAACTGCTATTAAAGTCATCTCTGAAAAGTCTTTCATTATTATATGGAATTTTTCTGATTTGAAGTGCTTTCTTATTAATGAAACTGAAAGTATGCCTCCTGCCAAACCTCCATAGAAATAAGCTGCTATCTCCGGGATGCCATGTATGGAATATTTTAATAATCCAAGTGAAACGACATGAAAATAGTTTCCTGCTTCCAGCAATCCAAGAGAGCTTGTATAATTGCTTATATTTGCCCTGATGAAGTTTCCAATTGCTGCTCCGATTACAGTTGCATTCCAAGCTAAGATAAAGATTGCACCTGCACCATAAATAAAAGCAAATAATATTGAGAAAGCCAAGACTTTGAAATTATTAAAGAATATCTTCCAGAAGATATTCAGGTTATAGATAACATTTCCAGTAACCTGGTTATTGATAGATTGTATTGTTCCCGTCTGCTTGTCAAAAAGGCTGTTTGTAGTTGATGTAGGAAGAACTGCATACCATACAGCACATGCTACTGTAATCCCTATAAACATGTACATAAAAAATGAGATTGCCTTGTTATGCTCCCTTAAAATCGCAGTTTCATTGTCCATTATCATATCTTTGCTTTCTTCCAACTTGACTGTATTGTAGAATATTGGTAAAGTTGCTATGGTGATCATAAATACCATGATTAAACTTGCTTCATTTCTAAATATCCAAAGGGACAGAAGTATGCCGATTGATGTGTATAAAAAACCAAGAAAGAACATCTCCCATGGTTTTTTTTCGGCCTTAAACGGGTTTAGCAATGCCTCAACTACCATGGGATTTTACTTATGCGGTTTATTTATATATTTTTTGAATTGTTAGTTGGATAAAATAATAATTAAATTTATAAATTAAGTATGGTTCTTTATGCATATGGATTACAAAAAAATGCTTCAAGATGTAAGAAAGAACCTTCCAGAAGTTGTTTTTCTTAAGGAACGGTTTGAAATACCAAAGGCGCTTGGGCATGTGCAGGGCAACAGGACAATCATAAGCAATTTTCTTCAGATAGCTTCAACATTAAGAAGAGATGTTAACCATTTTCTTAAATATGTTTTAAAGGAGCTTGCAACGCCTGGCGAGATAAAGAAAAGCGGCGCATTGATTCTTGGCACAAAGATTTCTGCTTCAAGGATTAATGAAAAGATAAGGCAGTATGCAAATGAGTTTGTGCTTTGCTTTGAATGCGGCAAGCCTGATACAAAAATAGAGAAAGAGGATAATCTAACTTATATCAAGTGCACTGCCTGCGGAGCAAAGAATATTGTCAAGGCGAAGATTTAGGAAAGTTTATATAAACTGATTAAGATAGGTAATAATCATGGTTAGTACTGAAAAATATCTAACTACTTTTTTTGTTGTTATGAAGCAAAGATTTGAAGTTCTACAACAATTAACAACAGAAAAACAAAAAATTAATGGATTAATTTTATCTGGACAACACCAACCTAAAGATATAGAACGGCTAATGGATTTAATCGGGAGAGATATTCTTTTTCGGAAAGCAGAAAAAAGAGACAAACCGACACTTAGACATTTAAATTGGAAGATTACAAAATCTCTCAAAAATTTACAAAAGTTTAATAGTTCTGTAAGAGCAAAAGATATTATCCCACAATTTATGAACGATATTTTAAGTTTTAAGAATTTTTTTGATTCTATTTTACCGAAAATAATTGATCTGCTTGAAGAGTCTGATAAGGTTTATCAGAGTGAAGTGGAAACTTTAAATAATATATTGCACAACACACAAGGTGTTCAAGATTATAAAGATATGCTAAAAAAAGAAGAAATTATTAACGAGTATTTATCAAATTATCTTTCTAAACTAAGGGCGAGGAGTATGGTTCCGGGCTTGATTATACTGCTAAAAAAATATTATAAATTTGTTAAATACCAACGTGCATCTGGACGTATGCCTATTGAAGTGCAAGAAATATGTGGTACAACCTCTGCTCTTATTTTGTATGTGTTGGCGTCTATTGCGTTATACCTTACAATAGAATCAATTGGAAGTGGTGAGTTTTTTAAAGAATTACACCTATATAAAAAATGGTTCGGAACATATTTTACTCCAGGTGTGAATAATATTATTTGTGGTGTTGTTTTCACAGTCACGTCAATAAGATTATACAAGTATACTGAACTATCAAAATTCATAAAGCTTTACATTGATAAAATGGTGTAATATAAAGATGTATTAACCAAACCATCTATTCAATCCTTCCTGCTTGTCTTTTTCCTTTCCAAACAATCCTTCAACTCTGTCTTTTGTCAATTCAAGCACCTGCCTAATGTAAGGTGGAAGGTTATATTTCTCTGATAATGATATGGCTGGCTCTAAATATTTTATTATAGTGCCTTCGGAAACGGTAAACATAAGCTTGCTGCCGCAGCTAAGGCACTTGCCTGTTAAAGGGGGTCTTCTGTATTTTTCTGTGCATTTGCTGCACCTGAATTGCTGCATTGAAAATTTTCTTAAATTACCTCTTATGTCCCTTAATAAATGCTTTTCTATAACTAATCTTGCTACATCAGCTGCATCAACAGCTCTTATTTTGTCTGCAAGCTCCATTTGTCCCTTTAATTTATCTTCCATTGAAGGCAGTGTTTTATAGGAAGAGCATTTGACACCTGCGTTTATGTCGCTGACAGGGTGTGTATAACCAATTTTTGTATACTGGTTTTCATTGTTTAATATATTTGCAAATCTTTCAATCTTTATATTCCATGGCAGTTCATATTGGTGAGTTGCCTCGTAAAATTCAAGAGGATAGCGCTGCACAACATCCAAATCAAACACCATATCATCAACTTCAGTAGGAATTAATATAGATGTTAAAACTAATGGAGCGTCTTGGGTTGAGCCCCTTGAATCAGGCAGAAATTGCCTTGAGAAATTAAGCAAAGCATCCATCAGCAATGTGACTGATGCTTCGTCGCCATCACAATTATGGACGAGGAGATCGTTAGCAAAAAAGTTATGCTCTGAAGAAACATTCAAACAATAACTTATTTTTTCTCCTATATGTTCAATTTTCACAACCTTAGGATAAGCATAATTTTCGTCAAAATTAATATAAGCTCCATGAGGTTCTTTTTGACAAAGTTCATGCAAAATTTTTTCCTTGCGTTCTGAAATGAACCCTATTTGCTTAAATTTTTTTACAAAATTTGATAAAATAATGATTTTAGTTATTCTAAAGGAGGGAATTGACTTGTTTTTTTTAATATAGAATTCTCTAACTTTTGGTCCGGGTTTTTTTTCATATTCATAAAATTTAGTAAATATGCCAAGTCTAGATAAAACAAAACTTAAATCGTGTTTTAAACCTTCGCTAACTGTATCGCAAGTGACTCTGATATCACTTGAACTGACACTGCCGTCGCCTTCAAAATATCCCCTTAACAAAGCTGTTATTTTATTTCTCTTTAAATTTAAGAATAGACTGGGTATTCTTTTATTTTTAGCATTATCTCCTGTTCCTAAATAGTTCTTAAATAGTTCATATACTATCCTTGAAGAGAATACTACTTGATCTGAATTTTCATAAGAGGGCTTTAAATTGAAATGAATATAAAAAACTTTCTTTACTAAATTTTTAATTTCATCATTCCCTGCGATAGAGAGTTGATAAAATCCTTTTTTGGAAACATTTTTTCTTATATAACCTTCAGCGATATAGAGACCTATAACTTCTAGCAACTCTTTACTCAAGGGTATTCTAATAGGAAGTGAAACGTTATCTCTCTTAATAGATATTCTAGCAGATGATGGTAAGTCTTGAAGAGATTTATTATATTTGGCTAAAAACTCTTTAACAAACTTTATTGGGAAACTATCCCTAATGCAATAGTTTTCATGTCTACTCAAAGTTTTAAATCCATTAAGATAGTCTTTTATATTTCTCAGCATTATATAATCTCTATCGGAAAAAATTTCTGGTAAGAATATTTCTTTAATATCTCTTTCCTCAATATTTTTCTTATAACTTACTATTAATTGGTCACCTTCTTGAAGCTCAAAAGCTCTTTTTTCTTTCTTCCCTTTAACGTATACTTTATGACTTTCTGTTAAATCTATTTTTCTACCATCTTCCAAAAATAATCTTAATACTTTGCTTGGTTGATGCTTGGTTATTTCGACTATTTCACCTTGCCCTGGATTACTAGATGTATAAATGTTTGACATTTCTTTACCCAATGTACCGAAATTATCGACTTTCTGGTTCGGATTAAGATTTTCAATAAATGCTCCAATCTTTTCAATTTTCCAACTTCCGTTTTCTTTGACTGAAATATAATTATCGTAGCCTAAACAATCTCTCCTAGTAGCTGCATGAAACAACGGGTGCGCGTAAAATGCCTGGGTTTTGGAAAAGCCAATTATTCTGCCAACAATGCCTGCTGAAGTATGTGGTGCTAATGCAACAACCAAATGGCCTATAAGATTTTTCTCTGATTGCAGATTATAAAATTTTTTTAGATTATATAATGATACCAAGAGTTCATCAATAAACAGACTCACATTATAAAGAATCTTATCAGCGCCCAGCTCTGGCGCGTCTTCGCACTTTGGCAGAATAATATCCTGCGGCTTTAACTCCAAAATTTGCTCTTGGCTTGTTAAGTCATAGCCATAAATATCCTTATCATAACCCATATCAGTCAGTTCTTCTATAGAAGTTCCAATTTCTTTTGGTTTGAAATGTGTGATAGGCAGCTGCGTCATATCGTATCTTGTAGTCCCGTCTCTATTGACATAGATGTCATATTTTGCCCTTAGAATTCCTTTTGCAAAATGCTCTGGTATATGATTTTTACTTGATGTTCCCCTAACACCTTTTATTAAGTCTGGATATTGCTGCATATTTAGTTTTTTCAATATATTTTTGAAATAATAGTTGATATCAATTTTCTGTGTTTTGTATTGGGGAAGTTTGTCATGCGTGCATACTGCGCTATCGACTAAGCCGCATTTGCCGCAATACCCTGATTTTTTTGTTTTTGCATCGCATTGTTCGCATACGCTGAGGATAGTTTCTTTTTTGCAGTTATCACAGAAATAGGTTGGAAATTCTGCTTCAACATTTCCAATTTCGAGCGCACTTTGAAATGACCTTAGTTTACCTCCCTCCTTTCCAATAGGAAATAAGGTATTTGGGTTGCCATCAAGTTTTCTTACCTTTGCTTTCTCAGGCCTGCCCATTCTTGCGCCTATGAATGTTCCTGATTTGTCCCTAAGCTTTATCTGAGAATTGGAGTTTATAATATCTAGAACATCTTCAATATCAGAACTCTCGTATTGTTCATAAAAATTGTTATCATCAAGTTTCAATATATCATATAATATTTCTGCATCTTCTTTTTCTATTATTGTGAATTCATTGTTAACAAAAATGTGAGGAACTCCCAGCAACTCTAGTACTCTTTTGCCAACTTCGTTCTTTGTTAATATGATTTTGCTGACACTGCTTCCATCAAACTCTATTTTTGCTGATGCAAACCACTTAACAATTCCAATAAAATCATCTCTTGAGATTGTTTTCCAGTGATAAGTATAATAAGGATGCAATGGTATTTCCAGCGTCTTGCTTAATGTGGTGGCTGTTTTTGCATCCGGCCTCTCAAAAAGATATTCATTTGTTAATTTTTTAAGATAGTCTAAATCTATGTTAGTCAATTGCGACAGCTTATAATAATCCAAAGAACCAAACAATTGTACCATTGCTTTCTCAAACTCAAGTAACCACCATTCCTCACAATAGCCTGCTGGAACTAAAGTGTGCGCCCTGTTAAAAAAATCGCCGTAGCTGATTAATATATCACCCAAAAACAATATTTCCTTTATAGAGTCTTGAATTTCCTTTGCCTTTTGCTCACTATCAATTCTGACTATGCTGTTATCATTTAATTTTACTATTGGCCCTTCTATAGAATCGCATATGGTTACGGCTGTTGCTTTTCCTGGCCTTTCAACCTTTAATTGTGTGCCTATTGCTATGAATTTGTTAAGAATGATTAATGTCGCAGGGTGGATTGCTGATGCTGAATAGCCAGATGTCCTACATCTTCCATACCTCAATCGAAATCCGCCAACAGCTAATGGGTGTGTTAAAACTGGTCTGCCAGCCACAAGATCCTGTATATAAGTATAAATCGGCACAATTCCTTTTGTTGCTGATTTTTCTTTTGCCTTTGTTTCTTTTTGCAATTGAACAAATTCCTGTAAAAATGACCAATGATCAAGGTTAAATTTCTGCCCCCATTTTTTAATTTGAGGCCAAATCTTGACTGCTTTTTGTGAGATGCATTCCCCTATGACCAAGCATGGCCCGCTTCTTATCCTGTTTGTCTCTATTCTATCAATATCCTTATAATTTGAGACCTCTATCTCCTCTGATGCATCACCATCTATCTGGACTGGCATATTGCCAACAAGGAATCTTATTTCTTTTTCACTGGGTAAATACTGGAGATTTGTGATTCTTTCATGATAGTCATAGAGTTCTGTGACCATTCTTCTTATTTCTTTTTCTGATGGGTCATAAACATCATAACCCATACTCTTGCCTATATAGTCTGCTATTATGACGCTTAAAGCTCCTGCTGTGCCGCCTGCGCTTCTTATTGGTCCTGAGTACATAAGAGAGAAATATTCTTTTCCATCAAGTCTTTTTCTGATTTTCAATCCCACAAAACCTTCTAGAGGAGACGCAACAACACCCAATGTCAAATAAGCTAATCCAACCCTTATTCCTGTTTCAATTGCTTCTTTTTGTGTTTCAAATTTGCAGAACTTTTGTTGCGTTGTTTCTAGGGATATATTAAACGCAACCCTCCAGTCCAGTTTTCCGTAAATACTCTCAAGCTCCTTAATCCTTTGGGGTATTCCTTTGCTTATTATTTGTGGAGCTGCTACGCTTACTAAACCTTCAACACGCTCAGCCATATTTTTAGCAAGTGGTATGTTCACTGTTTCTTCTGGATCATAGCCTTTTGATCTTGCTTTATTCGCTACTTTGTAGCAAAAATCAATTTTTTTTACTATGTCGTTTGTATCATTTATCATTTTAAGATCCAAATTTTAATATTTTAATATCTCTTGTTTGTAAATTTACAATTGGGACCCTGCTAGGTTCTGGATTATGCCCCACCTTCTCCTGGAATATTGTTTTGCTTTGCCAGCAGCTCCCGCAGATTAGTGTTGTGTTTCTGTAATTTGCCGTTATAGACTTATGAATATGGCCGCTAAGAAAAAAATCCGGAACCTTTTCTATTATCAATGGGTCTTTTTTTGTGTCCGGGATATAAAGTGTAGATAAGTGTGATGGCGCCAAGTGCCTCCTCTTCAATAAAAATTTCATGATTAAGTCTGCTCTGTCGTAGCCGCCTTGACTCCTCAATGAGTTTACTTCAGCAACAAAATAATCAAAAGAGTAGCCATGATATATCAATACATCAAAGCCCATGAAGCTGCTTGAAGAGTCAATATTAACTAATGACGGGTTTGAAACCATTATTGTGTTGTTCAGTTCGTACACTGGCTTGGCAAAATCTTTTGACAATGGTGGTTGCGGCTCTGAAATGCGCAAAGCGTCGTGATTGCCTGGGCATATAATTAATGGGATATGCTGCGGTATTTGTTTTAGCAGCTCTGCACATTCTTTGTATTGTTGGTATACATCATTGATTACCAATTCTTTATCCTGTTCCGGGTAAATCCCGCATCCGTCTACTAAGTCGCCTGCAATAAAAATATATTCTACGTTTTTTGCTATGTGCCTTTGCTGCTCATTGCCAATGTCGCCATTTATCCACCTAAGAAATTTGTCGAAATCATCTGGCAAAAATTTTGAAGAGCCTACATGCAGGTCTGATAAAAATAAAGCATATTTTTCCTTCTCTGCCTTTTTCAATTCCTTGTTTGTTGGAGTGTCTGGCCAGATAATGTTATTTGCAAATGTGATTGTATCAACATTAACACCAACAACGCCAATAACCTCGTCCAAAACAATGTCCTTTGCATCATTAAACAATGAAGGCTTGTTCTTGTTTACTAAAACGCTTCTTTGCCCTGTTGGGTCCTCAAGCATAAGGAGCAAGTTGCCATTTTTGGTTACCTGCTTATTGCTGACTATTCCAATTATAGATGTATTCTCTTTTTCTTTTTTGTTTATTATTTTGTTTATAGAAACTGTATTTTTAAGTTCCTGCCTTTGTTTCAAAATTTTTTCTATTGCCTTGTATCTGTTATTAAAATAATCAACAAAGTCTTGGGGTTCCCTCTTTTTAGGATCTTCATTGTAAGAATAAACAACTTTAACTTTATGTTCTTGCTGCTCTTCTTTTGCATCCTCTGTCTTTTGTGTTTTTGTCTTACTTATTAAGTTGTTTAGATTGGTGTTGATAATAAGCACATCATCAATTTGTTTTGATTGCAAGACATCAAATATTCTAGAAATATGCTCAAAGTCATTAATTTCCTTTAATAATTCAGAACTTATTAGAATTCCTTTCTTTAAAAATATGTCAATAATTTCACGTTTTTTTTTTATAAGTTCCTGCTCCATTTTAAACGTGTATGCTTTCTTCCAGAATTTTTTTTATAATTGGCAGTACTGTCATGGGAATTTCTATTGATATGTTTCTTGTTCTTCCATATCTGCCTTTTGAGATTACCTTTGCATTTACTATCCCAAGCATGTCAAATTCTGATATTATGTCAGATATTCTTCTTTGTGTTAAGGTGCTTGTATTTGTTTTGCTGCACAATGATTTATATACTTCATATACCTCGCCTGTGAATATGTTGTTGCTTCTGCTTGGCTGAAGAGATAGTATTGAGTAAAGCACAAGATGATATTGTTTTGGTTGGGTTGTGATTATATCTATGACCCTGTCCCTGTCTATCTTTGCTTCGGCCTCATCAATATGCTCTGTTGTAATTTTTTTAGAATTTTTCCTGTCAGCAATTTCACCAGCAACCCTTAAGAACTCCAAGGCTCGCCTGGCGTCACCATGGTCGCGGGCAGCGTATGCTGCACATTTCTCAATAACACCCTGGCTCAAAACATCTTTATTGAATGCTGTCTCGGCCCTTTGCTTCAGAATAGATTGGATCTGCAAAGCATTGTATGGTGGAAAAATAATTTCTTCTTCAGAAAGAGATGACCTTACCCTCGGGTCAAGATTATCAACAAACATTATATCGTTTGATATCCCAATTAGTGATATTTGTGATTCTGTGCTCTCGTTTATCCTTGTTAGGTTGTAAAGTGCATTATCACCGGTTTTGTTGACTAATTGGTCAATTTCATCTAAGATTATGATGTAGTTTTGTTTTTGTTTGTTCAGTGCGCTTAGAAATGCCTTGTACACTTCTTCTGTTGGCAAGCCTGTTGGTGGTATTGATTTTCCTAGTTCTGTTGCTAATTGGGCAATTAACCTATATTCTGTATCTGCGCTTCTTTTTAACTTACAATTGATATACAATATTTTTAAGGGTATGTTTTCTCTTGTAGATACTCGCATTAACTTTTGTGCTGTGTATTTAGTGGTTAGTGTTTTTCCTGTTCCGGTCTTTCCGTAAATAAATATGTTGGATGGTTTATCTCCTTTTAAGGATGGGGCGAGAATAGTAGCGATTTGTTTGGTTTGTTCTTCCCTGTGAAGGATTGTTTCTGGGATATAAGAAGATTGAAGTGCTCTTTTATCAAAAAAAACACTTTCTTTGTTCAAAAATACCTCAAAAAACGTTTCCAACCCCTTTTCAATCATAAATTTCCAAACGAAATATAGGTATATAAATATTTTCTTTATTCATGCTACCCCTTTGTTTCGTGTGGAGGTGTATGTGTTTTGTTTTTTGTTTATTAAATTATATTATTTTCTATATAGAAAATAATATAATATAGGGTATAATATAACAAACAACAAATAAAAAATTCCAACAGAAGTTGTGGGGTTGGTGTTTTAAATTTATCACTATATAATAATAAAAAACAAAATATTTATAAACAAAACAACCCCACCAAAACAAATACTCACATTAAAGGTGGAAAAAAAACTTAAAAATTTGGGTTTGAATAGTTACGAAGTAAAAATCTGGACAGCTCTTACTAATGCAGAGAAGATAAAAGTATGTTTAATCGGAAAATATTTTGCACACAATATTTTAAAAATCCCAAATACAGATGGATTAGATATTTCACAACTCAGCAATGAGCTAGCTATTCCTAGCACTACACTATCTAAACCATTAGGAAATATTGTTAAAGAAAGGAAAATAACAAAGGTAGGTGGTAAATACAGAATAATCTATTATGAGATAGAAAATATATTAAATGAGTTAAATTTGAAATATAAAACAAACAACCAATAAAATAATCATTAATAATACAATACAAATTTTCTACCACAACCTTTATAAATCTCCCAATGTTCCTCTAGCTCGCAATTCATATGTGTTTAATTAATTAAACACAAAGCGTAAGCAAGCCTGAAAAGACTGCCTTTTCAGTACAGTTAACTAAACTGTTTTCTACAAAGGCTATCAATAAAAGGCTTATTTTGCAATCAAGAAATAATAGATGTATTAGTCTGTGAGGTGGTAGAACTAACAAATGCCAAGAACAAGACAACCAAGAGCAGGAAGCATGCAGTTTTGGCCAAGAGTAAGAAGCAGACACAGTTATGCAAGAATAAGAAAATGGCCAGCGAGCAAAGAAACAAAACTCCTTGGGTTCGCAGGCTACAAGGTTGGCATGACTCATCTTCTGATTGAAGACAACCGCGCTAACTCTTTATCAAAAGGGGCAGAGATTTTCTGTCCAGTTACAATTGTCGAGTGCCCGCCGCTCAAGACCGCTTCTATAAGACTTTACAAAAACACACAATATGGCTTAAAACTAGTTTCTGAATTATTTGCAGAGTCTTTTGATAAGGAACTTGAAAGAAAAAACATAAACCAAAAAAAGAAAAAAGAACAAAACAACAGCGAAATAAAACAAGCATTCCACTCAATTGATTTTGATTTTGCAAGATTGTTGTGTTACACACAACCAAAACTAACAGGCATTGGAAAAAAGAAGCCGGAAATTTTTGAAGTTGCAATTGGCGGGGATAAAAAACAGCAATTGGATTATGCAAAAGAAAAATTAGGTAAGGAAATAAACATAAGCGAGGTTTTTAAGGAAGGGTATATAATAGATACGCATTCTTTAACAAAGGGAAAAGGATTCCAAGGCCCAATGAAAAGATTTGGGATACAATTAAGGCACCATAAGTCAGAGAAGAGCAGGAGAAATCCTGGCACCCTAGGCCCATGGAGGGGGCAAGGTCATGTGATGTGGAGAGTAGCGCATGCAGGAAAAATGGGATATCACTTAAGAACAGAATATAATAAGTGGATTGTCAAGATTGGAAATAAATCTGACGAAATAAGCACAAAAGGCGGATTTTTGAATTATGGCGTTGTTAAAAATCCCTACATCCTCCTTAAAGGCTCTGTTTCTGGAGCTCAAAAAAGATTGATTAGGTTTACAGATGCAATTAGACCAAAAAAGAACGTTCCAGAAGCACCACAAATAACCTACATAAGTGCAGAATCAAAACAGGGAAGATAAAATATCAAAAATTTTTAACACTTTTTAAATCACCCGATATTTTAATACAATAAAACAAAAATGCAAATTTAATGGAGATTTTGGCAATGAAAGCAGCTATTTTAGACTCAACAAACAATAAGATCGGGGAAATCAAATTACCATCACAATTCGAAGAAGAATACAGGCCGGATTTAATACACAGGGCAGTGTTAGCCATTCAAAGCCATAAAAGGCAGGGCTATGCTGCAAGCGAAACAGCAGGAAAAAGAGCATCTGCCAAATTATCAAGAAGAAGAAGAGATTACAGAGGATCATACGGGATTGGGATTTCAAGAGTTCCAAGAAAAATAATGACAAGAAGGGGGATGAGAATGAATTGGGTTGGGGCGTTTGCTCCAGGCACTGTTGGCGGAAGAAGGGCGCACCCGCCAAAATCAGAAAAAATATGGCGGAAAAAAATAAACAAGAAAGAAAATATAAAAGCCATAAGAAGCGCAATAGCAGCCACAATCATGAAAGATGTTGTAGCAGAAAGAGGACACATAATACCCGACAACTACCCTTTTGTTTTAGATGATAAATTTGAACTAATAAACAAAACAAAGGATGTTATTGAGACATTCAAGAGACTAGGCTTGGAAAATGAGCTGGCAAGAGTAAAAGAAAAAAAGATAAGAGCTGGAAAAGGCAAGGCAAGGGGAAGAAAATACAGAAAAAAGAAAGGCCCTTTGATTGTTGTGTCAAAAGTTGACAAATTAAGCAGAGCAATTGAAAATATACCTGGAATTGATGTTGTTGAGGTAAAGAGTTTAAACGCAGAATTGCTTGCGCCAGGAGCAAAGGCTGGCAGATTGGTTTTGTGGACAATTGCTGCTATCAATATCTTGGAAAAGGAGAATTTATTCAAATAAAATGGACCAGTATAAAATAATAAAATACCCATTATCGACAGAGAAATCAATAAGGTTAATGGAAGCAGAAAACAAACTAATCTTTGTTGTGAGCGAGAAAGCAACAAAAAAAGAAATAAAAAAAGCTATAGAAGACATGTTTAAAGTAGGAGTTGTTGGCGTCAATACATTTGTTAATGCGGATGGTCAGAAAAGGGCATATGTCAAATTTTCTGCGAAGAATCCTGCTATTGACATTGCAACTCAGATGGGTTTAATGTAAAAACAAGTGATGTAAAATGGGCAAGAACTTAATACAGCAGAAGAGGGGGAAAGGAAGCCCAAGGTACAGGGCGCCAAGCTTTAGGTACAAAGGAACGGCTAATTTTGCAAGATATGAAGAAGGCAAGGCAATTGCTGCCGACATCACAGATATTGTGCACTGCAGCGGTCATAGCGCACCTTTAATGGAATTAAAATATAGCAATGGTGAAACAGGATTATTGCAAGCACCTGAAGGAATAAAAGTAGGAGATAAAATAGAGATGGGCAAGGATATTGAATTAAAATCAGGAAATATTCTGCCTTTAAAAAATATTCCAGAAGGAATGCCAATTTATAACATAGAAGCGCAACCAGGAGACGGTGGTAAATTTGTAAGAGCAAGCGGGGCTTTTGCAAAGATAATAACAAAAATGGAGGATAGCATTATAGTTGAGTTGCCATCAAGCAAAAGAAAGATATTTTCACTGGAGTGCAGAGCAGTTATTGGCATTGTTGCTGGCTCAGGCAGGACTGAAAAGCCATTTTTAAAGGCTGGAAATAAATTTTATGCAATGAAAGCCAAGAATAAATTATGGCCCATAGTAAGCGGAACATCAATGAATTCAGTGAGCCATCCATTTGGAGGTTCAAGCTCGCATGCAAAAGGAATCCCAACACAATCCTCAAGGAATGCACCCCCTGGAAGAAAAGTGGGTAAAATAGCACCAAAAAGAACAGGACGACATAAGAGGTAGAAATGGCAAAGAAGGAATTCACTTTCAAAGGGAAAACAACCGATGAACTCAAAAATATGAGCCTGAATGAATTGGCACAATTAATGACAGCAAGGCAGAGAAGAACGATAAAGAAAGGATTCACAGACCAGCAAAAAATCCTGCTTAAAAAATTAAGGAATAATGAAAAGAACATAGAAACGCACTGCAGAGACATGGTAATCCTGCCAGAGATGATTGGAAGAACTATAAAAGTGCACCAAGGCAAGGAATTTATTCCTGTTGTAATAGAATCAGATATGATAGGACATTGCCTTGGAGAATTTGCATTAACAAGAAAAAAAGTTGCTCACAGCGCGCCTGGAATAGGCGCTACAAGGTCAAGCGCAAGCCTGTCTGTCAAGTAAAATGAAAGGATACACATTCAGAAATTACAATCAGGAGCATATGGCAAGAGCACTAGGAATGGCTTTGCCTGTTTCATTTAAGCAGAGTGTTGAGATATGCAGGTTTATTAAAAATAAAAACATCAATGACGCAAAAGAAATGCTGCAAAGTGTTGTAAGGGGAAAAACAGCAATTCCTTTCAAAAGATTTGATTTTGACCTTGGGCATAAAAAAAAGATAGGTCCAGGAAGATACCCCCAAAAAGCATCAGGAGAATTCATAAGATTAATTGAGAATGTTGAGTCAAATGCGCAATTCAAGGGCTTGAACACATCAAATTTAGTCATCGCGCATGTCAGCGCGCATAAATCCGGAAAGACATGGCATTTCGGAAGAAAATCCAGAAGAAGAATGAAAAGAACAAATGTTGAGATTATTGTTGAGGAAACAGCAACTGATATTAAAGAAGAAGCAAAAACAAAGGCAATGAAAAAAGTGAAAAAATGATAGTAACAAAACCGACAAAATCAAAGATTTTGTGGTCCAGAAAATCTAAAGATTTTCTTGGAATTAAAAATTCAGTGAAAATCCAAGATTTTCGAGGTGTTCAAAAATCTCTGATTTTTGACATTTGGAACTCCCAAAATTTCAACGGGGTGAAATTTTGATAGAAAGAAAATTTGTAGCCCAGAAAATTAAGGAATTTCAGATACAGGAGTATGTAACACAGAGCCTAGAGAATGTTGGGCACAGCCACACAAAAATGGTTAAAACCCCATTAGGAGAGAAAATAATAATATTTGCATCAAGGCCCGGCTTAATTGTCGGGAGAAAAGGGCAAAACATAAAGCAACTTACAAAGACATTAAAGAAGAGGTTTAATTTAGAAAACCCCCAGATAGAGATAAGTGAAGTAGAAAATCCTAATTTAGACGCAAATATAGTGGCAGAAAAAATTGTTGACGCCCTTGAGAAATTCGGCTCTGAAAAATTTAAGGCCATAGGACATAAGATAATGACTGAGGTCATGAGATCAGGGGCCCTTGGGATAGAGATTGTCGTAAGCGGAAAAGTTCCAAGCGCAAGGGCAAAGTCATGGCGCTTTTACTCAGGCTATCTTAAAAAATGCGGTGACATAGCAATAGTCGGAGTCAGAAAATCCAATACCCAAGCGCAATTAAAAACAGGCATAATAGGCGTTAAAGTCAGTATAATGCCGCCTGACATTAAATTGCCAGATGATATAAAATTAACTGAGCAAAGGGAAGTTAGTGTTGAGAAAATAAAAGAAAAAACAGATGAAGAAATGCCAAAAGAGGAAATAAAAAAAGACAAAGCAAAGAGAAGAAGTCGAATGCGAGTGAGGGAGATGAGCGAGCGTTGAGTTAAGCGAGCGAAAGCGAGCTTTCGCATGTCACACGAGTTCTCGCATTCCACCTGAAACTCGCTCACAACTCGGTGAAAAAAGAAGATGAAAGTGAAAGAACTAAGATTAATGAACGAACTTGACCTTAATAACAAGTCAAATGAATTGAAAAAGGAATTGATGAAGTTAAATTCACAGATTGCAATAGGAACTGTGCCAAAAAGCCCCGGCAAAGTAAAGGAGATAAAAAGAACAATTGCAAAGATATTAAGCATAAATAATGAGAAAACAACAAACAAAAAACAACAGAAAGGAGGAAGAAAAAAGGAATGAGTGAAGTATGCCCCATGTGCGGCTTGGTGAAAGAGCTGTGTGTATGTGAGACTATAGCGAAAGAAAGCCAAAAGATTTTGGTTTATGTTGAGAGGAAGAAATTCAACAAAAATTATACTATTGTCGAAGGCATTGATGAAAAGGAGATAGATCTCAAAGACCTAGCAAAGAAACTCAAGTCAGAACTTGCATGCGGCGGCACTATAAAAGATGAAAAAATAGAGCTGCAAGGCGAGCACAAGCAAAAGACAAAAAAAATCTTGATTGAGTATGGCTTTGCACCAAGCAGCGTGGAAGTAAGATAAATCTGCAGAATAAACAAAAATGGCAAAAATAGAATCAAAAGGTATAGGAATCGTCTTGGAAATCCCGAAACAAAAGTGCAACGATGTAAAATGCCCATTTCATGGCAGTTTAAGCGTGAGAGGCAGGCAGTTTACTGGCATAGTCGTCTCAACAAAGATGAGAAAGACAGCAGTCATAGAATTTAATAGGCTGCACTTTTTGAAAAAATATGAAAGATACGAGAAAAGAAGAACAAAATTAAAGATACATAATCCAGAATGCATTAATGCAAAAGATGGGGATATTGTAAGGGTCATGGAATGCAGACCGCTTAGTAAAACAAAAAATTTTGTTATTATAGAAAAATTGGGCACTGAGAGAGGATTTAAGGACAAGATGGAAGCAAGAGAGTCTGGAAAAGTAATGGCAAAGAAAGAAGATGAAATGAAAGCCAAGGAGGAAGAATAAATGCAGCCAATTAAATCTCGCGTTACAAAAGCACTTCCAGTAGGGTGCAGAATTGAAACATGCGATAATTCAGGAGCAAAGATAATCAGGATTTTTACTGTTGTAGGGTCAAAGACAGTTAAGGGAAGGATATCAAGCTGCGGCGTTGGTGATTTGGTTATGGGATCTGTGCTAAGCGGCAGACCAGATATAAGAAAACAGGTTGTGTTTGCAGTTATTGTGAGGCAGAAAAAGGAATATAGAAGAATTGACGGAACCAGAATAAAATTTGAGGATAACTCCGCAGTTGTGCTGAAGGACGACAAAGGCAATCCAAAAGGCACAATATTCAAAGGCGCAATTGCAAAGGAAGCATGCGAGAGATGGCCAGGCATAGCAAAAATAGCAAGCATAGTAGTTTAAGTGATTAATATGAAAAATTTTTCAAGTGCATGGAAAAGCAACAAGAAGCCAAGAAAGCAGAGAAAATACAGATTAAGCGCTCCGCTGCACATCAAGAAGAAATTCGTCCAGTCACACCTTTCAAAAGATCTAAGAAAGAAGTATGGCAAAAGAAGCATTGGACTAAGGAAGGGTGATAAGGTAAAGATCATGCAAGGCCAGTTCAAAAAACATGAAGGAAAGATTGAGACGATCAACTTGAAAAAGACAAAAGTTTTTGTTAGTGGGGTGGAGCTAACAAAAAGGGATGGAACAAAAAGATTATTTGCATTACACCCGTCAAACTTGATGATCACAGAATTAAATTTAGAAGACAAGCTTAGGCAGAAAACATTGGAGAGGAGATAAAATGGGCAAAGATCACCTAAAAAGACTAGCGGCGCCAAAAACATGGCATGTAAAGAGAAAGGAGCTTAAATTTATCACAAAATCGATACCCGGCCCGCATAGTTTGGATATAGGATTACCCCTTAGCACATTTCTCAAAGAAATACTGAATTATGCCAGCACAACAAGAGATGTCAAAAAAATCCTGAACACCAATGAAATAAAGATTGATGGGAAAACCAGAAAAAACTTCAGATTTCCTATTGGGATTTTTGATACAATGGAGTTCACAAACACAAAAGAATTCTTTAGGGTGATATTAAACAAAAAAGGCAAGCTAGACCTGATAAAAATAAAGAAGGAAGAAGCTTTGCTCAAACCCTGCAAAATTATCGGAAAGACAATGGTCAGGGGAAAACTTCAATTAAACTTATTTGACGGCAAGAACATAATTGCTGATGACCACATATACAAAGTAGGAGATACTCTTCTTTTATTATTACCCCAAGAGAAAATCAACAAGCATTTGAAGCTTGATAAGAATTCAACAATATTTTTGGCAGGCGGAAAGCACATAGGAGAAATTGGAAATGTTGAAGATATTGTTGAAGACAAAGTAATCTACAAGGATTCCAGGGGAGACTTAATAGAGACTTCGAAGAAATATGCTTTTGTGATTGGGGATAACAAGCCATCAATCACGCTTGGATGAAGATGAACAAGATGAAAAACATCAGAATAGAGAAAGTAACATTGAACATCGGCGCTGGAAAAGACCAGGCAAGATTAGAGAAAGGCTTGGTATTGCTTAATGCAGTCACAAACGCAACTCCAATAAAGACCATAACAAGCAAAAGAATACAAGAATGGGGGCTAAGGCCAGGATTGCCAATAGGGTGCAAACTCACTTTAAGAAAAGACAGGGCAATTAAAATGCTTCCGCGACTGCTTGGAGCTATTGATAATAAACTAAGAGAAAAACAATTTGATAACAATGGCAACATTGCATTTGGAATTCACGAGTATATAGAGATTCCTGGCGTGAAATATGACCCAAAAATAGGCATTATGGGATTTGAAGTTTGTGTGACTCTTGAAAGGCCAGGCTACAGAATTAAAAGAAGAAGATTTATGACAAGAAGAATACCGGCAAGACACAGGATATCAAAGCAAGAAGCCATAGATTTTATGGCAAGCAATTTCAGTACAAAAGTGGAGGCTGAGTAGATGACTTATAGCGATTACAGGAAAGTGTTCAAGCAATTAAAAGCAAAACCCGTCAAGATGCAGAAATATATCAAGCATAATGCCCCAAAATTAAGAAAATATGGCAGAGCAACAAAAAAATGCAGAAGATGCGGCAGGCCAGGGGGTTATATAGGCAAATATGGCTTAGGGGTTTGCAGAACATGCTTTAGGGAAATTGCAACAAGCCTGAGCTTTAAGAAATACAGTTAAAGTGAGAAAATGCTGAACGATCCATTAGCAAATGTAATGTCTTTGATGTTGAACAGCGAGTTAATTGGAAAATCAGAATGCCTGATAAGTCCAGTTTCAAAGGTAATTAAAGAACTGCTAAAAGTAATGAAAGAGAACAATTATGTTGGCGAATTCAAGGAAACAGAAGACAGCAGAGGCAATTACATAAGGCTCACTCTAATCGGGAACATAAACAAGTGCGGCGTAATAAAGCCAAGGTACAGCGTTAAAAACACAGAATTTGAAAATTTTGAGGCAAGATACTTGCCGGCCAAGGGGATAGGTATATTATTTGTATCCACATCAAGGGGAATTATGACACATTATGATGCTAAATCAAAAAAAACAGGGGGAAGGCTTTTAGCTTATTGTTATTAAATGCAAAAAGTAAAATCCAGCAGGAAAGGGAAAATAACCAAAGACATTGACTTGCATGATAATGTAAGTGCCTCCATCAACGGCCAGGTTTTGTTAATTAAAGGACCTAAAGGAGAAGTAAACAGGGAAATTAAGCAGCGCAACATTTCAATTAAAATAGACAATAAAAAAATAGTAATTGAATCTAAAAGCGGAAAAAAAGAAGATAAAAAGACAATTGGAACATTGGCAGCGCACATCAAAAATATGGTAAGAGGAAGCATGCAAAATCATGTCTACATCCTGAAGATATGCTCAGGGCATTTTCCAATGAATGTAAGCGTGTCCAACAACAAGCTTGCTGTCAAAAATTTTCTGGGAGAGAAAGTGCCAAGGGTTTTAGAATTAAAAGAAGGCGCTGATGTAAAGGTCGAAGGTGACATTATTCATGTAACCAGCATAAGCAAGGAAATTGCCGGGCAAGTCAGCGCTGATATAGAGCAATTGACAAGAAGGCCGGGATATGACACAAGAATTTTTCAAGATGGTTGTTATATAATTTCGAAAGATGGTAAAGAGCTTAAATAAACTAAAAGAAAAAATTTACTAGATGACCTATTATGAAATGGAACAAAAATGATACAAATTAATAATAAAATGTTGATTGAAATGAAAAAACTTTACACAGAAGGCTATGGAACTAAAAAAATAGCTAAGAAATTTAATTTTACTGTAACTACTACTAGAAATTATTTAATAAAAAATGGAATAAAATTCCGAGAAGCATTTAAAGATAAAGTTCCTATTTCTCAACATAATAAATTTATTAATTTGTATCACAAAGATAAATCAATAAAAGAAATAGCTCAAATATGTAATTTTTCTTTTAGCACAGTTCAAAGGCACTTAATTAAATCTAATATAAATTTAAAGAAAAGAGGAAATCCTGTTTTAATAAAAAATCAAAATTACAAAGAATTAACTTTAGAAAAAGCCTACATCCTTGGTGTAGTTGGGCCCGGTGATGGATTCATTGAATATAGAAAAGATAATGGCGTCTATAGGATTGTTCTTGAAGCGGTTGATTCGAATTTTATCAAATATTTTGTATTTTGTTTAGAAAAAGTTTATGGTATTAAGCCTAAAATAAAAGTACTTAAACCTAGAAATTTTGGCATAAATAAAACTTTTAGGGTCAGATTAAGTTCAAAACAAGCAGTAGAAGATATTTTAAGTTATAATGCAAATTTTAAGGAAAGTACTTGGACTGTTCCTATAGCTATTAAAAATGTCTCAAAAGAAACTAAAGCAAAATATCTTCAAGGTTTTGCAGATTCTCAGGGAAGTGTTTCTATAGACTCAAAACAAATAATTCTTTGTAATCAAAATTTAGAAGGACTAAAAGAAATTGAAGAATTATTTAATGATATTGGAATTAAAAATATAAGTTATAATAAAAATGGAATTCTATTATACAATAGAAAAAATATTGAGATTTTTAACGAATTAATAAATTTTAATATTTCTTATAAAAGGCAGAAGTTGACAGATATAGTCAACAATTATAAAATTTGGAAAACTCCTGAAAAAGAAATGCTAAAATTAAAACCACAAGTCATTGATTTACGTAAAAATGGTTTAAGTTACCCTAAAATAGCAAAGGAATTAGATATATCAACATCAGCTGCGTGGCATCACTCAAAAGACATCAAACAGGTTGTGTAAAATGGCAACAATTGAAGATTTCAACAAAATTGACATAAGAAGCGGAAGAATTATTGAAGTAGAGGACTTTCCAGAAGCTAAAAAGCAATCTTACAAGTTAAAAATAGATTTTGGAAGAGATATAGGAATAAAGAAATCCTGCGCACAGCTTGTTGCAAATTATTCAAAAGAAAAGTTAAAAGATAAATTAATTTTAGGTGTAGTAAATTTTCCACCAAGACAAATAGGTCCAGCTACATCAGAGGTTCTTGTATTAGGCGTTCCTGACAAAAATAATCAGTGCGTTTTGATAGAACCTAAAAGAGAAGTTGATGTCGGAGTAAAATTATACTGATAAAAATGACTGAAATAAACACATTATTAGAGTTAAGAACCAGAATTAAAGAGAAAAAGCCAGATTTTATCAGGCAGGACAACCCAAAAAGAATGAAGGTTAATGATAAATGGCGTAAGCCAAAAGGGATTCACTCAAAAATCAGGCATAAGTTCAAGGGCAGGAGGAAGATGCCTTCACCAGGATACAAATCACCAAGAGAAGCCAAAGGACTGCACTCTTCCGGGCTAAAAATTGTAGGTATACTGTCAATCAATGACCTCATAAAAATAAGAAAAGAAAGTGAAGGAGCTGTCATTGCCAAAAGCGTGGGAATGAAAAAGAAACTTGAAATCCTGAAAAAGGCAAGAGAGCTCAATGTCAATATTTTGAATTTGAATGTTAACGAGCAAATCAAAAAAATTGAAGATTTTATCAACTCTAAAAAAAAGAAAGCAACTACAGAAGTAAAAAAAGAAGAAGTTAAGAAAGAAAAAGCAGTGACAAAAGAGCCAATTGAAAAAACACAAGTAAGCGACAAAGACGACAAAAAATTGGCCGAAAAGAAAGAAAAGGACAAGGTTCTGACAAAAAGGACATAAAAATGCTTAATGTACAAAGAAGATTAGCGGCTCAGATTTTAAAATGCGGCAATAATAGGATAAGGTTTGATCCTAACAGAGTAGAGGATATAAAAGAAGCAATAACAAAAACTGATATAAGGTCATTAATAGGCAATGGAGTAATATCAAAAAAAAGACTGCTTTCTACATCAAGATTCTGGGCTAGAAGCAGGAAGAAACAAAAGATCTATGGCAAGCAAAAAGGTTTTGGCTCAAGGAAAGGAAAAAAAACAGCAAGGCTAAACCCAAAAAGAACATGGATGAATAAAATAAGGCTGCAAAGAGATTTTATCAAGTCATTAAGGGACAAAAGCATGATTACAAGCGCTGCTTATCACGAGCTTTATATGAAAAGCAAAAGCGGATTTTTCAGAAGCTCGAGACACTTGAAACTGTATACTGAGGAACAGGGGTTAATTAAAAAATGAAGCACGGAAATATTTTCACAGTACCATTCAGGAGAAAAAGGCAGGGAAGGACTTATTACAGGAAAAGATTGAAGATATTAATGTCTAATAAATTTAGATTTGTGGTTAGGATGGCATTAAAAAACTTCCAGGCATCAATTATAGAGTATAGTGCAAAAGGCGACAAGGTTTTGTTCACAATAGATTCAAAGGCGTTAATCAAGCTTGGCTGGAAGGGTGATAATGGGAATATACCAAGCGCATATTTGATAGGGGCCCTTGCAGGAAAAAAAGCGCTTGAAAGAGGCGTAAAGGATGCTGTACTTGACTTGGGGTTCAATAACTCCACCAAGGGCTCAAGACTGTATGCTGCGCTTGCAGGGGCAGTTGATGCTGGATTAAATATTCCCTTTAATCCAGAGGTACTTCCATCAAAAGACAGGATTTCAGGAGAACATATTGCAAAATATGCACAGCAATTAGAGAGCAATGAGTCAATGTATAAAAGGCAATTCTCCAATTACATAAAAAAAGGACTCAATCCGGTGGATATTGTAAAGCATTTTAATGAGATAAAGGTTAAGATACATGGCTAAGAAGAAAACAGAAGAAAAAGTTGAAGTGAAAGAAGAAATGGATAATGTCGAAGTTTTACAAGATGAAGAAGCATTAATTGAGAAACCCAAAGAAGGATTGGCAGTTGAACTAGGCGAAGTAAAAGAACTTGAAGAACAGATAGTTGAGGAAGTCAAAAAGAAAGGAGCTTTTGAAAAAGAGGCATGGAAGCCAAAAACGTCATTAGGCATAAATGTAAAAAATGGCGTTATCAAAAATATTTCTTATGTATTGGATCAAAGAATCAAGATACTTGAGCCAGAGATAACAGACACTTTATTGCCAAATCTTACAACTGAATTGCTGATGGTGGGACAATCAAAAGGAAAGTTTGGCGGCGGCCAGAAAAGGGTATTCAAGCAAACCCAAAAGAAAACCCAAGAAGGCAACAAGCCAAAATTTGGCACTTTCGCAGTTGTAGGAAATGAAGATGGCTATGTTGGTGTAGGTTATGGTAAATCAAAGGAAACTGTGCCGGCAAGGGAAAAAGCAATTCGCCAGGCAAAGCTAAATGTGATAAAAATCAGAAGAGGATGCGGAAACTGGAGATGCGGCTGCGGGGATTCGCATACAGTGCCTTTCAAAGTAAGAGGGAAATACGGCTCAGTGGAAATCATGCTGATACCAGCACCAAAAGGAACCGGATTGAAAGTTGAGAAGGAATGCCAGAAAATCTTGAAATTAGCCGGCATCAAGGATGCGTGGTCAAGAACAGAGGGCCAGACAAGGAGCAAGCTTAATTTGCTGTATGCTTGCTTTGAAGCCCTTAAAAATTTGATGCAGTTTAAACTCAGTCAAAAAAATGAAGAAAATTTAAGTATTATTGAAGGTTCGTCAAAAGCAATGATGTGAAATGGAGCAACAAACAGCAAAAATAAATTCCGCCAAAAAAATGGCAGCAATAAGAGTAAGGGGAATTACAGGAATAAGGACAAAGATAGAGGATAATCTAAAGATGCTAAGGCTATATAGAAAAAATTATTGCTGTGTCCTGCCGGACATGCCTATTTACACAGGCATGCTGAAGAGAGCAAAAGATTATATAACATGGGGAGAGATTGACGACGAAACTTTTAACATGCTTGTTGAAAAAAGAGGGGAGGAATTTAATGGAAGAGAATCCGATTCAAAAGGAAAAATAAAGTACAATGATTTTGTTGTCATTAACAATAAAAAAATAAAGAAATATTTTAGGTTAAATCCTCCAAGAAAAGGGTTTGGAAGAAAAGGCATTAAGCATCCTTATCAAAGTGGAGGTGCGCTAGGCTATAGAGGAGAAGCAATTAACGATTTGATTAAGAGGATGGTTT
>JAGVYA010000049.1 GCA_018303505.1 Candidatus Woesearchaeota archaeon
CTTCCGATTAAGATAATCGAGGAAATAAAAAATAACCTGCCTAAGGGCATAAGCGACGCCAAATTAAAAAAGATAATGGAAGCAACTTATGAAGAGTACAACAATGCAAAAGTGCATCCAGGCGAATCTGTTGGGATGATAGCTGCTGAATCGATTGGCGAACCCGGGACGCAGATGACTCTGAATACGTTTCATTTTGCAGGAGTTGCTGAGATGAACGTCACTTTGGGATTGCCAAGAATAATTGAAATATTGGATGGAAGGAAAGAGCTTGAAAATCCAATGATGGAAATATACTTGAAAAAGCCATATGCCAGCGGAAAGAATATTGAGGACTTAAGGCATCTTGCGCTTCAGATAAAAGAAACAAGATTGAGGGATATCTCAACCGAATTCACAATTAATATAGCTGATTTTACTATTGAGGTAAAGCTGGACAAGGATAAGATGAAGGAAATAGAGCTGACAAACAGCAAGGTCATGGATGCTATCCTAAAACAATTGAAAGGCTACAACATAAAAGACAACAAGGAGTCACTCGTGCTAAAAGCAAGAAGCAAGGAAGATGTTTTTAATGACGCATACAAAACAAAAGAAAAAATAAAAAATATTACTGTAAAAGGGATAAAGGGAATTTCACAAGTTCTGCCTGTAAAAAGGGAAGATGAATTTGTAATAATAACAGCTGGTTCAAATTTAGCTGATGTTCTTCAATTGGAGGAAGTTGATGCTTACAGGGCAACAACTAATAATATATTTGAGATTGAGCAGGTGCTCGGCATTGAAGCAGCTCGTCAAGCGATTATAAATGAAATTTTTAAAGTTATAGAAAGCCAGGGCTTGAATGTTGATGTCAGGCATATAATGCTTGTAGCTGATACAATGTGCGTAAGCGGAACTTTAAAAGGAATTACAAGATATGGGGTTGTAAGCGAAAAATCAAGCGTTTTGGCAAGAGCTTCATTTGAGACTCCAATAAAGCATATCATAAATGCCGCCCTTGTTGGAGAAGTGGACAATCTTAACTCTGTTGTTGAGAATGTAATGGTTAACCAGCCTGTTCCAATCGGCACAGGATTGCCTAGCTTGTCAGTCAAATCCCCAAAAGCAGCAAAGGAAAAATAAAACAACTGTTCCGTCAGTTGAGTGCGGGGAACTTTTTAGAAAAAAGTTCCATCAAAAATTGTACAATCTTCGATTGCACGAATAAAATAAATTGGCGAGGTGTTGCGTTATGGCAGAAAAGCAACACCGAGCACAAGATAATGTCGCGTAGCGACGGATTGAAAATAAAGAAAATAAAAATCAAAACAAAAAATGGCAGAAGAAAAAACAGAACAAAAAGAAGAACAGGAGCTTGAGGCTGTAAAGCAGGCAATCGAAGGCAAGGAAGAGAAGATTGAAAGAATAGAGCAGGAAGAGCAATACATATACAAGCAGGTAAAAAGCATTACCTTTTCTGTATTAAGCCCAAAGATGATTAAAAAAATGGCTTCTGCGAAAATTGTAACGCCTGAACTTTACGACAAGGAAGGCTACCCTGTTGATGGCGGCTTAATGGACATAAGATTGGGAGTTATAGACCCTGGGCTAAGATGCAAGACTTGCGGCTCGAAATTAAAAGAATGCATAGGGCATTTTGGCTACATAGAACTGGCAAGACCAATTATTCATGTTAAATTTGTAAATATAGTAATGACAATTCTGAAATGCACCTGCAGGGAATGCGGCAGGATTTTGATTCCAGACAACAAGATAAGCAAAATCAAAGAGCTTCTTGACCAGGTTGAAAAAGAAAGTGGTATAGAGGAGAGAAGACAGAAAGTCAAGGAAATAATAGCAGGGTTGAAGACTATAAATAAATGCCCTCACTGCAAATCAAAGCAGAAAAAAATAAGCCTGGAAAAGCCAACTACATTTTTGGAAGATGAAAAAAGGATAAGCCCTATTGAAATAAGAGCAAGATTGGAAAAAATTCCTGACAGCGATTGCGAAATATTCGGATTAAAAGTTCCTCATGTAAGGCCAGAGTGGATGATATTGACAGTATTGCCAATCCCTCCTGTAACAATGAGGCCAAGCATAACTTTGGAGAGCGGGGAAAGAAGCGAAGATGACCTGACTCATAAGATGGGCGACATTGTGAGAATAAACCAAAGATTATTTGAAAACATAAATGCAGGCGCTCCTGAAATAATTGTTGAGGACTTATGGGATTTGCTGCAATACCATGTCACAACATTTTTTGACAATAACATTGCGCAATTGCCGCCAGCAAGGCACAGAAGCGGCCAGCCATTAAAGACGCTGACTGAAAGAATAAAGAGCAAGGAAGGCAGAATTCGCCATAATCTTGCCGGAAAAAGGACAAACTTTTGTGCAAGAACAGTCATAAGCCCAGACCCAATGCTTGAGCTTTTTGAAGTTGGAGTGCCTTTTGTTATTGCGACAAAGCTTACAGTTCCTGAAAGAGTCAATGAGTGGAACATAGCATACTTGAAGACATTTGTTGAAAAAGGTCCTGACAAGTATCCTGGCGCTAATTACATAATAAGGCCTGACGGCAAGAAGAAAAAAATCACAGAAGAAACTAAAGAAGCTTCCTTGGAAGAATTGCATCCAGGCTACATTGTTGAAAGGCATCTGATGGATGGCGATGTTGCAATATTCAACAGGCAGCCTTCATTGCACAGGATGAGCATGATGTGCCATCGCGTTAAGGTGCTGCCGGGCAAAACTCTAAGGCTTAACCCAGCCGTATGCACGCCATATAATGCAGATTTTGACGGCGATGAAATGAATTTGCATATCCCGCAGACAGAAGAGGCAAGGGCAGAAGCTGAAATTTTAATGGAAGTTCAGACACAGCTTGTATCATTGAGATATGGTTTAAGCTTAATTGGATGCACTCAAGACGCAATATCCGGCAACTATGTTTTGACAAGGGATAACTCAATAAAACGAGAAGTTGCTATTGATTTGATGTCAGCAGTTGGTGTTACTGATTTCTCGAAGCTGCCAAGAAAGTCCATTGTGACAGGCAAAGAAGTTTTTAGTGTTTTATTGCCTAACGATTTTAATTATAGCGGGCATTCAAGATTATGCGACAGGTCAAAGGACAAATGCGATAAAGATACCCATGTTGTAATAGAAGATGGCAAGCTTATTTCAGGAGTTATGGACAGAAACTCGCTTGGAGAAGAGTCTGGCTTGATGTTGAGAAACATACACCAAAAATATGGAAAAAATTACAGCATTGATGTGCTTGGCAAGATTTTCAGGCTTGGCATAGAGTATTTGCTGAGAATGGGATTCACATCAGCGTTATCAGACACAGACCTTCCTGAATCAGCAAGATTAAAGATAAGAGAGGACCTTGATAAAGCAAAAAAGGATGTGGATGCTTTGATTGCGCAGTTCAAGGAAGGCAAACTTGATGCATTTCCTGGAAAGACATTACAAGAAACATTAGAACTTAGGATTCTCGAAGTGCTGAACAAGGCAAGAAACGAGACAGGAAGAACAGTTGCGACTCATGCAGACAAAAGAACACATACAATGATAATGGCAGAATCTGGTGCAAGAGGCAATTTGCTCAATTTGGCACAGATGGCTGCTTGCGTAGGTCAGCAGGCTTTGAGAGGCAAAAGGATAGAGAAAGGATTTGATCAGAGGACTTTGTCCAACTTTAAGAAAAATGACTTGGGACCTGAAGCGCATGGATTCATCAGCAATGGATTTAAAACAGGATTAACTCCAGCAGAATTTTTCTTTGGCTCTATGACAGGCCGCGACTCATTAATGGATACTGCATTGAGAACGCCAAAAAGCGGTTACTTGTACAGAAGGCTTGCAAATGCAATGCAGGACTTGAAAGTTGAATATGACAATACTGTAAGGGATGCTTCCCAAAAAATCATACAGTTTGAATACGGCGAAGATGGAATTGACGTTTCAAAGTCAGAAAATGGGATTATTAATGTAAAGAGGATAATCAGCACAACTTAAAAATAAAAATTAAAATAACTCAATAACGATTGAACATTATCAAAAACCATAGGTTTTTGGGAATGCTCAGAAATCAGACAGTTGTGAGCGAGTTCGCAACGAAGCTCACTCGCATCTCAGCGATTTCTGACATTAACGAAAAAACATTAACTAAATAAAAAACAACTTAAAAATAAAACAAATAAAAAAATGCCAAAAAAAATTGATGCCAACGAAACCGAGAAAATCGAACGATTTTCTGGTCCCGAAAATTCGATAGAATTTTCGCGGAATCAGGGATTTTCGGGGCACCAAAAACGCAAAGCGTTTTTTAGCGCAGCTGAAATCAAGAAAATGATTAAGTCAGGCAATGTATTAGTAGGCACAGAAAGAACTATAAAGAACCTGAAGCTTGGCAGGGTGCAGAAGGTTCTGGTAAGCTCAAACTGCCCGGCTAGCGTGGAAAAAGACGTCAATTATTATGCAGGATTAAGCGGAGCTGAGCTTCATAAATTGGAGTATCCTAATGACGAGTTAAGTGTCATATGCAAGAAGCCTTTTTCTATCTCTGTTTTGGCTTTGCTTAAAGGTGCAAGTAAGTGAATAAGATTAAATATGATTCTGATTCGATGAAATTGATAACGCTTTTTGAGTCTATGACAGGCGCCAAGGTCAAGGACTGCATTTCCAATGAAAAGCTGATTTTCGTAATGGAAGAAAATGAGATGGGCAAGGCAATTGGAAGAAACGGCGTCAATATAAAAAGGATTGAGAATAAGTTAAGAAAGAAAATAAAGCTTGTTGAATTCAGCAACGATGTCCTGCAGTTTGTGAAAAATATGATTTATCCCATTGAAATCTTTGATGTAAAGCAGGAAAATAATGACCTGATAATACACGCAAAAGACACGCATACAAGGGCAATGCTTATAGGAAGAGAGAGGCAAAATATAAACCATTTAAATGATATTGTAAGAAGGTACTTTGATGTAAAAGAAATGAAAGTTGTATAATAACATGATAGCAAGTTTTAAAAATTGACAAGAATACCAAACTAATATGGCAAATAAATCACGCGGGTTAAATGCAGGCAAGAAACTAAAGTCAAGAAGAAGGGAAGGCAGATGGCACCATAGGCCCTACATCAAAAGAATCTTGAGGCTGAAGGAACGCTCTGACCCATTGGGAGGCGCATCGCAAGCACGAGGCATTGTCTTGGAAAAAGTGCAATTAGAGGCAAAGCAGCCGAACTCTGGTATGAGAAAGTGCGTTCGTGTCCAGCTTATAAAAAATGGCAAGCAAGTAACAGCTTTCTGCCCTAGAGACGGCGCAACAAAGATGATTGACGAGCATGATGAAGTCATAATCGAGTGCATAGGCGGCTCAATGGGCAAATCAAAAGGAGACATACCAGGAGTCAGATGGCAAGTTATAAAAGTAAATGACCAAAGCTTGGACGCTTTGCTAAAAGGCAGAATAGAAAAAGCAAGAAAATAAAAAAATAAAATAAATTTTTAAAGGAATATGATTGGAAAAAACTTAAGAGAAATTTTAGTTGCTACCGCTGTTTCAGCAATAAGTGTAATGCCAGCACAGGATGTTAGTGCTACACATAGTCCAAAGACTGAATGCGAAAAACATGCACAAAAATGGACACTAAGTTTGGGCGCGCTTGAGTTAAAAGCAATTGATGAAGGGAGAAATCCTATGTATAAATTTGTATTGCCAGGAGTAGATAGTAATTATGCACGTTGTATGTTTGAATTTATAAAACAAGACATTGGAAAATTTTATGATGTTCAATATGAAAGCTTAACAGGTGGTGCTTGGACATTTACAATTACAAGAAAAGACCCAAATAAACAAGGTATTTGAAAAAATTTAAAACAACAAACTAAATTCAAAACAAAAAATGTCAGACATAAAGGCTTTTAACAGATGGAGCTTGGATGGAATCAAGGTTGACGATCTTGGACTGCAGCCTTATATTACTTTGAAGCCTAGAATTGTTCCGAGGACAGGAGCAAGGTACGCCGGCAATAGGTTCTACAAAAGCAGGATATTTATTGTTGAGCGCTTGATAAACAAGCTGATGATACCTGGACATAAAGGCAAGAAGCATTATAAAACAAGCGGTCATATCACAGGAAAAGCGCAAACAGCTTATGACATTGTTGAAGAGGCATTCAAGCAGATTGAAAAAGCAACAAAAGAAAATCCAATCAAGGTTTTTGTCAAGGCTTTGGAGAATGCAGCGCAAAGGGAAGAGATTATAACCATTGAATACGGCGGAGCCCGCTACCCAAAAGCAGTTGAATGCTCGCCTCAAAGAAGAGTAGATTTGGTGCTTAAGCATATTACCCAAGGTGCATACCATCGCACTTTCAACACAAAAAAGTCAATTGTTAGCAGCTTGGCAGATGAGATTATTAACGCTTACAGATTAAGCAATACTTCCAACGCAATAGCAAAGAAGCTTGAGATAGAAAGACAATCTGATAGTTCTAGATAACTAGTTTGTCTTCAATTTCTTGATTAATTCTTCTTTTTTTAATTTAAATTGCCATGGAATTTAATGTGTTTGTTTATGGATGATAATGATGAAAACTACCTTAATTTGTGTCATGCTCCTATTTTAAACTTAACTATCTCATGGCAATTCCAAGTTAAGTGTCAAAACACGTAAATAACCTTCTTCTTCAAAAATTTTCGGACGCGGGCAGCTTTAGCTGCCTTTGTCCGGAGCGTGTA
>JAGVYA010000050.1 GCA_018303505.1 Candidatus Woesearchaeota archaeon
AACCAGATTATAGCAGAACATCACGAAACCTAGAAGATAGATTAGCTGCTTAACCCAAAATATTATAAAATCGTTCTGATTCTTATAAATCATGATTCAACAACTGCAGCAGGTATTTCATTCCATCATTAAATCATTAGAAGTTTTGTACGTCATTGAAGATGCAAAACCATGCGCCAGAATATTGATTTTTGAAGATGAATTGCATAAGGTTATTGATTTTTTGAAGGATAAAAGAATAAATGCTGCAATCTCAAATTTCAAAGTCGTAAAGCAAAGCACACAGAGCGAATTTTATTCTGACAAATCAATCAAAATACCGAAAGATTCTGCTCAAAAAGGATATTTTTTTGTCTATTTATCAAAAAGCAAGGAAACAGCAGAGAAAGCAAAATTAGCAGAGGAAAGCAACAATCACAAAGAGCTTGGCTTATTGCTCGGCTACCCAAAATGCTGCTGCGAGTTTTTTGAGAAAAATTTTAATGAGAAAAATGCAGATCTGACATTAAAAACGTTGGAAAATTCAGATGGCTATGAATTTACATTTTATAACAATATTGCAGCAAGGCATTTTGATGTAAGTTTATTAAGCCACTTCCCGCATAGCTTTGAATGCAAGCCATCAATTGAAATTGCCAAAAATAATCTGAAAATAATCAACAAATATTCAAAGCAGCTTGCAGTTATGTTTTCAGGTATTTTGCAAGGCGTGGTTGTTTACACACTCGAAGAGGGCATATTTTTATTGAGGAAATATGAAAAAATTAATGATGAAATTATTCATGGTGATGTACTAACAACGGCAAAAAGCAAATTATATTATCTCCTTTCTTCAAATAAAAAATTAAGGATTGTTTAAAAAATTAAGGATTGTTGATAAAAATAATTTCATTGTTAATGATATAAATATAAAAGGAGATAATTATGGAGTGATAGTTTTTAGATAAAATTATTTGATATGGGCTATAATTAATTTTTAATTTATGATTTTATTATTTCTTTAATTCTATCAACTAGTTGTCTAACCTTAGGATTTACTTGCATTTCTTGTAAATAATTTGTTTCACTGTTGTAACGAACATAGCTTATCGGAACAGATTGAAACAACTGAAAATCTTGATTAATATCTTGCCATCTTTGAGCTATTTTGTCATACGCTTTAGTGTCTCTTGGTTCAACTACTAAACCATCACTTGTTGGTCTTTGTCTCATTCTTCTTTTTGCTTCTCTTTCAGAATTGTAACATTCCATTACTAAAACATCTACTCCATAATTCTTGGCAATTTCGTAAACTGTTTGCCTTCCTACTTGTGTTGAATAATTACTATCTAATATAACACCTTTGCCTCTTTGAATAGATTGTTCTGTTCTTTCATATAATTCTTGAAGCACTGCTCGATTTTGTTTTGGTCTATATCTTTTATGTCCAAAATATCTCTTAACCTTAAGCAAGGAATGCAAATCATAATCTAATCTATCTTCTAATCTTTTAGCTATAGTGCTCTTACCAGTTCCTGGAAGACCAGCCAGCATTATAATTGGATTTGACATAATGAAAATACAAATTAGGCACTTTTTAAATCTTTCTGTTTTATCTACTGAATAATAGTAAAATTTTTTATCTAGAATACCAACTCACAAGCGTACCATTCACCAAAAAACTATTTTCTTTCGTCAAAAACCTTGGCTGGAAATGATGCCCGTAATGGACAAGATTTCCTTTCATTTCTCTTAATAATTTATTTTCAAGCCCTCTTTCCAAAGGCGCATCTGGGGCTAAAAATAAAACATCATATTTTGAGAAATCATGCTCAAAAAAATCTTTGTTATGGAAAACAGCATTTTTAATGCCGAATTTATTTTTGATTTGCTGCGCTTTATTGTGCAAAAAATCATCTATTTCAATGCCCTCTGCGTTTTTGCAAAACAAGGAGGCAATCAAAACAACTTTGCCATCGCCGCTTCCTATGTCAAGAAAATTTTTGAATTTATTTAATTTCAATCTTTTAAAGGACTCGTAAACCTCGTCTGCAATTGCAGCATTCCAGAAACCCTTTGAAGTGCTCCACATTGGCAATTTGCCGTCTTTTAAAAGGCTTCTGTAGAAATTATCATACTCTTTTTTTATTTTAGCGAAAAATGCATTTTTCATTTTGCTAATTGGATTATTAATCCATATTATTTAAAAGCTTTATTGTAATTATTTAATTCTAAAAAACCAAAAACTATAAATACAAGCGCATTTATTCTGTTGGATATAATATCCAAGAGGGTGGTATTTTGGCTTCATCAACTATTTTGACTGCAACAACATTGGCTGACAGGATTAAAATGGACTTTTCTAAAGTAAAGTTAAAAAAAGCTGCTGTCAAAGTTCCTAAACTTAAAGTCAGGAAAAGAAAAGTCACTAGCTTAAAAAGTGATGATAAAATACCAATTTCTTCAATTATAAATATTTTAATAAAAACCGCTGTTGAAAAATCTAAAAGTGAAAAGAAAGAAAAAGTTGTTGGAAAAGATAAGAGTTATAATATATTAAAAGACGACAAATCTCTAATTGCTAATGGCGGCTATGGCACTGTTTCTAAAGGATATAGGACAACACCTCATTCTTCTTACATTGATTATGAAAAATTGTTTAGTTATCTTGGAAAATTCAAGTCGCAAAGCGCCTATGAAAATATGGGCAGCCATCTTGAAACATTAAATAAAGCTACGGAAAGCGGAAGCTTTGTTTTGGCTGATAGGGATTCGATGGACAAAATAGGAAGGTTTGACAAATATATGAAAACTCCAGTCATGGCAATTCAAACCATGGCTCTTTCTCTCGTTCCTATAGCTGGCTTAAGTTCAGCAGAATGGGAGGAAATTAAAAATTTAATGAGATTTGACTCTGTCATGTACACCCTAAAATCTAAAACTTCCTAAAGTCCAGTTTCTTTTTTTAATTTGTATAAAACGATTCTGCTTGCGTCAAGCTTGCTTGCTGATTTTTCACCTTCTGTCATATACCTTTCTGCTGTGCTTATTCTTTCGCCAATTTGCCCTATAGCAGTTTTTTGCTCTTCAGTCAAATTGCCACCCATAGAGACAATACTATAAAACCTAGAGAGTTGGGAATAAGCTTCATAAGTTTGCACAATCGCTTGGTAGCCTTTTGTGCCTTTTATTAATTGAGGCGCTTCTTCTCTTGCGGTTCTTTCTAACCTGTCTTCACCTTTTGTTTCAAAAAGCCTTGAAATGTCAACAGCCCTTTGCTCCGGAGCAATTTCCCCAGCAATCTTGTCAGTCTTTAACTCATGCATTGATTTTTTAATTAATTCTTCTATCTCATTGACTTCTTTCTTTCTCTCTTCCTCCATCAATTTCAGCTTTTTTATTCTTTCTTCAGGAGAAAGTTTTGTAAGTTCTTTTTTGTCAATGGTCATTTTAAAGACAATTTGTATATTGTAACACCAATCTATTTAAAGTTTTTAGATATTAAATAAATACTTTTTCTTAAAAATTCCTATAAATTTTGGGATTTCTAATAATGCTTTTTGTACCTCTTCTACACTGATAGGTGCACCATAGTAATTGATGGAGTTCCTTATTTTCCTATATCTATCAAAAGAATCTGCAACTTCTTTTTCGTTTAATATTTCCGCAATAAAAGAGGTTATAGCTTCATGTGAATAGATTTTATAGCCATTATAAACTGCTATCGCTTCACAAATTTGCCTATACGCTTCATAAGCTTCTCTCATTAACATTGTCGCATTAGTTTCATTTGGTGTTAATTCTTTTATAACCAACAGTATTTTGTCAGACTCCGCAATTAGCGACTTAGCTAATTCCGCATCAGAAGTCGCCTTTCTCACTACATTCCTTTTTATAAATTCTTCAAAATTCATTTGAATACATAAAAATGTCCTCTTAAAACTCTGCCGTTTGCTACGTTATTAACCAAGTGAGGGTTTATTTTTTTCAATTTTTCATATTCTTTTTTTGAAAAAACATGCAATTGGATTTTTCGTTTTAGCTTTTTCCCAAATTGCTCTAAATTTAGCTCTTTTTTAGTCTCTGACAGTACAAAAATATCAATATCGCTATTGATTGAATCTTCCCCTTTCTCAAACGAGCCAAAAACAACAATTGTAGGGTAAGCGAATTCTCTATCTAAAAGATTGATAAGCTCAGAATTAATTAAATTTTGGATATTGAAGAATCTTTTGTATTCCCTAAACTTTTCATTATCTATGTCAGCTCTGTAGTTTTTGACGTATTTGCTAACGGTTTCTAAAAGAAAGCCTTCTTTTTCCAATTGTTTCAGATATTTTTTGGATGTCATATGATTAATCTCTAGAATTCTGGCTAATTCTCTTATATGGAATTCTCTATTTGGCTCTTCAAAAAACGGTCTTAAAATGTCTATTTTTTCATACATTTGAATAGAAAAATATACAAGTGTATATAAATTTTTCCATTTTGGAAGAGTATGTAATTTTGTATAATTCCTTGAATTATGCGAAGGTTCAAAGAGTATCTAAATTATTCCAACGGCACTGCGCTCCACAATGTCCAATCATTGGATGGGGCATATCCCCCAAAGATGTAATAAGGCGGCTTGTTCTGGCCAAAGAAAGAATATTGAACATCAGCCCATGTCTGCGGAACACCTGCTCCTCTGAAGCCCATTCCATAAACGGGTGAGCCAAAAAATCTCCATGTTTTCATCAAGCCATGAAAGTCGCTTAAGTCAGTTGATGCATCTGCTCCTGGCTCAACAGTAACAGCTTTTTCATATCCATATTTCTTAAGTATTGACATTATCTCTCTTATCGGGCTGTTGCCTTGGCCTGGTGCAAGATGGTCGTCATGATAGCCATAATTATCAGCTAAGTGTACATTGCCAACCATTTTTTCTTTTGCAAGGCTCTCAACTTGGTTAAGAACCCATTTGTTAAATGATTCATCATTCTGCTCACGGGTTTTTCTTGGGTCATCCTGCCAATATTTTCTCCATAAATTGATATGCCCTGTGTCTAGGGTTGCCTTTATGTGGCGTTCTGCTAACTTTTCTGCTTCTTGCCTGCTTACGCCCATGTAATAAGGATTTGGCTGCATGAATCCTTCTCTCAATTTCTTTTGATCTATCTCTTCAGGAGCCATGCTTGCCCCGTACTCAATTTCAGGCTTTGTCAGCAAATCAACCATTCTTTCCCTTGATTTGCTGATAATCCATTTTAACTCTTCCAAATGCCCTCCAAACCTTTCTGGAAAAATATGTTCTATTGCAACTGTAACTGGATTGTTTGGGTCTCGAGTCTTTCTTAATGCGTGCACTCCTGCTTCTGCATACATCCTTACTCCATGCTTCTCAAGCCTTTTTATTGGAGTGACTATGTGCTGTTTAGTTTCGTATGTATCTTCAGCTTGCTGTGCCTGTCCAGATGCGCTTGTTCGGTCATACTCCAGCCCTCTTCTAGTATCAAAAATTTGTTTTTCTATTAACTCTAATGGAGTTTTCATTTCTGTCGGTGCAAAGCCACCTGTCATGTTATAAAGCTCTGCGTCCTGCCTTAATGATTTCCATTGCTCTTCTGGTGGAACAGTGGCTTGAAGTTGCTGATAGAATTTTTTTGCTTCTTCAAGCTTTTTTAGTGCTTCTAATCGTTTAATAGACATTGCAGAAAATTGCAATGACCAGCCTCTTGCTATGCCTTCTTGCCCATCAAGAGTTGCCTGTACATAAGATTCCTCAGGGTATCTTTTCTCATAATAAGTTGGCTTTCTTCTATACTTTTGCTCAAAGAATTTATTATACTCCTCAGCCTCTTCCTTAAAATTTTCATACGTTTTTAGCTTTGTCTCAAATAACCTTGTTTGTGGGTTAAATTTAGGAACCCTGCCATTTTGCGGATCATAAGGGTCCAATATTTTTCTATCTTGATAATCAATGTAGTCACCTTGTCTTACGAAAAACCTGTTTCCATTTTGATCTTCACCCCAGTAATCTTTCTCAGCCTTATTCCACACAGGATGAGCAACAAGCCTGTTTTTCTGCACTGTCTCAATTTTCGCAGAGGTTCTGTCGTCAAGCAGCTCAAACTTTGCATCAATCTCTTGAGTATGGGCTTGCTTAAACATCAATCTTCCGCTTGGGTCTCTAGCAAGATTTATTCTTCCAGTTTCATCGTCAAGATACATGTCTGTCATTGGCCTTTCAAATTCTCCGCTATGAATGACTACGGAGCCGCCGCCAACATCAGCTTGGAAGTCAATTGCACGCTTTAATTCAAACATGTCCTGCGTTGCATTATAAATGGAAAAATTGCCCCTTTCATCCCTTCCCATCATCCCCATTAATTGAAAAGAGGCATGAGTTGTGAATTTGACTTCATTAGCCATTGACAATTCCCTTATTGCCTGCCTTTGGTCTTCTCCAAGCATTTCAGGAGTTTGCGCATTTCTTGAGCCCATTCTATAGCCAGGAAACTGGATTTCTATGTTGCCAGCACCCATTCTTATCTTGGAATAGAGGCCTGCAACATTTGCTGCTGATATGCCCATTGGCACGCTCATTCCAATATCCTTAACCCCTAAATCAGCTCCATAAGGCGGCTTTTCCCCATAAGTTTGCGGGTCCATTGCATTAAAGTAATCCACCATGGGATGATGGGAATAATAGCCGGAACTGAATTTCATTTTGTCGCCTTTTTTATTGATTAATTTTATTGAATTGGTGGTATAAATAGTTAATGGTTTTTTGATAGAATTTCCCGATGTAAAAATTCTTTAGATAAAAATAGCATCTTTAAAATGCCTAAAATCTTCATCTCCTGTCAGTATTTTTGCATTGATTTTCCTTGCAGTAGCGGCTACAAACGCATCTAACATCCCAAATTCTTTGTTTTTCTTTTTGGCCTCAAAATGTATTTGGCCGGCTAAAGAGCCAATATCTTGTGTTATGTTTACCAGAATTGACATGCTGTTTATTGCTGTTAACGCTATTTTTATATCTTTATTGGCTCTTAAGAATTTGCTGATAACTTCAGCTGTAGTTGAAGCAGCAGTAAAGATTTCATTTGAGTTGTCTTCTAATATTTTTCCAAACTTATCTCCTTTTTCAGAGCCATTCAGATATTCTATCCACGCGTAAGCATCTATAACAAATTTAGTCATGACCACCTTCCATCCAGCGCTCATCTTCCTTTGTAAAAGAACCTATTCCTTTGGCAGCTCCAAAAAAACTTTTTTTTATCTTCTCTACTTTTATCTTAACAGTTTGCCCCGGCATAAGCCCTTCTAGCTCGATTACTTTCTTCGGCACTGTGGCTACTATTGACCCTCCGACCTTCCTTAGTTTAGTGATACCTTCCATGTTATAAAATATAACTTAAAGTTATATAAATCTTTCGGTTTTTAGAGACTGTCAAAAACTACAAAATTGGCAACAAAACTGCGTATAATGTACGTTAAAAAACTACAAAATTGGCAACAAAACTGCGTATAATGTACGTTATATGTTCGTGAGTATCGCTTGGTTATTAAGCACAATAGCTTTCGCATAATTCTTTGAATTATACGTATAAACTGAATTAGTTCAAATTTGGTTATATATAATCTGGGGACTGTTATTGGAGTTTGATTTAGTTTTTGATAAAGATTTACTATCAGTTACAAGCCCATATTTTAAATATTTTTCAAGTCTTTTTAATGATAAATTACAATATTCTTTATTTTTCTCTATATTTACAGATTTTAATCCTCTTTTAATAGCAGCTATACCTGTAGTCATGCTTCCGCTAAAAGGATCGAAAATAACTTTATTTTTATCATCTATTAATTCAAAAAGAATTTCTGGTATTTGTTCTGGATATGGAGCAGAATGTCCGTAAGAGTTTACTCCCTTTTTGAAAAATTTCCTAACTGGGGAAAATCTTTTTACATTAATAATTTTTTTATCAGTATTAAAATTAACTTTACTTGGTTTATAAAAAATAAAATTATGTTCCCAAGAATTTAAGGGAAACTGATTGTACGGGAGTTTGTTACCTCCGTTTGTGTGTCTTGTTCCATGAACATATCCCTTATCCCAAATTATGTTATCTAAAAGTTGAAATCCTGCCTTTTGAAATAAATAAATAGTATATGCTCCTAGAATTATTCTCTTCTGACCCATATC
This sequence comes from Candidatus Woesearchaeota archaeon, assembly GCA_018303505.1. Taxonomy (GTDB): domain Archaea; phylum Nanobdellota; class Nanobdellia; order Woesearchaeales; family GW2011-AR4. The sequence continues at coordinate 8,168 of JAGVYA010000050.1, forward strand.
AGATAATACAATATTATTCTCATTTCCATAAGTGTCGAAGATATTATATACAAAAAGACTACCTTCTTTTAAGATGTTGTAGCTTTCTAAAATAATGTTGTACATATCGTAAAGATAACAGTATATATTGTTCCATTGAGAATACTCTTTAGTGTTATAGTAGGGTGGAGAAGTTACTGCACCATCAAAAAAATTTTCTTCAAATAATTTAAGTATAGCTAGGGAATCGCCCTCAAATAACTTTATTTTTTCATTATCTGTCAAATTCTTAGGTTGGATTTTTTGTGTTTTATTATTTTTTACGATAAACCGCTTAAAAAAATTAGAGTCAAAAAAAGTAGTAAAATCCTCTTTTCCATCTATAATTTCTTTAATTCTAAAACTGGTTATATTTCTGTCATATAGTTTATTCTTTTGAGGCTTATCATTTATAAAAAGGACATTATCTCCAGCGAAAGAAAAGAATTTAAGGATCATTTCTATAATTTCATCATCAGATTTTATATTCACAACATCAAGCATCCATTTTGAAATTAATTTATTGTCAATTTTATTTTGATTGTTTTTATCCTTTTGAAGTCTCAACGAAGAGTAAGAAAATCTTTTCCCTCTATTATACTTGGACCTATCGGGGCACAAGGGATTCTCACATTCCCAACTTCTAATTCCAATTTGCGGATAGGAATTTGTTTGGATATTCAAAGAGTAACATGAAGGACATGGAATTGGAGTTTCATCTGGGAAATTTTTTTGGAATGATAAGAGGATTTCATTTATATTTTTGACATTTCTTATTAAAGAACTTTGAACAAAATCAGAATCTTTTTGTAAGATATAACAATCTCTAAATTGAAAACCTATGTCTGCTACATCAAATTCTAAATCAGATAAATTGCAATCATATTTGATGTATTCTTGGGTATCTTTAGAAATTTTTTTGTGTCTGAAGTAGTTCTTTAATTCCTTAGTTTTGTAAAATTTTTCAGCAAATATACAAATTTTAGAATACAAGTCCCATTTAATATTTGTTTTATTATGGATTATATTTTCTATTTTAACAAACAAAAAACAATGATTAGATAACAAGCTAAATGATTTTTTCAGAAATCCTAGGACTTCATTCAATAAAGTGTTATAATCATTATTACAATCGTCAAATAGGGCTTTATCAATTTTAAAATAAATTAATTTTTGAGATTTATTTATTTTTTCGGTTAAAAACTGATGCACATAGTTTAAATAATTATCCGAAAATTTAAGACTTTTTTTTAATTTAATTTCATTATCTCTATGAAAAATCTTTTTGATTCCAGCTTCTCTTGAAAGTTTAAAGACGAAATTTGCAAACAAAGATGCTAAGATATCATTACGTTTACTTGTATTCAATTCTTTCTTTATATTTTGCATTACAATCTCTTGCGAGATGGGTTTAAACAATTTAAGATACCTATCTTTGGGTAAATCTCTATGGGTCATCAAAGTAGTCAATTTGTTTATATCATTAAAATTAAACGCGTCTTGTATTTGATCTCTTTCAAATGTGTTAAAATACACTCGTTCTTTAGCTAATTCATCTATGAAATATTTTATGCCTAGCCGGTTATATTCAAATTTTTTATTAATTATGGATAAAAGTATCTGGAATTGTCGTTCTTTATTTTTAATTACTATAAATGGTATAATTTCATTAATCTTATCAAAATTCTTTATGGTGTTCTCTACGTCACTTTCCTTTAAGGATAGCAACTCTCTAAAATTCTCAATTACTTCCTTTATTTGAATTCTCATCTTTTTAGACAAACTAAATTATAGTTTAAATACTTATATATTATGTTTATCAAATAGTTTATTTCGATATTTCGGAAATCCGAAACTATATTTAAATATTTCGATATTTCGTAATAATGGTATGTCGAAACTATCATCAGAGTCCTTAGCAAAGCTCTATCAGGCTTTAGGAAATAGTAGAAGAATACAGATAATTTTTCTATTAGAAAAAGAAAACTTTACTATCACTGAGATAGCCAAGAGGCTGAATATAGGAATTGGTAGAACTAGCAACTATGTTTCTATATTAGAATCTCAGAATCTAATTCAAAAAATTCGCAAAGATAACACAGTTATTGTAAAGTCGCTCGTCCTAATCAGAGAAGATGGTGAAATAATTAGAAAAGATAAAATAAGAGACAAATAAAATGACAAACGATATTGTGTCACAATGGCCTATACCTAAGAAATCAAAAGAGATATTGATTAAAAATGGGTATGACTATATTAAAAAGTTCCATGGAATGCAACTTAAAATTCTGTTTGATATTGGACTTGATTGGAACTCTATAAAAAGAATAGTTGGAATCTTAATTGATAATAAAGTCAAATTTGGATATTTTGCCCCTGACAAATCTTGGAATGATAATAAATGGAGGGAATTCATTGAGAATTTAGTTAGCCAAGGGATTGTTTCTTGGAAAGATGTTGTTTTGAATACTTTAGGGGAGTTGAATCCGCCACAAGTGGGAACGAGTATAGCCTCTAACGAGAATTTCAAAAAACAGTTTCCTAAAAGAAAAACCATGAAAGAGGTAATGAAATGGTTTTACAATCAAAATGGTAAATGTGTAAATTGTGGAACAAGAATAAATATTGAGGTAGATCACTTCAAAAGTAAAGACGAATTTATTAAAGAAGGTAAATCTCCTGATGAGGCTGACACTTTAAACAATTTGCAGCTTTTATGTAAACGATGTAATGTCATTAAGAGAGAAAGTCATAAATTTGGAGGTTTAAGTTTTGCTACAGCACAAGCTACTTTGATGTGGATTATTTTCTACCATAGACCAAAAACTTACGAAGAATTTTGTGATTTATGTCGTAGATATGGGTTGACAATGGCTTCAATAAGATTTCAAGAAGCCTGGGCTATGGCCATTTGGTTAAAAAAAGATGGAAAATACTAAATATATTTCTACCCCAGATTCTAATATTAACTTTCAGAACTTTTCATTTAGAAAAAACGCTATTGTGTTAACCAAATACCACCGAATTTCCATCAAAGGAAATTCGGGCGACACTCACAACTAAATCCTCACGAAATCGGGCATCAAAGCCCTCATTCGTTGCGGCTTAATTCATATAACACATTTTAGGCA
>JAGVYA010000036.1 GCA_018303505.1 Candidatus Woesearchaeota archaeon
ATAACCAAGCAACAGATGGCACAACATTTGTCGAATCAGAATACCTTGAAGTCATAGCAACTCGAAACTAAAGGTTAGCAGCAGTGCATTTGGATAAAACAATGTTAAAAATATGAAGACGCTACGGCGTTGGGTGAAAGTTAATTTTGAATACATCCTCTCACTACCCGAAGCTATAGAAAAAAAGTTCTCCTAATAATTTTAAATTTTAGTATCCGAGCGATTTTAATTCCTTGAGTCTTTTAATAATCAAGCATAAACCGCACCCAATAAAGAGCCTACTAAATACCCAACTAAAGCAGCCAGTGTTCCAACAACAGCCATTTCAATGCCGCTTTTTTTCCAGTTGCCTATTGTTACTTTTGCCTTTGCAGCACCTATAACAAATAATATAATGATTGATAATGACAATGCAAGCACCATTCCTGATCTTACATCTAAAAAGAAGAATGGCAGTACTGGAATTACTGCACCTATAACTGCAGATATGCCAACCACGAAGGCGCTTTTTACCGGGTTTTCATAGTCATCAGGAAATAATTTAAGCTCTTCAGCCATCATTGTTTCAAGCCACAGCTTCTTGTTTGAGGTTATCTTTTTGACAATAGCTGCTAATTGCTTGCCTCTAAAGCCCTTTTTATAATAGATGTCCTTTATTTCCTGTACTTCCATATGGGGGATTTCTTTTATTTCTTTCTTTTCCCTTTCAAGCTGGCTATAATAGAATTCCCGGGCTGCTTTGGTGCTTGTGTAAGCAACAGCAGCCATTGAAACAGACTCTGCAAATGTAGTTACTAAACCTGATATTAGGACTATACTTGAGCTTTGCACTGCACTTGCAACTCCAAGCACTAATCCAAGAGTGTTTACAAGCCCGTCTTGAAAGCCAAGAATAAAGTCCCTTATATCTGAGCGGCTTAATCCTTTGCTCCTTTCTTCCTTATGCTTCTCAAGAGATTTCCGGCGAAAATTCTTTAAATTTTCGTGGCCAAGAAAATCTTTGATTTTCTCTGGTTTCATCAGCAAAATTCACATACATTCTTTTTCTTGTTTATGACTTTTGTTATGGTTTTCTTTTTTGCAGTTTTCCTTGATTTTTTTGTTTTTGCCATTTGTACTCATTTGCTTAATTTATTTTTAATTAATTATGGAATGTTTTTTTAAATTTATTGGTTTTATGAGATGTCCCTATGCGTCTCATACAAAAATGCAGCATCCTCATTATGCTTCTTTAATTCCTGCACCAGAATCTTAAAGATTTCGCTGGATGAAACTACTCTCTTGGTTTTTATCCATTTTGTGACTGATGCGCAGATTTTTTTGCAAATTTCCTCTGCCTCCTGCTCGCTTAGATGCGCATTCCTGCATGCAAAAAAGCAGGAGCCATAAACTTTTCTTTCATCATAAAGCTCTGTGTGCCCTTTTCTCTTTACTATTTGCAACACTGTCTTGTCTTTTGTCAGTTTAATTATTTTTTTCTTCTTCATTTTTCCTCTTAATTTTAGTTAAATGTTATTGTCCCATTTGCAATCAAAATCAGCAGCCAGCCTAAAAATATCAGGATTATGCCTGTTGCAAGCCTCATATAAGTCCTGTTGTTCTGCTTCCATCTCTTTATGTTTTGTATCTTAATCCCGAAGTGAACCATAAATAAAATAACAATTAATGGCAATATAAATATTATGTTGTATAAAATAAGCATTAGGAATGCAGCAAAATTAAAGTTTTGCGACAATAAAAGCAGAATTGCAAGGTACGGGGCGCCTGTGCATGGCAATTCAACTCCTGCAACAAAAATGCCTAGGAATATGACTCCTGGCAATGTAATTTTCTTTGTCATTTCATGAATCTGCTTGGCCCTTTCTGGAGGAATTGCTAAAGTTATTCCTTGTCCATACCAAAAGAAATCCTTTATTTCTATCAAGCCAGCAATAATAATCAATGAGCCGACTAAGATCGATATGTATTCGCTTATATACAAAGGAACTGAGCTTAAAAAATACAAAATGCCGAATCCTGCCAGAACATAGGTTACAAAAACTGCAAGAACATACATTAAGCCATAAAACAACATTTCCTTTTTTGTCTTAAAGGCTATCATTATTGAGATAAGAAGTATTAAAACACCTATGGCGCATGGATTAATGGAATCTATCAAAGCTGTTGCGATTACAGTTCCTAAAGTCGGCAGATTAGCCAGTGTCATTTTAATTTAATATCGGGATTAATTTCATCAACATTTTTTTCAGTAAATACAAATTTTATCCTGTCTCCTGGAGGCACTTTTTCATATGGAGCAATTACATAAGCAGATGGATTGTCAATTAAGTTTCCATTTACAAAAACATAAAGTTTTGCTGGCTTTTCATTGCACAAATCACCTTCATGAACTTTCACTAATCCATCATTTGTTGGAACTTCTAAGCCATCGCTGGAAATAGAGCCTCTAATTGCATGGAAGAATGCGCCTAAGCTGGCTTGCTTTTTGTCCAATAAAACACCTTCAACGTGTATTCTGTTATCATTATGGGCATGCATTAAATCAACGCCTTGCTTATTTGACAAGCCTTTTGGCTCTGCCAACTTAATTTCATTGCCACAAACCCATATTTCAAAATCCGCATGCCAGTGCACAGGACCTTTTGTTTGTGAAATGATGTTTAAATGCAATGTTGTTAAGACAAGGTAAATAGTTACAAGAGAAGTTATTGTTATAATTAAAAAATATACAATCTTCTTGACTGCGTCATTCATTATCTTGTGAAACAACAGAATGACAACAATCAAAATGCCGAAAATCAAAGAGCCATAACCAACAGCAGTCAACTGGCTTAATGGATAAAGCTCAGAATGATCTAAACCGAACTGCTCTTCATTTTCATGGGAAAATACATTATAAATTGATAAAAGCGACAATATGAGAAATAAAACTAAAAACCTCTTTTTCATTTAAATATCATTAAAATTAATATTATATAAAATTTGCTATTTATAATTAATTAAAATCAATTTTTCTTGCAGATAAACATGCAATGGTCTTTCTGGAATGGCTCCAGCTCCCTGTAATCAATAATTGTCAACGCTTGCTCTAATTTTTCTTTGACTTCCCTGAAAATCTGCTTAGGCTGCTTTGTAACATCTATGCTTCTCGCTTTAACAGCCAGCAATGCATATCCACTATTCTTCAAAAACAATTTAGCATTTTTTAAGAAAATTTCAACCTGGTTTTTCTGGGCAACATCTTGGTACATAGCATCAACTGCAGATATTCTTTCCTTTATAATGTTAACTTTATTGGCGTCAGCAAGAATAGGAGCAATATTTTTCCTTTTATAGCACAAAAATACCAAATCCCTCATAACTCTTGGAGCAATATCGACAGCAAAAATAAAACCTTCGCTTCCAACAATATCGGAAACGTGGCTTATAGTTGTGCCTGATGCAGAGCCAAGGTATAAAACAACATTAGTTTTTCTAATGCCGATGTTAAGGCTGCCTTTTAAGATGCAGGATGCAAGCTTGCTTTTGAAAGCATCCCATTCCCTGTACTCAAGCTCATTTTCCTTGACAAGTTTTTCGCCATAAACATTTTGCCCTGGAGCTAGGTTAATTGTGTACAGTTGTTTTCTTTTGCCCTGCTCTGACTCAAAAACCTCAAATATTTTTGATTTCCTAATCATTTTAAATCTTAAATTTATCTTCTAATTCTTTCTTGAGCTTGTCCCCAATGAATTGCCCTTGAAAATAATCAACTTTTGATGCTATAGCTATTTTATCTGCCAATGTTCTTGCAATCTTGCCATGCATCCTGTCAGGAGCTTTGGCTATTAATGGATGATGCACTATAATACCATGCCTTGGAGGCTTTGCGCCTGTTTTCATATGCCTGAACAATGCTTTTTCAGCTCCTAAAATCTGGATTGTTGAGGCAGGCATCTCGCTCAGTTTTTTAAGCGAGCCAGCATGCTCTATTAGTTTTGCTCCTACTAAAACACCGCAAACAGCCTTTGTATTTGGGCAAAGTTCATCCATTAAGATTGAAATATAATCAATTTGAGCTTTCCTTAATAAATATAAATTATGGATTTGGCTAGTAAAGCTTCTTATTGGCTCCAAGTCTTCATGCTCAAGGTCAGCTCCGATGGAATCGTTAAGTTTAACTTGAATTCCCTTGAGCAATTCAGCTTTTTCCTTTTCAAGAATTTCTTCTACAAACCTTTCATGACTTTCTGTTGCTATTGAAAATTCAGGGTTATATAGCCCATACCATTCCCTTAATCTTTTTACAAGAAGATTTATGGCTTTGTCAAGCTCTTCAACTGAATTTATAGCCTGTGCAATCAAAGTGTTGTTATTTACAGAATTTTTTATATCATATTTTGTCAATTGAAGGTTTTGAGCATAAAAATTGTTGAAAAGATTATTGCTTTTGAAGTAAAGCAAGATTTTTTTTAGTGATTCCTCATCTGGTTCTTTGAAGGTTTTGTGCTTATTTTTCATCTGCTCAATAAATTTTTCCCTATCTTTATAATCTTCTAAGCTATTGAATAACATTTTATCCGCTATGTCAAATTTCTCATCAAAGGCAAATACTCCAAGTATGTTTGAAAACAGGTACATATGGCAAAGAAGTGATTATTGTTTTTTAAAGATGTCGGAAATCTGTGACATGCGAGTGAGCTCGTAGCGAACTCGCTCACATTCGTCTGATTTCCTAACACTCAGAAATCTAAAGATTTCTTTAAGTGTCGGGAAATTAAGAATTTGCAAATGCTCGAATAACAAAATTAATAAACAAAAAGATTATTAAATTGCATATGACGCTTGTTTACATAACCTGCAAAGATGAAAAGGAAGCTGAAAAGATAGCAATGCATTTGCTGAAAAAAAGGATTATAGCATGCGCCAACATATTTCCCATAAAGAGCATGTATTGGTGGAACAATAAAATTGCAAAACACAATGAAAATGTGATTATTGCAAAAACAAGCAGCAAAAATTTCAGGAAAGTTGAAAATGAAGTAAAAAGGAGTCATTCTTATGAGATTCCGTGCATTTTGAAGATAAATGCAACTGCAAACAAGGAATATCAAGCATGGCTTAATAAAGAGATAAAATAAAAATAATATGTTTCATTTAATAAAAGAGGTGCGAGATATAAAGAGGTTCAATCAAATACTTGCAGTTCTTTTTGAAGAGGGCTTTGACTTTTTGCTGACTAAAATAAGGCTGAAGCACCACATTGCGATAACAAAATGGCTTAAGTCAAAGCTGAAAAAGAGCGAGGAGCACAAGCCAGAGGTCATGCTAAGAAGAACCCTTGAAAGGCTTGGGTCTACATTCATAAAATTTGGCCAGGTTTTAAGCGTAAGGCCTGATTTGATACCAAAAGAATATTCTAAAGAGCTGGAAAAGCTTCAGGACAAGGTTCCCGAATTTTCGTTCAATGAAGTAAAAGCTATTATGGAAAAAGAGCTTGGCAAGAGCATTGAGCATAGTTTTCTTCATTTTGAAAAAAAGCCAATTGCCTCTGCTTCTATAAGCCAGGTGCATAAGGCAATTTTGAAGAATGGCGAAAAGGTTGCAGTCAAGGTCCAAAGGCCTGATGTAAAGCATTTAATGGAAACTGACATTGAGATAATGTTTTATTTTGCAAATCTTCTTGAAAAGCGCATAGAAAAGCTGAGAAGATTCAAGCTCGCAAGGATTGTTAATGAATTTAAGGAATGGACTGAAAGAGAGCTTGATTTCAGGCTGGAGGCAAGAAACGCAAAACGGTTTCATGAGAACTTTAAAGGAAGCAAAACTGTGTACATTCCAAAAGTATATGAGGACTTAACAACTGAAAGGGTGCTGACTCTGGAATTTATAGAAGGGGTTGAGCTGCACAATATAAAAGAAATCAAAAGAAGAAGGCTTAACTTTGATGAAATTATAAAAAATGGCTTTAACGCCATTATGACGCAAGTTTTTGTGCATGGCATTTTCCATGCAGATCCCCATCCAGGCAATCTCATTGCAACGCGGAATAATTCTATTGCTTTTGTTGACTTTGGCATTGTGGGCTATTTTGATGAGAAATTGAAAAATAAATGCATAGACTTGCTTTACGGCATTGTTGAGAAGGATGAAGAGCTTGTAATTGATACTTTAGTAAGCATGGGCATGGAAAGCGATAACATTGACTACGAGCAGCTGAAAACAGACATTAGCTTTGCAATCCAGCCATTGCAGGGCTCTCCTATAAAGGATATTAAAGTGAGCAAGGTGCTTGAGGAAGTTATTGATACTGCATTGAAGCACAATCTTAAAGTTCCAGCATCATTTGTCTTGTTCGGAAAAACCATAATAACATTAGAAGGCATAGCCATTGAATATGATCCAAATTTCAAGATTATCGATACTGCAAAGCCATTTATTGAGAAGATTATTGCAAAAAGATCAAATCCATTATACGCTTGGAAGAGCCTTGTGCATAATATGGGCAGATACAGGAAATTCGCAGAAGAGTTTCCGGAAAAGGCTGAGAAGGCTCTTGACAAAATACAGAGAGGAAGCATAAAGGTTGATATTGAAGACACTGACATAAAGCAGTTATCTCTGGAAATAGACAGAAGCAGCAACAGGGTTGCTTATGGATTGCTGATTGCAGCTTTGCTGATAGTCATTGGTGATAAAATTAAAACAATTAAAAATTTAAAGACTAAATAAGATTATTATAAAAAATGCCATTAGCAGTAACTCATGTTTTATTGACTATTATAATGGTTGATTTGTATAGAGATTACATCACAAAACATAAAGGATACTTTACTTTACATACTGTTTTTATTGCAGGTTTTGCTGGTTTGTTGCCTGACATTGATATACCATTAAATTGGATTCTTAATATTTTTGGGGCAAGCTTATTGCATAGAACAATTACTCACACACCTTTATTTGCTCTGATTTTTTTAATACCAGCTTTCGTTTTTTGGTATTATAAAAAACATAAAATTGCGGTATATTTCTTTGTAACTACTTTTGGTGTTTTTTTGCATATATTATTGGATTTTTTATTTACAGGTGATGGTTCTGGTATAATGTTTTTATATCCTCTTTCTACAACAATGTTTGACTTGAATTTATTAAGTAGTTTAGCTAACCCCCAAATTGCAGCTGGGGTTGATGCAATAATATTGCTCTTATGGCTATGGCATGAAGAAATAAAACATAAGATTAGTGATTTTATTTAGAAACCAGCGAAAATCAAAGATTTTCGTGGCCATAAAAATTCGACGAATTTTTATAGGACCCCAAAATTCTTCAAAAGTCTTACGATTAATGCAACTAAAAAGACAATTGCAACTGCCGTGAATACATTATTCTTTTTCTTGTCTTTTAAATTAACGATAATGCCTGTCAATGCCAGCCCTATTATCAAAGAAAACCACTTCCACCCATTGCTGATACTTATATAAAAAAGGTATGCTTCTATTAACGCCACAGGCACTGAAACTTTAAGTATTAATTCCCAATTATATTCTTCTTCCATTTTTAATTTGAATTTTTCATTATTAATTACTTAAAAATTAAAAATTTTTAAGTTCCAAAAAATCCTTCGGATTTTTTAGGATATTAAATGTTATATTTAATGTGAATTTAATGTTATTATTTATATTTTTGTTTATTTCATATCGCATCAAAATATTATTTTAAACAATAAAATCCGACAGAAACATAGTTTCTGTGGAACTCAAAAATTATTTTAATTTTTGAGTAATCAAAAAATCTACTCTATTACTGTTCCCTTAAACTTTCTTCCATTCAATAAACTCTCAAGATTCTTTAAATCTCTTCCAATTATACTAACTTTAATTCCTGATTTTTTTGCTTCTTTTGCAGCAATAGGGTCAAAAGGCGCATTCATTCCAGCTTTCCATTTTTTATTTATCAATTTGCTGTAATTTTGCCAAGTTATTTTTTCAATTTTTTTTGCATCTTTATTTTTCTTTGGGTCCTTGTCATAAACATAGTCAATATTGCTCATATTTACTATTTCCTTAACATCAAGATTTTTAGCAAGAAGAACAGCATCATAATCAGTGCTCCATCCAGGTTTCCAGCCAGAAGCAATTATTATATTTTTTTTGATATTTAATTTTTGAGTTGGATTAGAAATAATAAAATCTTCTGCGTAATTGCCAAATATTGATTTTACTAAATAAGCGTTTATCTTTGTTGCATGAATCCCAAGCCAGTCCAAGTCTTCATTGCTTAATTTGGACGATTTAGAAGCTGTTTCCTGAAAAGTCCTTGCAAGTTTGCCTCCGCCGCAGACTATAACAAATTTATGATTTTTTTTGATGTATTTTTCTATAAATTGTTTAAATTTTTTCAAAAAGTCAAAATCAAAGTTACTGGGGCATATCAACGAGCCGCCTAAAGACAAGACAATTATTTTTGGCATCATGGATTTTGTTAGAAAGATAATATAAAAATGTTTTGGAAATTGAAAATTTCCAAAGCCCTGAAAAACATATTTTTTGCTGGTTTCTAATTGCTGCCAAGTCCGATAAAAGTAACTCCTGTTATTATCAATGCGATTCCAAACCATTTAAACTTGTTCATTTTTTCTCCTAAGAACTTGACGCTCAACAAGCTTACCCAGATATATACTAATGCAACAAAAGGATACAAAACAGATAAATCACCGCCTTTTAAAGCAGGAATAAACAGCATTGTCCCAATGGCATATAAGGCAACACCGCCAAAAAGATGATAGTTGGTTGCCAATGAGCTTAGCTTTGACAATCGCTTGGCAGATGCTTTCTTAAGCAATATAGGTCCAAAAGCTCCCACAAGAGTTGCAAAAATCACCAATAAAATAGCCCATAATTGTGTTGCCATGTTATATAGCTCCTGGTACAGAGTCTTTGCTTCCAAAACCTATTAGTACTATGCCCAAAATAATTGTAATTATGCCAAGCCATTTAAATACATTCATTACTTCACCCAAGAACCTGACACTTAACAAGCTTACCCAAATGTAGCTTGTTGCTATTATTGGGTACAAAACAGAAACTTCGCCGCCTCTGAATGATATAATTATTAATATGCCCCCTACAACATAAAGAAGAATTCCGCCCATTATATAGTTGTTTGCAAGCACTCCTAAAATATTGAAAGTCAGGGTTGCAGAGCCTTTCTTCCACAGAATCTGCGCTGAGGACGTTAATAGCGTTGTAAACAAAACAAGCAAAGCCGCCCATAATTTAGTTGCCATTTTATTATGAGAAAAGTAGTTGTATTTATAGTTTTAGTTTTAATTTTTTGTTATGTATTTTTAGTTTTGGATAGTAGCGCTTTAATTATTTGGCTATCAAATTCGTAAAAGTCTTTAGCTTTAAGGTTTGAGATTAAAGTTTTTAATTGAGATATATTAAGGATCTTCTTTTCCTTACAGTAAAATAAGAATGCAGGAATGCCTATCACTTTAACGCCTATCTTTTCTGCATATTTTCTAGCTACTCTGTCATTCATCAAAAGTTTAGCTGTATTATCTCTTGCTAGAGCAATTGATTCTCTTTCTCCAGCACCAAGATATTCTGGAAAATCTTTTGCACTAATTTTCTTGATGGTAATTTTCTTTACTTGAAAAGTAAGGCAAGAGTAAATCAAATACAGGAGATTCTTTGAGTTCATCATAGACAGCTTCAGTAATCACTATCTCTTTTGTCTTGAATACTTTAAAGATTAAATTCACCTCGTTAATTTTTGCAAAAGAACTCAAAAAGTCTGTATCAGAGACTATCAAATTTATGCACCTATGTTTTTTGCTCTTTTTTTTATCTCTTCGACAGTTTCAGAGCCACTCTTGATTTTGATGTCTCTTTCCGCTAATATTTTTTTCATTTCTTCATAGTTTACGTCTGCTATCTCTACAGCTCTGCCTAAAGATATTTTTTCTTTTTTGTATAGTTCACAGGCTATTGCAATCCTTAAATCTTTTCTAGCTGCTAATAACGTCCTAGTGGCGTCTCTTAAAAACTCGCTTTTGTTGTCATAGTAGCCAATTTCTGAAGATGCCTCTATTTCCATTTTCAGCAATTCTGGTGCTGTAAAACTAATCGTTTTTCCTGCCATAATAACATCACCGTAATATTGGGGTATTATTTTATATATAAACCTATCGATTTCTGGGCAAAAATGGGCATTCAACTATCGTCAATGTTAAAGGAGTTGAAAGTGTTTTGTTGTTGAGTAAAGAGTTAGATTATGTTCTTGTTAGAGATTTAAAAGAATTTTCAAAAGAGATTGATGAATTAGCTAGAATGATTTATCGGTTGATTGAGGCGATTAAAAATGGAAGTAAGTAATTGATAATTTTTTATGAGTGTGGCATACTTTAATTCCATCAGAAGTTTCAATACATTTAATAAGTACATATACCAAAAATCAATTTATGGAGACAAAGTATAAGATTCTAATAGGTGTTTTGATTGTTATTGGTACGCTATTGGTAATTAATGAATTTGTTTTGTTTCCTATTTTTCCGTCTAGAGTTTCGTCTGCGTCATGCGCTCTAACACAACTTTCAGAATTAACTGATAGGTCTAAATTGATAATCACAGGTGTTGCTGGTGAATCCGAGTGGGTAACTAGGGAAATAGAAGTTGGAGAAGCTGCGCCTCCGCCTGGTGAAAAATCTATAGAAACTGGTAAGAGAAAAATAAAACAAATTTTCACAGACACTACTATAGACATAGATACCGTAATAAAAGGTAATTATAATAAAGAAAAAATTTTTGCAACCCAATTGGGAGGTTGTAATGTAAGGCTAAACTATTGTTCTACTACATCAGTCTTCTCCGAATTCGTTAAAGGAAAGGAATATTTGCTATTTTTATCAAACCAATATGAAGAAGACATTTATGGATTTTCTGGTTGTGGGGGTAAATATGAAATTAGAACTGACTCTTCTGGTGAAGAAATTGTAGATTGTTATCTCCCAGATATTGAAAATTGTATTGAAAAAGAAATTAAATGTCCAGAACAAGAAGGTATTAGTGATGGAGTTTCTGAGGAAGGGGCAGAATCAAAACGTGTTCCTTGTATAGAAAGGTATGTATTGCTTGATGAATTGATAAAACAAATTCAAGGCTAATTTTTACCTATAATTTCATCAAAATATTTTTAATTTCGTTCGTCTAATAATCTAAACTTTACGCCCCATACTGTTAAACTTCTTAGAAATTCCTAACTTTTTGTCAAAATCATTTCATCATTATCTCAACAAAAGAAGAGTAAGCAGGCCTTGTGATGAAAACACCAATTGTGACTCCTATTATTGTTGTGATTGCAAATCCTTTCAACAAGCCGGCTCCTGCAAAAATTAATGGAATCATGGCAACAACAACAGTTAAGTAAGCAAGCATTATTATTAAGAAAGCTCTTTTTACCTTTTCTCTCCAGTTATAAACAGTTGCTGTTTGTCCTTTCAAGGTTTCATCTGTTATTACAATCTGATCATCTACGCCTGTGCCGATTGCAACAAGGATTCCTGCAATAGCAGCCATGTCAATGTTCCAGCCAATGAATGCTGCAACTCCAAGCAATATAATGACTTCAGAAAGCATTGTAATCAATATAGGGATTGCTATCAGCATTTTCCTGTATCTTATGCCTATTACGATTGCGACTGCAGCAATTGCAAGCAACGACATAAGTATAGCATTCTTTACAAATCCTTCTCCTAAAACCGGCGATATAGCATCTGTTTTTACAATATTTAATTTTACTGGAAGAGAGCCTGTTATAAGTATGGTTTGCAATCTCTTCATGTTCTGCAATGAGTTAAATATTGCTTCCTGGTTGTTTGCGCCAACTCCAGAGCCAGATATTGCAATTTGGGTTACAGCTTCTCCTTTCAAATCAGCCCCTATGTTAAGCTCGTCAACTTTCTTGTCATCTAAATAAAGTTCTAATTTTTCACTTAGATAATCACTTCTTCCAGAAATTGAGTCATAAACAACTGTTAAGTCTTTAGTTGCATCAGCTTGCCTTTGAGCAGCTTCCTGGCTTAAAGTTATGGAAAACCTAAAGCGGCAGAACCATTGCGAGCCTGCCTCCCCTAAAAACTGTTTTATTGCCAACTTTTGCTTCAAACTTTCCTTGCCTGGCTAATAAATCCTTTATCTCTTCCTCTGTTGCGCCTGCAATCTCAACGACAATGTACTGGTTGCCAACTAAATCATTGGCATCTTTTATTACTATATCGCTTAAGCCATAAACATTAAGCCTCTCTTTCATATTGTCAATTAAAACATTTATGTCAAACTGGTTCAACTTGGCTTCTGGCTGGAGAAGGACCCTTGTGCCGCCTTGCAAGTCCAAGCCTTTTCTTATGTTTGTTTTTGGAGCTTCATAAACCCTTAATCCAAGGTCTTCAGTTCCCACGCTGATTTGCTTTGTTTTTGGCACAATTATACTTTTTGTTATTGTTTCATTGATTATTTGATTAGTATTATTTATTGTAACATTTTTTTGAATTGTTTCTGTTATTCTTTTTTCCTCTGTTTCATTTAATTCAATTGTTTCAAACTTTTCTTTTGTTACGAGTTTGTAAATTCCTTTTGTTGTCTTGATTTGCATTGCTCGATTTGGGCCCAAAGCTGAAACATATTTGTAATAGTCTTCAACATCGTTAATTGGTACGTTATTGATTGAAATTATTCTTTCCCTTGAAACAGGCTGCACATTTGGCTTTGGCTGCGGAATACTAGCAATGCTTGCTGAGCTGTTTGTCAAAACGCTTCTTATTGCAACTCCTTCGCTTAATGTTGGATGTATAGCTATCAAGGATATAATAATAAATACCGCTAACAAGATTACTCTAAAGTTCGTTATTAATTTTTTAATTTTATAATTCATATTACGATTCCTTTCTTTGCTTTTTTCTCAACATATATTCTTAACAAGCCGACATTTTGAATCCATGTGTTGAAAATGTCAGCAATTAATCCGATAAGCAGAATCAGCATTATCTGCCTTATGACTTCTGACTGGGTAACAGCGAGTGCAACAATTGTGGAGATGATTGCTGTGACTGTCATTGTCATGCCTGTTTTAATCGAGCTTATAATGCGGTCCATTACAGTTCCTTCCTTTCTTTTCAATACCCTTACTGTCAGCAAAATGTCTGTATCAACAGAGTAGCCGATAAGCATTAGAAAAGCTGCAATTCCGGCAGTGCCTATTTTAACATCGAGAAGGTTTATTACAGCCAATGCAACAACCATATCGGAGAAGGCAGCGAGTATAACTGCAATGCTTGGTATAAACGTTCTGAAATAAATCAAAACAACCAAGCCCATAAACAAAAATGCAATAGCTAATGCAATCAATGATTCCCTGAAAAAGCTTGCCCCAAGAGAAGAGCCAATTATTTCAATTCCGTAATTTACTTTGCTTAAGTCTATTTTTAGCTTTAGCGCATTTCCAATTGAATTCAACAATTTATCAGCTTGCACTTTACCATTTCCATCAATATCTGCTTCAACAATAACACCTACAATAGTTCCTGCGCTTCTTAAAATTCTAACAGCAACATCATTTCCCGGAAATTGTGAAGAAATCTGTTTTTCAATATTGCTTACATCAACATTTTTATCAAATGGGATTGTTACAGTTACACCTCCTTTCAGAGAAACATCTTTTTTTATGAAGTCTCCTGTTGTATACATTTGATAGCCAATTTGTATTAAAGCAAGAAAAAGC
>JAGVYA010000053.1 GCA_018303505.1 Candidatus Woesearchaeota archaeon
GTTCACTTTTCTTATTTTCCACTATTTTAGCTCTTGGGTCGCTATGGCTATATTTAATATCATCAATTTCTTTAATCTCGCTTGTCAACTTCAATAAGAGATTTTTATTTTTTGATAATGTTTCTTTAATATCAATGAATGAAGACATATCTTTTTTGATATCTTTGATTTCTTCAGATAGTTCGTTAATTTTTTCATTTGTTCTTCTTATTGAATTCAAGATTTTGTCAAGTACGCTATGGTCTGCCCTAATTTTCTGTTTTTCAATTTCCCTTAACTCCAATTGGGTGTTTTCCAGTTCCTCTGTTTTCTTATTGATGTTTTCGTCTATATTCTTAATTTTACTGTCAAATACTAGCAAAATGTTCTTTTTTAGTATATCCCCATATAACTCTCCAACAATCGGCATATTCCTTGTATGAATTTTTAGAATATTCAATCTGCCTTCCTTGCTTGGAACACCAATTTCTAATTCCCTGTCAAATCTTCCTGGCCTTCTTAACGCAGGATCAAGTATGTTCGGAACGTTTGTTGCTGCAATCACAACAACCTTGCCTCTTGACTGCAAGCCATCCATCAAGGCAAGCAATTGCGCAACAACCCTTCTTTCAACTTCTCCCCTTGTTTCTTCCCTCTTTGAGGCAATTGCGTCAATCTCATCAATAAATATTATAGATGGAGCGTTCTTCTCAGCTTCCTCAAATTTCTTACGAAGGTTTTCCTCCGACTGACCGTAATATTTAGAATTGTGCAGTAGTAACAAATTTTGGGTTACAAAATTATCCTTATCAACAGAGAAATCATACAATTCCTTTTCTCCAGCAAAATTTATATTCTTTATTTGCTCCCATCCTATATCCTTCCTATTCAGCAAGTTAAATTCTTGAATTAGATTAGTGTCTATAACTCCATATTTATTAGCCAGATTAAAAAGTTTATTTAAAGAGTATCTTGTAAATTTTCCTTTTCCATAGATGTAATAATCATTATTTCTGAAATATTTATACAATAAATTTTCCTTTATTGATCTAACCAAATGATTTGGAACTGGTATGTTCTCGAATTCCTTTATTTTTTGATTTAAATTGATTTTTACTATCTTCTTTAGTTTTGAAGAAGCGCTTCCAATTGACAAAAATTTCTTTCTGCCTTCATGACCCCTTACTACTAATTCATACATCAAACCCTTTTGAGTTTTATGAGGGTTGAGCTTAGTAGAAATTCCTAATCTTAATTGAATTAAAGATTGAAGTTCTTGCAGAAACTCTCTTGATTTGCAAAAAATCTTGGGAGTTGGATAATTAACTTCCTTGCCATCTTTTGTCTTAAATGGGGACATCGCTACACATCCATCTCCATCAAAGTAGCCTTTAACAAAAGATTTTATCTCTTCTTCTGGCAATGTAAAAAAATAAGAAAGTATTTTACTTTCTTTTTTTCCTGCATCAATTCCTAATTTATTTATATATTCAGATAACAGTTTAGAGTAAATCACAACTCTTCCATCTTTATATTCTTTTAAGTTATAAAGATTAAATAAATTTTTAGATAACTCCTTAAATCTATCTCTTAATAACGCATCATTATTGGAAAAAACAATGCTTTCTTTTCTTTCATCAATATGGCCATCCGACATAACTAAACCCAAAAATTCCATTAGTTCAGAAGAAGTTTTTTTAGGTAATTTTACCCAATTGCTTCTTGATAAATTTCTGCTTTTAATCGCATAAAAATCACCCTTACTCACTAAATTTTTCATTGAAAAGTTAATTTTATAGCTTATTTCTTTAATTTTGACTTTATTTAATTTTGCAACTAAGTCTCCTTCTTTTAATTCCTCTAATCTCTTCCATATCAAGTTTCCATTATCATAAACTAAAAATGGCTGGTTATTAGAAACAATTAAAGTATTGCCGTCACTAAATTTTACTTCATAAGAAGGTGCTCTTAATTTTGTAACGTGGGTTATTTTAGCTTTCGTAATTTTTCCTTCTTTATCTATGCCAAATGTTGATATTGGATTTTTTAATTTAATAACTTTTATTTTATCTCCTTCTATCTTGCCATTTTTCGCAGCACTATCAAAAATGTTTTTTGCTTTTATGCACCCTTTAGGATTTGTTAATATCTTTGTATCACCGTCAATACACATTATCTCTGGGCCATTAATCAGGATAAAATGCGAGTTTGTTTCATTTGCAACAGCTTTTGCAAGCAATGTTTTTCCAGTTCCAGGAGGCCCATGCAGCAGAACTCCTTTTGGCGCTTCTATGCCTAATCTTTCAAATATCTCAGGATGCTTTAATGGCAATTCTACCATTTCTCTTACTTTTTTTATCTCATCTTCCAGTCCGCCAACATCCTCATAAGTAATGTCTGGAACTCTTTCTTCCTCAATCTCAACAGCTTCTGACCTGAATTCAATCTCTGTTTGATCCAGAATAATGACTGCTTGCTTTGGGTTTGTGTCAACAACAACAAATTTTATGTCTCCAAATCCGATTCCCATCATGCTCTCATCCAAAATGCTGAAAATATCTTCATCAAAGAATGGGTTGTTCATCATTGTTGTTTTTCTTCTCCTTGCTCCCCCTAAGCTTACTATGTCGCCTCTTACAACAGCTCTTCCAAGCAAGCCTTGCTTAAAAATTTCAGGAGAAGCTCTTATAACAATGCCTTTTCTTGCAGGCGCTATTATAACTTTTTTTGCCTCTTTTACAAGCGCTTTTCTTATTCTTACTATCTCCCCAATTCCTGTTTTCGAATTCTTTCTTATTATGCCATCCATCCTTATGATGTTTAATCCAATATCTCCAGGATAAGAGCGGTCGGCTATTGCTACTGTCTTTCTCTCGCCTTCAATCTCAACTATGTCGCCTGGCTTGATGTCTACTTCGCTTAAGTATCCAGAGTCAATTCTAACTATGCCTTTGTTTACGTCATCCTGTATAGCTTCTGCGACTTTCAGTTTTAGTTCTTTGTCGACCATTTTATGACAACTTTAAGATAGAAACATTGTTTTATAAATGTTTTGATTATGTTGTAAGAATTGTTTTACCCTAATCAATTTAATTTTTATCAATTAGTGTAACGAAGAAAATATCTTGAATATGCTAATTACCATAATTAAAAATGTTAGTGAACTTAATAAAAGAAGTTTCTTTGTATCCATTAACTTAATCTTTATTAAAAATAGAGTGAAACCGGCGTAAAACAAAAATAAAACACTAAGACCGAGAGCATCATTTTCAATTCTAAAAATGCTAATGAAAGCAACTGGTAAAAAATAAGGCAAATATATAACCATAAATGGTACCCAATCTATATCTTTAGTACTAAACAAAAATAAATAACCAATAATTATATTTAATAAAAATGGAAGAAAAATCCAAAAAGCCCTTGATCTTAATATTATAATCAATTTGGTTTCATTTGTTTCTAGTTCTCGTTTCTTTATACATCTTATTAACCAATATAAACCGCCGAATATAATAATCAAACCGAGCAAAAAGACTATTAAACGAGTAAAAATGTCCATTGGGCCACTTATACTTACACCTACACTTACAATACCTATAAGAAGAGAAATACCACCAAGTCCAATACCCCATTTTTCAAGTAGATTAGTCATATTATAATAAGTTTTTACCCAATATAATTTTTGTCAGGTGCTGCAATTTGCACCTTTGGCATTGGAATTGGTGGAGGCAAATTGATTTCCTGGCTCAAGATTAAGGCTTGGACATTGCATTTTGTGAGTATTGTGTTGAGCAAGCCACCCATAATCTCTTTTGGTATTTTCTTGTCTTTTTTCCAAGAACTTAGTATTTCCTTGACTTTCTTTGGATCTTCCATGTAAAGAAGCTCGCCTTCAAAAAGAATATTGCCTATATTTGGCTCATATTTTGAGGTAAATTCAAAAATAAACTTTAGAACATTTTGGTTGTTGTTGCCCAAAGAAAAACTGTCTTCTTTAATGTCTTTAATGCTGACATTGTTGTTTATGTCAATCTTTCCTTTTGCCACTTCCTTCTTCTCAGCGCTTAATTTCGTGAAACCAAAGCCGACTATCATTTTAGAATATGGATTTTTAGATGGTATTTAAAGGTTTGGGGGAAAATAAATTAACTCTTCTTCTGTCCAGCATATAATTTTTTCACGTAATCCAAAGTAGAAGCCTCATGCGGACCTTTATCCTGGCGAAGGCCTTGAACTCTAGGAAATCTTAGCGCAAATCCACCCTCATAAGTAGGAGATTTTTGTATTTCATCATAGCCAACTTCTATCACTATCTTTGGTTTTACTTTCACTTCTTTTCCCTTCTCGCTTATTATCAACGGCTTTAGAATTTTTGTCATTTCCATGAAGCTTAACCCCTCTTCTTCCTTTTCCTTCAATCCAGTGCTTGCTTTGCCTATTTCAACAAAATTGCCGCTTTCATCGATGCATGCTATACGGTAGCTGCTCATCCATTTTGCTCTTTTGCCTTCACCCCATTCCGCGCCTGTAATAACCAAGTCAAGAGTCTCCATAATCTGCTTGAACTTTATCATGTAACCTACGCGAGCTCCTGGCTTGTAAGGCGCATTAAGCGATTTAAACATCAATCCTTCATTTCCTGCATTGATAGCATCCTTGAATAATTTCTCAACATCCTTTTTGTCAGAGACTATTTTGCTCTTTGAAAGCACAATTTTTTTCGGCTCTTGCTTTATTATCTTCTCCAGCAATTTTCTTCTTTTCTCAAACTCCTCATTAATCATGCTTTTGCCTTCATAGTTTATTATGTCAAAGACATTGACCTCAACAGGAAAATCCTGAGACATTTTATCAATGTCATATTTTCTCTTGATTCTTTGGGAAATATTTTGGAATGGAAGATACTTGCCTGTTTTTTTATTATAGCCAACTGCTTCTGAATCTATAATGAAGCTTTTGCCTCTGACATTTTTCTTGATAAATTCAACAACATCTGGAAATTGGGCTGTTACATCTTCAAGCCTTCTTGTGAACAATCTAATGTTTCCTTTTTCATCCTTGTGCCCCTGAATTCGAAATCCATCGTATTTAAATTCTATAGCAGCTGGTTTTCCAACAGTTTCAAAAGCCTCTTCAATTGTATCGCATTTCAATGCAAGCATTACCTGGATAGGAATGCCGACTTTCATTCCTATATTTCCAAGCCCCTCCAAGCCTTTTGATTTTGCAGCTTTTGCAACTAATGCAAACTCATTTGTAACATCATAAGCGTGCTGAACAGCATCAGCGTATTTGTTGTATATTTCCCTATCCTCAACTTCAATGTCATTCATCTCTCTTGTATATTTGATTCCAATTTTATTGCCAAAGAAAGCCCATACTATCGCATCTCGCATTGCCCCCTCTCCAACTCCGATTCGCATTTCACCAAGAACAGTTTTAACAATATATTTTGATTCAATTGGTTTTGCAGATGTGAGAAGCTCTGCTATAAGCTGAGTTTTCCTCTCAACAGTTCCCTCACCTTTAAGTTCTGCCAGTTTTCTTAAATTATCAAAAACTTTTTTCACAGTTAATTTTGTTGAATGCAAAGTTGCCTGCTTTTTTGTTTTGACAATAGCTTCAGCTACTAAGCCCAAGTCGCCTTGCTTTTTCCATTCATTTTCTATTTTGTCAACACTTATGCCTGTTGCAACACCTAGAGACTTTAACATCAACCTTGAAGCAACTCCAATTTCTCTGGCATCATAATTTGAGAATACCCTTCCTTCAAGAAGAAGCATCACATGCTCCATATCATCAGCGCTAACCTCTCTTAAGAACTCTGAAATAATATGCGTTTTCTCCAATCTTTTTGTTGTTTTATTTAATTGCTCGTAAACTTCAACTAACTTTGAGTATTCCATAATATAAAGATGTTCTTTATTGTTTATTAATTTTATTAATTAGTTGTATATTTCAGTTAACTATTTAAATATCCTTATCCAAAAATCAATTATGGAAGTTTTTGATTGCATAAGGACAAGAAGATCTATAAGAAAATACAAAGACAAGCCTGTGCCATGGGACAATGTTGTTGAGATTCTGCAGGCTGGCAAGTATGCCCCATTTGCAGGAAATATATTCAATGTGAAGTTTATTGTTGTAAAGAACGAAGCTAAAAGAGAAGCAATTGCAGAAGCGAGTGTGCAGCAATACTGGATGCAGGACGCTCCTGTACATATTGTAGTTGTTGGCGAGCCAGAAAAAGCAGAGAGATATTATGGCACAAGAGGCGCAAGGCTTTATACAATTCAAGGAGCTGCTGCTGCAGTTGAAAATATGCTTTTGACATCACATTCTCTCGGCTTAGGCTCCTGCTGGGTAGGTGCCTTTGACGAGGAAGAGATAAGAAGGCTTTGCAATCTGCCAGAGCATGTCAATGTGCAGGGCATCATAACAATAGGATATGCTGATGAAAATCCAAGTTCGCCTCCAAAACATAGGATAGAGCATATCATGTTCTTTGAAAAATGGTTTGGCAGAATTGAAGGGCCAAAAACCGGCTTGGGTTATTGGAGTCCTTACAT
>JAGVYA010000054.1 GCA_018303505.1 Candidatus Woesearchaeota archaeon
TGATTGTGCAAGAAAGAAAACAACTTCCTTATAGATCGTTTCTTCGCCTTTTTTATAAAAATAATTTATTGTTTCTCTAAATTCGTCCACAAACTCAATATCTTCAATTCCGGTTTCTTCTTTGATTTCCCGTGCAGCAGTCTGCTCATCTTTTTCATTTTTTTCTTGATTTCCCTTAGGAAAATCCCAATGCCCTGCTTCATAATGAAGTAGAAGGTACTTAATGCCGTCTTTGAGCCTTTTGAAGACAATTGCTCCACAGCTTTTTTCCCTTCCCATTGCTAATGGAAATGTATTTTGATATAAAAATCTTTTATTAAAAATCCAAAGCTTTAAATATAAGCTATACTATTAAATATATATTTCAAAATATATATACTATATAATAATAAAGTTTATATATAACAAGTCCTCTTAACGTCTGCAATAGTCTTCTAAACCTATTGCATTTATACTAATTAATAATCATTATATTGGAAAAACGGGGTGGAAAGGCAGAGTGTAAAGAATAGGGATAATCATATTTTAATGTTATCGAAAACCTGAGGTTTTCGGGAATGCTCAAAAATCTCATAAATTTTTGACATTTTTAATTTATCCCAACCTTTTAAGGGGGTGTAGGAGTTTTTATATCACCTCTTTTCTTCTGCGCTCAACCTTAAAAGGCGGGATATTTCACATTAGGGTGAAAATGAAGCTAACAAACACAAAAATATACGACACTATCAAGGAAGTAATTGGAGAAGACTCAATCAAGATAATTGAGTATCTCAAAGACAAAAAAAATATTTCTGACTTTAAGATAGCTGAGAAAGTTGACAGGGACATACATGAGGTAAGGAACATTCTTTACAGGCTTTTTAACCATAACCTTGTGAGCTATTACAGGAAAAAGGACAGGCAGAAAGGATGGTACATAAGCTATTGGACATTCAACAAGAAAAAGGTCAAGGAATTGTTGGACAAGACAAATAAGGAAAAGCTTGCTAAGTATTCTGTCAGGCTTAAGGAAGAAGAAGCAAATGTTGGCAATTTTTACTTATGCCCAAATGCGTGCATCAGGGTTGGATTTGAAAAGGCTGTTGACCTTGATTACAGATGCCCGGAATGCGGAAACATATTAAACCATCAGGATAATACAAAGACCATTGATTTCTTGAGAACAAAGATTAAGGAACTGCAGCTTAATGGAAATGGCAGGGCTTTAAAGGGAAGGGCTTAAGTATGTTATCAAAAACTCGACCACAACAAATGTACCCATCAGATATTTCTGATCTTCTCAGGAGTGGTGTTTATTTAAAGGAATTATGGATCACAATCAGCTTTATGTTTACCCATTTGAAGAGAGCTTATGAAAAGGCAGAAGTTCCTTTTAACTTTGCTGGAGAATTTCAAGAATATATGGATAGGTTGACTGCACTTGTAACATTTGGAGTTCCTCCATCGTTACCTAATCCGCTTGATTTGTATGAAACAGTCCGTGCCCAATTTGTAGATTTATATGCTCAAGCAAATATATATCTTCGAGCTAGAGCTGGAAAAAGCATTGAAGAAACTTTGACTAAGTAATCCCATTGCCGCAATTTTGATTTAATTTGAACCTACTTTTATATGAAGCACTAATCTTTATTATGCTGATTACTCCTTTTTTAAGTTAGGCAATACTGTCAACTTAGCGTTAAACCCTATTTGTTTTTATTTTATTATTCCTATTATCAACAAACCCACAAGACATATTATTTAATAAAATAAATCAACAATAAAATCAATACAAAATCAAATAATGGAAAAATCCAATAAATAAAAATTCAACTCAACAAAGTTTAAATATCCAATGTTTTTACCTTGAATCGTAAAAATGGCAATATCCAACTTGAGGTCAATTTTAAGCGGATGGAGAAAACCAAGGAATGATTATTTAAGATTACAAATTGGCGATATTGTAAAATCTCACGGTCCAGTTTATGCGAGAGTTATTCCATGGCAAGATTTTATTGAAGGAAACAAATCCAAAAATGAAACTGGATACTATGACTCAATCAGAAAAGCTGTCGATAGAGGAGAATGGGTTTGTTTGGAGACTTCTAGTGGTGTATATCTAACTATACCTGCATCAGCTTTGGATAAAGTGAACCCAAGACAAGAACTACTCGAACAAAAAGCTGCCATTAGGTATATTGATACATTATTTCTAGAAGAAGCCATAGGTAATGATGAAAGTTAAGTTAGTTATTCTAAATTTTTCGGAGCTTCGCCACGAAAAACCTAATCTCAGTCTCTATGCTCGTTCGTTAGTTTCTTTATATCATTTTTATGATTTCTTGATTTTGGCTACAAAGAAACCTTCAGTATCATTATCCTGAGGCCATATCCTTAAGCATTTTTTGATTTCCTCATTGTATTTTTTGTTTTCAAATTCTAGAATTGCATAACTCTTTTTCAAGTTTAATTTTATCTCTTCTAATTTTGCATTTTCATATTTATTAATCAAAAAACTGACAACCTCTTCATTTTCTTCTGGCTCAAGAGAGCATGTTGAATAAACTAAAACACCACCTTCCTTTAATAAATTAAATCCAGTTTCTATAAGCTGCTTTTGAGTTATTGAAAGCCTTCTTACCATATCAGGGTTCCAGATGCCTATTGTTTTCAAGCTTTTCCTTATTGTTCCTGTGCCGGAGCAAGGCGCATCAACAAGCACTTTGTCAAATTCAATTCCTGATTTTTTGAACCATTGACCTTCCATTAAAGTTATTGCAGCATTTGTAACGCCGCATCTCTGCAGATTTATTGACAATGGCTTCATCCTTTCATATGTATAGTCATTTGCTATCAAAATGCCTTTGTTCTGCATGTACTGCGCTATCTGAGTTGTTTTGCTTCCAGGAGAAGCAGCAATATCCAAAATAATATCATCTGGTTTTGGCTCTAAAACAATTGGAGGAATCATTGATGCTGCTTCTTGGATGTAGAAATAACCCAAAGAATGCTCGATCAAATTGCCAATGTCCCTTCTTTCCTTTTTGGAATGCTCAATCCAGAATCCTTCCTTGCACCAATGTATTTGCTCTAAATCCCATTTGTTTTCCAATCTTTGTTTTAATTCTTTTATTGAGATTTTTAGGGTATTGACTCTTATCGAGCGTCTTAAGAAAGACAATGAGATTTTTTTGAATTCTTCCCAATCTGTTAGTTTAGAATAACGTTCGATGAATTTGGGTTTGAATTCTATGAATTTTGATGTTTGTTGTTCCATTAATAAACAAGAAATAGCAAATATATTAAAATTTTTGTAAAACTGGATTTTGTTTTCCAATTAATGCCCCGCCTTGGCGTATTAATTTGATGTAGCTAGGTCTTGCTTTTCTATACGCTTCAAATGCCTTTTTTGCTGCTTGATAGCCAGCATCAACCATTTCTGGACGAATTCCTTCGGTTAGGCTTAAATATTCGTGATTTGGTGTTATTAAAACTAAGCCTGGCTGTTTACCATCTCGAATTTCCCGCTCGCTTCTGCCAGTAGTTAAACGTGCATCTAATTTCAAGTCATGCACTTCTCTATCAGCACTTGCCATTTGTGCCCCCATTAAATCTTGAGCCAAAGCTCCTTTTAACCTTTTACCTACTCTAATCCTTTCCCAACCTGTTACTTTATGCGGGTAAAGAAGTTGCGGTGCTGTGTCGTAACCAAGAAAAACGCAAATTCTGACTGTTAATCTATGAGAATAAAGATCTAGGAAAGGTGATTTTCTTATTGTGCCGCCATCAACTAAAACAAAATTCTTCTCTTCATCAATAAAAGGTTGGAAGAAAAGTGGAATGGAATAACTCCCTTTTACTCCTTTTCTTATAGGATAATCCTTTTCAACTTCCCCAAATACTATATCTCTGCGGCTTATTAAGTCATGCGCTACCACATATAAACCAGTTGCATGGTGAAATATCCTGTCTCCAAGATTTTCCTCCAGAACTTTATCTATAAGAGATGGTTTGATAAAGCCTCCTTTATCAGGCAGTTTACTAAGTCCAAGAAATTCAAACAATTTTTTACCCTCTAACAGTTTCCTTAAATAACTCTCCATTTGATGAGCAGCAAGATTCCCATATTTTTCGCGAAAAACAAAATAAAGTGCACCGACAATAGCACCAGAAGATACACCTATAATTTCATCTATTTGAATTCCCTCCTCCTCAAGATACTTTAAAACACCTATATGGAGCGGGAACTTATTACTCCCACCACCTAATCCAATACCTACTTTGGCGTCTCCCTTTAACTCTTGAAGAACCTCAATTAATTTCCATTTAGACTTTTTGTAAGCAGCTACCAATTCATCAATAGTTGGGATGAAATAAGAATCTTGCACCATTTTGTTTACCTGAATTTTACAACTTCTTAACCATATAAACACCTTCAAGATTATACCCAAGCTTCCTGAAATATTCTCTTGCTCCAGTGCCTGATATAATCACTATCTTATCTTTGCCATGTTGCTTTGCAATTTCCTCTGCTTTCATCAAAAGTGATTTTCCAATGCCCCTATGCTGGAAGCTTTCCTCATCTTTTCTGCCTATCTGCACAGCAGAAGAGAAAACATGAAGCTCTCTTATCAATGCGGATGATGGGGTTATCTCTTCTTTTAAGAATTGTGAAGGAAATCTTAGCCTGCAGAACCCAAACAAAACGTCATTTTCCAAGTCTTCTGCTGCAATGAAAAATTCCTTTCCATTAGATGCTTCATATTCTGTAATTATTGTTTGTATATTGTTAAAGTTGATTTTTTTATTGTTTTTAATGTGAAAGCCAGCTTCCCTACACCGTATGCATCTGCACTTTGTGTTCTTTTCAATGCACAACTTTTCAACATATTGCCTTAAGTTAGTTCTATCTACTCCAGATGATGTAACATAAGTAGGTATGTCGCGCTGTATTCGAACGATTCTCACGTATTCAGGCATATACCTCTTTGCCTCTGTGATTATCTCTACTGCTTCTTTTGTTGTAAGAGGCGTAAATTTTCCAGCTTTCCAGTCATCATAAAGACTTGTGCCTTCCATAACCATGCACGGGTACACTTTTAGCATATCAGGCCTGTAATCAGGATTTTCAAAAAGCTGCCTTAAGCCATTCAAATCCATTTCTTTTGTTGTGTGGGGCAGTCCAGGCATATAATGGCAGTTTATTTTAAATCCCAAATCCTTCAGAATTCTTATTGATTCTATGTTGTCATCAACTGTATTGCCGCGATTTGTGACTTCAAGCACTTCATCATAAATGCTTTGAATTCCTATCTCAACTCTTGTGCAGCCTAATTCCAGCATTAAGTTGCCGTGATAAAGCTTGCCAAAATCGCTTTTTGTTTCTATTGTCAAGCCAACGCATCTTATAAAAGAAGTCTCATTTTCCTTTTGGATTTGCTTTAATGTCAAATTTTGATTATCTTCAGTTTTTAGTTTTAATTGTATTTTTTTAATTGCTAACATGTTTGCGTCTTGAATTTGATTTTCAATAATGTTTAGTGATAGATTTTGTGTCGACACAGTTATTCCATTTTGATTATTATCTCCTATCTTACCTAACGCATTATTTTTAATTTCAACATCAATAACGTTATCTTTAAAAAACAACCCTTCAACTTCTTCCTTGACATCTAAATCATTCAAATCCAAATTCTTGATATGCAATAATTTTTGCTGTATTCTTTTAATCCTTTTATCTTCTTCATTCATCACCCTTGGCAGTTCAAAGAATTGTTTAAATTTTAAAATATCTAAACTTCCATTATTGTCAAAAAATAGTTTTGAGAAATCATTCATTGCCTTTAAGGCATATTTAACAAAATATTCTTGATATGCCTTTGGAAAAAAAGTGAATGTTCCTCCTTGAATTATGATTTCAGCCTTGTCTGGCACTTTGCCCATCGCAACATAATGCTCAAGCCTGTTAAAAACTACAAGATAAGGATCGTAATTGTTCCTTATGCTTCTTCTTGTTGATGGCTCTTTTCCGGTATAGCTTTGCGGAACATCTCCAAATACAGAGCCAGGTCCTCCTGGGCAATAGGTGCAGGGCCCTATGCCTTTCATTGTGTGCGGGCAAGGATACGGCTCTGACATCAATGCAATCGGAGCAACTCCGCTAATTGTTCTTACTGGCTTTAAAGAAAGCAATTCTTTGAATTTTTCTCTTTCTTCTTCAGGAGCAGCAAAGTAAATGTCTGCATTTTTTGGCGTGTAGCTCATTTTTCCATTAGTTTTGTATTTACTTAAAATCCTTAATTTTATTTGGTTTAATTCGTGCTGTGTTTTTGGATTTTTTCTCTTTATCTCCTCAAATATTTCAGCACAAGCTTGTTTGAAGTGACCCATATTGATTAGAGTATAGTTTTCATTTTTAAATGTTAGTGCAAAACTTTACAGTTAAGACAGATTAATTGATTAAGGAGCTCAGTAGACTTCCTTCAGGAAGTCTATAAAATAACTAATCAATCTGTTTGCATTATACACAATTTCCTTAAACAGCACTTCTTTGTTTTGCATAG
>JAGVYA010000045.1 GCA_018303505.1 Candidatus Woesearchaeota archaeon
TCAAACCACATTCACATTAATCAACTGCTCAACTTTGTCAATTCCGTCGCTTACAATAACTTTAACGGTTTTTGCCCCCCTGCTTGTAAAAATTCTTTGGTGTATTGCAGTTGCCTTGTACTTCTCTAAAAATCCAAAGTTCCAAGTATAAGCCAGTTCATCCCCATCATCATCAGCTGCCTTGACAGACATCAGCACAGGCTGATTTACTTTTGCAGCAATGCTTTTAGTGGCATTGATTATTTTTGGAGCTCTGTTTTTATCGCTTATTTCTGCCTTTGCAATCTGCCTTGTTTGCGCTTTGCCATCGCTTGCAACAAACACCAAGTCAAATTTTGTTGTTTCTTTTTTATTTGCCAAGCTGTAGGAAGGCGTCCACAGGAACGCATTTCCCTTTAGCGAGGAGCCTTCTGGCGGATTATCCATAGAATAAGTGATTTCATCGCCATCAGGGTCGTTGGCATTTAACAAGACAGCAATATTATCTCCTTCTCTTGATTTTATTTCTTTGATTTTGCTGAATGCTGGCGCGCGATTGCTCTGACTGATGTTTATCTGGACAAACTTTGAGGTTTCAAGCAATCCATCGCTTGCAGTCACTTTGACATAATAGGTGCCTGCATCGTCAAAGCCTGACTTGAAAGTATCTGTACTGATAAATCCTGAGTAACTCAGCTTTACTTTGTCTCCATCAAGGTCATATGCCTTTGGAGCAATCTTTAATGTATCGCCCTCATTTATTGTTATAGGCTCCATATCTTCAAGCACAGGAGCCCTGTCTGCATCCTTGACAGTTATAATAACATTTTGTACTAATTTTTTATCCTTGGAGGAAGCAGAAAACTGGATATAAAAGCTCTTGCTTAATATTCTAAATTTATCGATTACTCTGTCAACAAAACCTCCTTTTTTAACAGTGTCATAGCTTGTTTTCCACGTAAATACATTTCCCTCAAACTCTGCCCCATTTGGCATATTATTTGCAGAATAAGTGATTTCATCGCCATCAGGGTCGTTGGCATTCAAAGTTATGACAAGCTCTTCATTCTCATTTAAAACCTTGTTTCCTATGCTGTCAAAAATTAAAGTTCTGTCAACATCATTAACAACAACTTTTACAGTTTTATCATCGTTAAATCCTTTTCCCTCTGCATGAACCTTTATTTTGTAAGTGCCAGCATCGTCATAGCCTGTTTTCCACTCGTTTTTGCTGCCCAGAGGCTCTGAAATTGAGTAGCTTAATCCATATTTTTCAAAATTCGGAAGCCTTAATTTAACAACCTCATTTTCATTGGCAGTAACATCCCCTATTCCATTAAGCAACTCCTCAACATCAACATTTTCCACATTAACAGTCCATTCATTGCTTATTGTTGCTGTTCCGTCAGAAATTTCAACCCTTATTTCATGGCTGCCATCATCATTGTATGTTGTGTCATAAGTATATTCTTGACTATCTTTTACCTTTTTATCATCCAAAAACCACTCGTAGCTTAATTCGTCTTTGTTTAAGTCGCTTGCCGAAACTTTGAAGTCAATTGATTCTGCTTCTTTTATGTCCAGTACATCTTGTTTTGGGGTAAAGGAATCAATCTTAGGGCTTTCCTCCTTTTTTTCCACAACAATGAGCATGTCTTTTGACACGCTTATTGCCCCATCAGAAACAGTTACTGTTGCAGTGTACTCGCCAGCATCCCCATAGTTTGTTTGCCATTCCCCACTTTCATTTAAAGGCGATGTGTATGTTGTCATAAGGTTGTCAAAGTCTGGATCAGTCACATTTGCCTGCAAGCTTACTTTTTCTGTCTCCTGAACTGTAAAAATGGTAATAGAAAAAACAATAGAGGGGAGCACCAAAAATATAGTTACCAATAATGCAACTCTTTTATTCATTTATTCCCCCATAACAAAGAAAATAAAAAATAAGATTATTTTTTCTGGATTATGTCTATTATAACAGGAGCCCTGTTTACATTCTCAACAGTAACCTTAAATTGCTGCTCTGTTGTATCTTGACCATCGTTTGCGCTTAAAGTAACTTCATAAGTGCCTGCGTTGTCATAGTCAGTTTGCCATGTGAATACATTGTCTTCTTGTGTAAATCTCTTGTCGCTTATTGAGTATGTTATTGTGTCTTTGTCATCGTCTGTTGCCAATGCAGTTATTGTTATCTTGTCAGTTTCTTTGGTTTTTATGTCATCTATTTTCTCCAAACCTGGCTTCCTGTTCACATTTTTGACATCTACGGACCATATCTTGCTTGCGCTTGACAACCCATCTGAAACATCAACCTTTACAGTATGTGTTCCTGAATCATCATAAGTTGATTGGTAAGCGTAAGTGTAAGTGTCTTCATTACCAACATCAACTCCATCAAGCTTCCATGAGTATGTTAAAGTGTCCTTGTTCAAATCGCTTGCAGCAACGCTAAACTCAACAGCCTTTGTTTCATCAATTGCTAAGCCGCTTTCAATTGGCTTTGCGCTGTCAATTGTTGGAGTTTCCTCTTTCTTGTTTACAATTATCAAAATATCTCGAGATGCTGTTGATTCTCCATCCGATGCTGTAAGGGTAATAGTGTACTCGCCAGCATCCCCATAGTTTGTTTGCCATTCCCCATTTTCATTTAAGGGTGAGGTAAATGTAAAAACCAAATCAGTATCTTTGTCAGGATCTTCAGCTTGCGGTGACAAGCTTACAAGCTCTGTTTCCTGCACTACTATAACAACTGGCTTTTCTTTTGATACTTCAACTTTTTCTTCTTTTTTAGTCACCTCGCCAGTAACAGGTGGCTTTTGTTCTTTTTCCATTACTTCTTCTTCCTTTTTCATTTCTTCTTTTTTCTCTTCTTCAACAAAAACATCCTGCTCTGGTAATCCTGCATCTATGTGATTAACAAACTTGATTGGAACCTGGAATTTTGTTGCATTGCTTGTTGGCACAGGCATCATAAAAAATATCTGCACATGGGTATTTGAGCCAAAATCGCCTGGTGATTCACCATATGTCTTGCCGTCGCTGTGATAAGCCAATGCTACCATTGAAGCTGTTTCCTTGGTGCTTGCTTCTAATGGCTTGAGCTTTAACGAGAATGAGCCTGAGCCTTTGTCGTCTGCTGTGAAACTATTTTCCGAGCCGTCTTCTGCTCCGCAAGGCATGTCTACAATGTTTGGATTAGGAGGGAATGTGATTCTGGAGCACCATAATGTATAGACTCCATTTGGCACAAGATTTTTGAAAGATAAGTCAATCTCTGCATTTTCATCGTCAACGCTGTAAATTCCAATTCCTGATGCAGACAGCCATTGCTGCAATGTAAATCCAAGTAATTTGCCTTTATCAAATGGGCCTAGAGGATTTTCTCCAACTTTGAATGGGTCATGCGCTGTTGGTGTTGCTGTTGAATATGCTTCTTTTGCTGAATTTGAGGGATCTTTGGCGCTTTCGCCTTCTAATCTGATAACTTTTTCCGCTTCTTTAGGTGTGGGTGCAGCTTCCTTAGGTGCAGCTCCATAAAGGGTTTTGTAAACTTCGCAACCGCTCAACAAGAACATAGAAATTATAAGCAAAACAGCCAAAGACTTTGTTTTAAAATTCATTATTTACCCCTCCTATTTTTTATAAACAAAAGTGTTGCTATTTTAAAATAATAACTTATATTTAAACTTTGTGGTAGTTAAAAGATTTTTTGGCATAAATAAAAATATTTCATTAGAAAAATTTTGTACTAATTAAATGCATATTGAAAAAAAGTGGGCCTGATCGGATTTGAACCGATGACTTCGAGAGCTTTTTTGAGCTTCACTCGATCTCTGTCTGGAGAAGCTATCAGTCGAGCATTCTAACCAGACTGAACTACAGGCCCAAACGCCTCTGACCAGACTTGAACTGGTGACCTTACGGTTAACAGCCGTACGCTCCACCTATTGCTCCATGCTAATGCATGTCTGAGCTACAGAGGCATAAGTTTTGAGATAAGAAAACTGTTTAAATAGGTTTCGTTGTATAGATTTTAGCAGATAATTAATACAATTACTTTTTTGTCAAAAATCGAAAAATTTAAATAAATGTAATTGTATAGATATTCTATGGACACTATCAAGCATAAGGGGTATTATTACCTGGCGCATTCTTTTAGGATAGATGGCAAAGTAGTGCATCGCGAGAAATACTTAGGCAAGCAAATTCCCGGCACCATAGAAGAAACAAAAGAGGCTTTTTTGCAGGAATGCATGCAGGAGGGTATAATAAAGAAGCTGAAGATGATAAAGAAAAGCTTCCACAGGGAATGGAAGCGCTATCCTGAGTCTATAAAGAAAAAAATACTAATTGATTTGTCGATATCATTTACATATAATACAAATGCCATAGAGGGCTCAACTATTACGTCGGATGAAACGGAAGACATTATCAAGAACAAAATAGCTCCTAACAAGCCTTTAAGGGATGTGCAGGAAACAATCAACCATTCCAAAGTGTTCTTTAAGGTATTGAATGAGGAAAAGGAATTGTCAAGCAGTTTAATATTGCTCTGGCATAAAGAGGTATTTGCTGACACAAAACAGGATATAGCTGGAAAGTACAGGGATTATCTAGTAAGGGTTGGTGGTTACATAGCGCCTGATTGGCAAGAAATAAATAATCTTATTAAAGATTTTTTTGAGTGGTACAACAAAAACAAAGCAAAACTTAACCCTGTTGAGCTTGCAGCAAGAGCGCATTTCAAATTTGAGAAGATTCATCCATTTGGTGATGGCAATGGCAGGATAGGAAGATTAATTATTGCCCATGTTTTACGAAAAAATAGATATCCCTTGCTTATAATTGAATACAAGAAAAGAAAATCATATTATCATGCCCTTATGAAGTCAGAGTACGATTTTGTGAATTATTTCTTCAGGGCTTATGTAAGCGCGCATAGGAAGTATGCAAAAGAATAAAGTTTCAGTTCACGGCGACAATCTTAATCTTGAAGTTCAAGTCTTTTCCTGCCAATGGATGGTTCATGTCAATCGTTACAATATCATTTTTTACTTCCTTGACAGTTGCTGGCAATCTTTCCCCATTTGGCCCTTTCAGAACAAGCATTCCTCCAACCTCTACTTGAGGCGGAAACTTGTCTCTCGGGGCAGAAGTGATTAATTTTTCATTTCTCTCGCCATAAGCCTCTTTCGCACTAATCTTGATTGTTTTTTCCTCATTTAATTTCATTTCCTTGATTCCATTCTCAAATCCCGGAATGACTTGATTTTCGCCAATCGTGAATTCCAAAGGCTGCTTTCCCTCAGAAGAATCAAAAACACTTCCATCATTCAAAGAATATAATAAATAACATAACCGGTTTTATCTCAAACCTCCACTTCCCTCTCCACACACACCTTCCCAGTCACTGAACGTAACATCTGCCCAGTAACCTCAATATCATAAAACTTCTTCAACTCCAATCTTCCTTTTACTCCAACAATTATTGGGTATGTTCCAAACTGTCTGCAAAATGTTGTATTCCCATCATAAATCTCAGCATAGCAATTAGTCAAGACTGTTCCATTTGGAATTACTCTTTGCAACATTGGCCAGTCAATTCGTTGCCTTATTTCATTTCTCCACTTCCAGTACATTTTTTTATTTTTCCTCAAGAATTTGTCCTTGCCTTCATTGAACAATGAAGTTCCTTCAAATATTGCAACTTGCCTTATGTTAATTCTTCTAAGCATCAAGCCTTCCTCATAAATCCTAGTCAGCCATTTCATGTTTTCTTCATGTGTTTTCTTGCTTTCATTTCTTAAGCCAAAAATTATATTCACTCCAGGCAGAAATCTTGGCATTCCGTCTTCTCCTCTTTCTGCACCGTATTTGTTTAGTATTTTTATTGCTTCATATGCTATTTGAGGTGGTGTATTTAGTGTATTTGCCTTCACAACCTCCAAATCAAAAGACTCTATGCCAAAAGCAGCTATATTTCCAGAAGTGCAATACTTTACAATTGCCTTTGTAATGGAAAAATCATTCTTTTTATCAAGAACAACTTTCACGGGATTCACATTGTCAATATGCAAAACCTTAATGTCAGGGCAATTGAAATGAATCTCTTTCAATAATTCAGCAGCATAAGGCAATGTGTAAAAACAAGTCTGCTTTCCCAGCCTGAAATACCTTGCGCCTAATTTATAGAATTCAGCAATCTCTCTCAAAACATCTTCTTTTTCCCTAAACTCAACATTATTCTTCAAGGGTTCTGTGCAAAAGCTGCATTTCCCGATATCGCAGCCATGCCCTGTCTCAATCTCTATCATTCTGTAGTCTGGAATTTGCTTGATTATTGAAGTTCCATTTATAGAGTACTCCTTAACATCCTTATACAAGAAATTGAACATGGAATAATCAACCTTGTCAAAAACGCTTAAATCCGCTTTCTCATAAAATCTGCCGCCAAACAATTGAGTGCCAAAAACAGCTGGACCTGTCAATATTTTCCTGCATTTCAAACCCATTATCATTGGAATTATTTCATGCAAAGTGCCTGGCACAGCAGAAAGGTATTTCCCAGGCACATGAACTCCAAGAACAACAATCAAAGTATCTGTATTTTCCAATATTTTTTGAACATTTTTGTAATTGATTGTTAAATTGTATGTTGTAATATCGGTTTTTTGTGATATTTTTGTTTCTTTAACAATTCCATTGTATTTCTTCCATAATCTTAAGTCATCAATTGTTAAATAAGTAACATCTTCATTTAGGTAACCTGCTATGTATCTTGGGTATGTTCCAAGATAAGGTGGAACCCCTAAGCCTGCTGGCTCGTCTGTATAGCAATCTAATACAGTAAATTTCATATGAGCTTGTGTTACTTGTCTTATTAAAAACCTTTCTAATATATTATTGAATATAAATTTCACAATATATATAACCAAATTTTGAATATGCAAAAAGATTTAAATCCCAAATAAAAACAAAAACACCATGAGGGGACTCGTAACAAGCATCGCATTTATTTTATTCCTTCTAGTTTTGTTCCTGATAAACTTTTATAGAGACCCTAAAAGAACAATCCCAAAAGGCAACAATATTGTTGCGCCTGCAGACGGCAGAATAATAAGCATAATAAACACATCCAAAAATAGCATAAAGATAAAAAAAGGATTATTTGGCAAAGTGAAAACCCTCACAACCGATATTGCAGAGAACTGCTATGTAATTTCTATTTTTATGTCACCTTTTGACGTTCATATAAACAGAGCGCCAATAGAAGGCATTATAAAATCTGTAAAGTACACAAAAGGAAAATTCTTTGAGGCATACAATCTAGAGAAGAGTCTTGAAAATGAAAAAAATGAGATAATAATAGAGAACAAAAAGCTAAAAGTTAAAGTTATACAAATTGCAGGGTTTCTTGCCAGAAGAATAAAGTGTTATGTTAAAAAAAATCAAAAAGTTAATAAAGGCGAAAAAATAGGCATGATAGCTTTGTCAAGCCAGACAACTATTATAATTCCAGCAGGGGTGGATTTAAAAGTTAAGGTTAATGATAAAGTCAAAGCAGGTGAAACTATAATAGCTGATTTAAAATGAAAGACTCGTTATTGCTTTTGTCAAATTTTATAAAAAATCCAAAAGAAGTAGGAGCTGTAGCTCCGAGCTCAAAATTCCTGACAAAAGAAATTATAAAAAATATAGACTTTAAAAATTCAAAAAACATCATTGAACTAGGTCCTGGTTTGGGAACTTTTACTAAGAGAATTCTTAAAAAATCCAAGCCAAATACAAAGCTGTTTTGCTTTGAGGTAAATAAACAATTTTGCAGTTATCTAAAGAAAAATGTAATTGATGAAAGATTGATTGTTGTAAATGCAAGTGCAGAAAAAATAAATAACAATTTAAAAATATTTAATATACAAGATGTAGATTTTATTATATCAGGCTTGCCACTCCTTAATTTTCCAGATGCAAAAAAAAGAGCAATTCTTCATGAAGTAAAAAATTCTTTGTGTGATAATGGAAAGTTCATCCTTTTCCAGTATACAAATGGTTTAGGCAAAATACTTGAATCATATTTTAATAAAGTAAACAGAAGCTTTGTCCCTTTAAACATACCCCCTTCTTTTGTATACGTATGCGAGAAGTAAGGAAATGAAATTAAGAATTAAAAGGGAAAGGATATTTTTTACAGTCACATGGCTTAGGTGGATATTAGCATTTGTTGTAGCAATATCGCTCATATT
The DNA here is from genome assembly GCA_018303505.1 of Candidatus Woesearchaeota archaeon. Taxonomy (GTDB): domain Archaea; phylum Nanobdellota; class Nanobdellia; order Woesearchaeales; family GW2011-AR4. The sequence continues at coordinate 8,223 of JAGVYA010000045.1, forward strand.
AAACAGGAGAAATATAGCATTGTTCATTTTCATTCTTACTGCATTGGTTGGATTCTTTGAGAATTTTATATCGAGAAGGTATCCCTCGCAATTGCGCTCGATAATTGATTTTTTTGCTGACAAACTGCTCGTTAACCTTGCTGCAACAATACTTACAATAAAGGGGATAATACCAATCTGGGTCACTCTTATTATTCTTGCAAGGGACATGCTTACAATAATTGGAGGCACAATACTTCTTTACAAGGACTTAAGAAGAGAATTCAAACCAACAATACTGGGTAAAGTAAGCTATTTCTTCCAGCTTATGGCTTTAATACAGCCTATGCTCAATCGAGAAGTTGACTGGATTTTGATGTATATTGCGCTAGCACTTACCGTATCCTCCGGCATTTACGCTCTTATCAAATCAGAATTTAGATTTGCAAGAAGAAAAACTGACTTAGACGAGTTCAGGATTATTAATCTAGTGAAATTTGCTGATATGTTCACTCTGATAAATGTAGCGTTGGGTATTGCAAGCATAACATTTTCGATTGACAATAATTTTAAATATGCTTCATTTTTATTATTAATAGCAGTTATTTTTGATTATCTTGACGGAAAAATCGCAAAATTCATGCGTCAGCAAAGCGTATTCGGCAAAGAGCTTGACTCATTGGCAGACACAGTTTCTTTTGGGGTTGCGCCTGCAATTTTTGGATTTAGCCTTATGCAGTTTGCATCAAATATAAACCAATTGCAAATCACATTTGGCATAATAGCATTTACAATTTTCCTTTTCTGCGGCATTTTGAGGCTTGCAAGGTACAACATAATGGACTTGAAAGGCTCTTTTCAGGGGATGCCGATAACATTGAATGGAATCATAATACCATTAGCTTATTTTCTTAACACTCCAATTAAATTTTATCCATACATCTATCTTGTGCTTGGAATATTGATGATTTCATCATTCAGAATAAAAAAGCTTCCTTAGTTAGAAGTTAATGCGCTTTCTTTTTAATTGCTTTTTTAGGCATGCTTAAGGCTTTAAATACATAACTCACCATTGCCAAATAAACAATTGCAACAGTGACTACAAGCAAATAAAATGCATACCTGAAATTTATCAAAATTGAGATTATTGTTGTATAAGTCAAGCCTACACTTAGTCTTGCTATAAAAGTAACAGGCACAATTTTTTGCCTTTTGGCATACGCCATTTTTATTACGCCGCTGATTATTGATGGTATAACTAATAACACAACCCACAATATATCAACATAATTCTTTGTGACTAGGAGCATAAATGTTGCAATTATCAATGTCCAGTCTGTAAATGAATCAAGTCCGCTTCCAAGCTCTGTTTTCTGGTTCATCAGTTTTGCTGAAATTCCATCAAGCTTATCGCTTAATGCTATTAAGGCAAAAATCAATAATGAAATATGTATTTTTGAATTCAAAAAATAATAAACAAAAGGAACAATCAATAAAAACCTGGCTAATGTTATGGTATTCGGCAAATTGACTATCTTGTTTCCAGTCATTTCCCTTATCCTGATTAGGTACTCCAGCCCTGAAATAAGGGTAAGCAGAACAGCGACAAGCATCATATACCAGCTGAAAGGCAAATTCAGAAGTACAAATATAATTGCGATGCTCTGCAAAACTGTTTTTGCCTTGCCAAAATTGCTTGCAGGCACGACTATTTTGCTTGGCAGCAGGTAAATTCTTACTGCAGTTATAACAAATTCCCTGGCGATAATTGCAGCAGCCATCCACAGCTCAACGCCTTTTCCAACCAAAAAAATCAATGCTGTCGAAATCAGCAGCTTGTCAGCAATAGGGTCTATAAGCTTGCCAAATTCCGTAACCTGCCTTTTCTTTCTTGCGAAATACCCGTCAATTGCATCTGATATGGAAAGCATACCAAATACAAAAGCAGCCAATAAATTTTTGTAAGGTACATCCACCAGAAGAATTATTGCAAACAATGGTATCAAGCCAACTCTTATTATGGTTATTTTATTGGGGATGTTGAATTTGAATTTCATAAAAGGCATAATATTTATAACTGCTTAAATAATCTTTCTAAAACAAGATGAAATATGACTTGCATATGCACACTCATTATTCAAGGTGCAGCAATCTAAAGCCGCAGACAATACTGAAGCTGGCAAAAAAGCGCAGATTGGATGGAATCGCTATAACAGACCATCATGAAATAAAAGGCGCTCTTGAAGTAAAAAAGCTGAATAATGGCAAGGATTTTGAAGTCATTATCGGAGAGGAAATAAGCACAAATTATGGAGATGTTTTGGTTTATTACTTGAATAAAAAAATCGATGCAATTGACTTTTATGAAGCTGTTGATGAAGCAAAAAAGCAAGGCGCTTTAATTGTAATAGCCCATCCATTCAGAACAACTTTGGTTCACAATCATAAATTTCAACTGCCTCTTGAAAAAGTGAAAAATAAGATAGATGCAGTTGAGTGCTTTAATGCAAGAACTTTGCCAGGAGACAATAAAAAAGCAGATAATGCTGCTGATAAGCTAAGCATTGCAAAAACAGCTGGTTCAGATTCGCATTTCTTTTTTGAGATTGGGACTGCACATACGATTTTTGACGGCAGTTTAAGAAAAGCTTTAAAGACAAAAAAAACAAGAATTGAAGGCACAATAATGTTTGGCGCTTTTGGAGGGGCTTTAAGCTATTTGAGGAAGATAATATATTAATTTATATCATTTCTCAATTTGTAGACATATTTCATCAACTCCAATGTTTGTTTTTTTATGCCTTTATTCTTATTTGGATAAATCAATTTTCCAATATTTAGCGCAGAACAAAACGGCATATAAGAAGATTTCAAGCCAATTGGCAGAATAGGCGTCTTTGTGTCTAGAGCAAGCCTTATTGCTCCTGTTCTTGGGTTTTTTGTTCTTCTAGTTCCGCCTTCAGGGAAAATTCCTACTATCTCTCCTGATTTAATAAGTTCCTTTGCTTCCTTATAAGCTTGCTCAGAATTGAACAATGGAATGCCACCAGCCCATTGCCTGCAAATTTTTTCGCCTAAAAACCACCAAGTTGGTGTTGCAACAAAATGCACTTTTTTATTTAATTTCCACAGCATAGGATAAATTATATACAAAGGGTCAACAAGATTCTCATGATTTGAGATAATTATAAAATTTGGATTTTTAGGAATATTATTTTCTCCTTTTATTCTTTTTATCATTATCCAGTTTAAAGGATAAAACCAAAATTTAGTTATTGGATATGGCATTTAATCGTATTTAATCCCTAATAGCTTTATTTTTGTTAAAACAACATCATGAATTTCTTTTAAGAATGCCATCAATCCATATTTTTTTGTTTGCAATCCAATGTGGTTCATTCCATCTAATTTTATTTTGATAACTTTTAATTTTTTCTTCTTGCAGTAGTCATTCATCACGCTTTCTAATCCCCACCCCTCTATAAGCGGACATTTTCTTATCTCCATAAATACTTTTGTGAGTATTGCGCGCTCGCCTCCTGTTAATGGAAAATATGGCATTATCATATCTCCTATGAAATTTCCTTTGTCTCGCAATCCGATAACCATTGCAGCGCCTTCATTTACAACAGGCTCAAGCAGCTTGTCGATGTGCTCTTTTTTAAGCCCAATCAAATCGGCATCAAAGAAAAGGAGAATTTTAGATTTAATATTTTTTGTTCCTATTCGAACTGCGTCGCCCTTTCCATTTGGGTGCTTTAAATTTATTATCTTAACTTTAAATTTTTTAATTATTTTTGAAGTGCCGTCAGTGCTGCCCCCATTTATCACAATAACCTCATTTATTCTGTAACTTGAGGTCAATACTTCCAGCACATTATTTATTGTCTTCTCTTCATTATGTACTGGAACAACAGCAGTAACTCTCATTTTCATTTTATGCAAAAATATTTAAACCATTATATAAAAGTTTTTGTTATGGCAAATCTTTTTATGATATTCCTATTAAAATGTTTTTATTTAATGCTGCCTGCGTACTTTGCCAATATGGCGCCCGTAATAGTGAAAAAAATCAATTTATTTGTGCTTCCGATTGATTTTAATACGCAAATGAACAATAAGCCTGTACTTGGCAAAAACAAAACATTTAGAGGTTTTATTTTTGGAGTAATTTTTTCAATTATTATTGTTTATGTCCAGTTTTTATTATACAATATTGACTTTTTTAAAAATATCTCGTTTTTCAATTACCAAAACTGGCTTTTGTTTGGTTTTTTGATGGGTTTTGGTGCTTTAACAGGCGATTTGGTAAAAAGCTTTTTTAAAAGAAGGCTTGACTTAAAGCCTGGCGCTAAATTTATTCCATTTGACCAGACAGATTTTGTTGTTGGGGCATTGGTTTTTATAGCGCCTATTTTTAATTTGACTTTGAAAATATTTATTACATCATTATTATTAAGTTTCGTATTGCATATCATAGTAAATCATCTTGCTTTCTATATGAAAATAAGAAATGAAAAATGGTGATTAAAGAAAGAACAGCAAGTTTGATATTACAACAAACCCAATATTATAAAAAATTATCTTATATTGATTTTTTTCCTTTCTTTTACACATTAAAGACGCTGCTGGCAGTCCATACAATAAGATTAAGCTCGACTCAATAGTAAAAAGATTTGTATTTTTCGAGCTTAAAAAAAATAAAATCCCCAGCACAGCATAAACAAGCATTGATTTCTTCAGCATATCATTTGTTTTGTATTCTATAAACAATAAAAATGCAAAGTATGCAATTAATGTAAGCACATAAAACCAGCTATCAAAATAATAAAACATAATAAGAATAAAAATCATCAATAAAATGATTCTTCTTGCCAAAAATAGGTATTTTTCCAGCGGCTTTTGCTCTTCAGGCGCTATTTTTGCAAGCATTAATCCAATTATCAATCCTGAAAATGAAATTATAGAAGCAAAAAAATAGTTTATGAATTGCATTTCTATCTGATCTTGTTTATTTTTTTAATTCTTTGAATATGCCTAGCTTCATTGCTGAAATCCGTTTTCAGCCATGCATTTACAGCTTCTATTGCTTCTTCTTTTGTCAAAAATTTTGCTCCAAGGGAAAGAATGTTTGCATTATTATGCGTGCGGGAAAGCTTTAAAATTTCCATATTGCTGCCGTAATAAAGAGCAGCTCTTATGCCTTTTATTTTGTTCGCTGCAATTGCCTCGCCCTGTCCAGAAGCTCCAAATATTATGCCTTTGCTATCTGGATTTTGCGCGACTTTTTTTGCTACTGGAGCAATAAAGTCAGGATAATCGTCTTGGGAATCAAATTTATGCGCTCCAATATCTTCAACTTCCATCCCTGACTTTAGAAGATATTTTTTAACATGTTCCTTTAATTCAAAGCCTGCATGATCTGCTCCAAGAAATATTTTTTGTTTCATGGTATTCTTATACCAAACCCAAAACTTTTAAATCTTTCTCCAAGCCAGGCACAGCTGGATATTTTTTTATATCTTTGTAATTTATCCATCTATAATCAACATTTTCGTGGTCAAGCTTAACATTTTTTGATTTAACCTCGCAGAGAAAAGGCATTATGAGCCAGCTTTTATCATTATTTTTGTCGTTTTTCTGGAATATCTTGCCTTTTTTTATAATCTTTGCCTTTAAGCCAGTTTCTTCCTCTATCTCTCTTAAAACAGTGTCTTCTGCTGACTCAAACTCTTTGATGTACCCTGAGCAGAAGCTCCACTTGTTCGGATAACTCCAGTCCTTAGGTGATTTCTTCAGAATCAAAACTTTGCCTTTGTTTTTAACAATTCCTGTAACTACAAAATATGTTTTCATTATGGCTTAGAATAAATGGTTATATTTAAACCTTAATGCCATGTTCCTCTCCATGTTGAATGCCCCCATTGAATGAGTAAATCAACTCCTAATCTTTCGACTTGCAAAGGCACGTCGCAAGCACCAAAGCAAGAGCCCATCCACACAACAACAGAAGCACTTGTGTTTTTCTCTATTGCCTGCTGTATTTCCTTTGCCCTTGGCTTCAAGCCGTCTGGCAGCTGGACGCAAACCAATTTAGCATTTTCATTGTTGATTCTTTCAATGACTTTGTTTAGTTCTAGGTCGTAAGATTGCATTAAATCAAAAGAAGAATAACTTATTTTAAAAATTTTGTGTAATTTTAATCAATCTTATTTCTAGGGATATCTTTTAATGAGCCATATCCAGTATATGCAGGTACTTCATAAATTGATCCAGATTTTATCAAAGGTGTTGGTTCAACTTTAAATCTAAAACTTTTAATTTCATTATTAACTACTTCATCTAACTGTTGTTTATTTTGTAAAATTATATTAAATAAATCAAGAGCTCTATAAGCTAAGTCACCTTTAATTGGCGCACCTTGATTGTATTGCTCATTGACTCTATGAATCAAAGCTAATGGTCCATCACCAGCTTTAGCCCTAGCAGTAATAAGTTCAAATACATCACCTCTAAATCCAACGTAAGTTCTTGGTACATTGAATTTAACCGGTTCTCCTTTATTATGCAAATATAAATCTGCTCTTGTCTTTAAAACATTTGTTTCTTCTTCTGACAGCAACGAATCAAGTTTATTGAATCCTTCATAGGCTACGTAACCTAAACCCAGCGCTACTAATAAAGCTCCACCACTTATAAGCAAGCGTCTACGACTAATTCCACTTTCGGCATTGTCTGGACTACCAATTATCCTTTTATTTTCTAATAATTTTCTTTTGTAAGCTGTCATTTTTTACAAAAACATCTCATCCATCTCAAAATCAGAAAGCTCTTTCTTGTTTATTAATTTAGCGAAATCCTTGTCTTTCATCTTTTTCCTTTCTTCTCTCATAGTCTCAATCTTTTCCATGTCCTCGTCAAAAAATAATTCTTCTACTTCCATTTTAACCTCTAGTAAGTTGAACTGTTATAATCTTGATTAGAGTAATCTATTTGATTCTCATTTTTAGCATAAGAGTTTTCTGCTATTGAACAAGCTAAGTACATATTAACCCCCAAAGTTTTGTTACTATGTAGTGATAGAACTTATATATAAAGCTTTCGCTCGATACTATTAAAAGGAATTATTTTCAATATAGAAAATAAAAGAATTGGGTAGTTTTATTAGCAGAATTCCAATTTAATAAAAATTCAAAAAAACCGAGAGCGACTTTTAAATTTCATAAGTGAAGAAAGTAATCCGCTTGTGATAATTTAAGTGCAATAATAGGCGAGGCAAAACTTAATGGTAGAAAAAGTTTTGCCGAGCACAAGAATTTGCGAAGCGGATTGAATTAATATAAATAATGTACCAAAAATTCTTTTATTTTACAGGATGCCTCATATAATGCTTGCAGCCAAAGCAATAATAAATAAGCCTGTGCTTGTGTATTCTAACCCTGCAATTAACACCAGGAACTAAGAATTGATGGCAATTTTTGCAAAATCTTTTTTTAATGCTTGAAGGCAGCCTTATCTTGTACTTCATTGCAATCCTTCTTGCCATCTTGACATATTTGTCAGAGAGGTTGCTGTCTTCCTTGAAAACTTCGTTCGCATGCTGGAAAAGAAAGTTAATGCGTTTTTTTGCAATTTTCTGCTGTTGAACAGGTTTTTTATGGTATTTTTTAGGCATTTTGATTTTTATTGAGTTTAATTGGTTATTGGCTTTTTAGTTAATGAATTTTTATTTTTCATTATTTAATATATTTATGTTTTTGAAAATGTAAATTTTATTTGTCTTACCATATTTTTAGTCTCTCTCATGACGCATTAATCAAAATAATTTTAAAAAAATTAAAACCTAGAAATCTAATACGAAACCCAAATTTACAAAAACAAAGGCACAAGAACTAAGGTTAGTGTGCTCAATAATTTTATCAGCACATGTAGGGAGGGTCCAGCGGTATCTTTCATGGGATCACCTACAGTATCTCCAGTTACAGATGCTTTATGTGTCTCAGAACCCTTTCCTCCATAGTTACCTTCTTCTATATATTTCTTCGCGTTATCCCATGCGCCTCCTGCATTATTAAGCAGCAAAGCCATCAAAATTCCTGTTATAGTGCCAACCATCAGGAATGCGCCTGCAGCCTCGTACTTTAATGTCATGCCAACAACCACAGTTGTAACAACAACAAGAAGGCCTGGAAGAATCATTTTTTTCAATGAGGCTTTAACGCAAATGTCAACAACTCTTGCATAATCAGGCTTTTCCTTTCCTGTCATAATTCCTTTTTTAGTTTTCCATTGTCTTCTTACTTCATTGACAATTGAGTAAGCCGCATCGCCTACAGCTCTTATTGCCATTGAGCTAAACAAAAATATAAGCATAGCTCCTATCAAACCGCCAACAAAAACATCAATCTTGGAAAGGTCAATTGCAACAGGGCCTGATATTTTCAAGTGCTTTGCAACATCATCAAGATAAGCGCTAAACAGCAAGAATGCCGCCAAAGCAGCGCTGCCAACAGCATATCCCTTTGTCAATGCTTTTGTTGTGTTGCCAACAGCATCTAATCTGTCGGTTCTTTTTCTTATTGATTCAGGAGATTTCGACATTTCAACTATGCCTCCTGCATTGTCTGTTATTGGGCCAAAATTATCCATTGCTAATATATAGGCAGCAGTTCCAAGCATTCCCATTGTTGCGATAGCTGTTCCGTACAAGCCGCCATGAAGGATTCCGCTTGATTTCCCAAGCCAGAAAGCGCTCAATAAAGCAGCTGACAAAACAATCACAGGCATTGCAGTTGACTCCATTCCAACAGCAAATCCTGTAATGATATTTGTTCCATGCCCGGTTTGGGATGCTTTTGCAATATCCTTGACTGGCTTGTATTTATGGTCTGTGTAATAAATTGTAATCAGCACAATAAGTATGCTGGTTATAATTCCAACAAGTCCAGCAAAGAAGAACCATAAATTTCCTTTCAGCAGCCATTTTACTGCAACAAAAAAAGAAATTGCTGCAAGAAAACTAGTTATATAATATCCCCTGTTTAATGCAGCCATCGGGTCTTCATTTTCGCTTTTAAGCTTTGTAAAAATAATGCCTATGATGCTTGCAATTAGTCCAAACGCCCTTGCAACTAACGGAAATAAAACGCCATTTATTCCAAAAACAGGATACAAAGCAACACCCAAAATCATTGCCCCTATGTTTTCTGCTGCTGTGCTCTCAAACAAGTCAGCGCCTCTTCCAGCGCAATCGCCAACATTGTCACCAACAAGGTCAGCAATCACAGCAGGATTTCTAGGATCATCTTCTGGAATTCCTTTTTCTACCTTTCCAACCAAATCAGAGCCGACATCAGCAGCTTTTGTATAAATCCCCCCCCCTAATTGAGCAAACAAAGCAACAAATGATGCGCCAAAAGCATATCCAACTATCAAGAAAGGAACTTCCTTTTCAGGAGCTCCAAGACTATATAAATAATAAATCAAAGAAACTCCAAGCAAAGACATGGCAACTATCACAATACCGGTAACTGCGCCGCCTCTCAAAGCAGTGACAAATGCTTCGTTCAGGCTTCTTCTTGCAGCGCTCGAAGTTCTTATATTAGTCCTAATAGAAACCAGCATGCCGACAATTCCTGCCACTGCAGAGCTGAACGCTCCAAACAAAAATGCAACTGAAGTTTTCCAGCCAAGTGTTTGTTGGTTTAAAAATGCATAAATTCCATAAATAATAACTGCCAGCACAACAGTAAGAATGCCGATTGTTGTGTATTGCCTTTTTAGGAAAGCCTCGGCGCCAATCTTGACAGCAACTGCAACTTCCTGCATTGCTACTGTTCCAGTATCCTTTCTTAGAATTTGCCTTGTCAGATAGCCAGCAAAAAGCAATGCCAAAACGCTGATTGAAATCACTATGCTCAATAAAACCATTTTAAATGTGAAAAAGAGGTGGTTTATAAAGGTTTTTGAATTGTTATTTAATTAAATCCTTTCTATAAAGTATGCATATCGCCTTCTCGCATTATCTGCTAATTGTGGAAGTTGACTCCTTATATGAGTGTTCCATTCACTAATTTTTCTTTTAAAAAATTCAAAATATTCTGGAATTTCTTTTAAAGAATTGATATAATTTACAAACCAATTGATAACCATATTATCAAAAACTAATATGGGATTATATTTTAAAACAGCCACTAATACTCCCATTTGAAAACCAAATTTTTTAAAATCATCATTAGTCTTTAGGTCTTCTTTGGAGTATGAGACGGCATAAGTTCTTTTAACAATTGGGTTTAATTGAAGAATATCTGGTTCAATTTCTTTAGCTTTTTTCCAACCTTCTTGAAAACCTTCAATAAAAGCCAATTTTTGGTCTTCTGTTAATTCTGGAAGTGTTTGTATAAAGTGCCAAGCTTCATCAATGTCAGCATCTGAAAAAAAGCCCCATGCCTCAAATTATTTTATTCTTTTATATAAACATTTTGCTTTACAGTCTATTTTCAACCCTCTAAAATAGTAAAAATTAGAGATATTTTTCAGAAAAAATGCAAAACATCAAAACATTTATATACTACTTAGTATTACTTAGTAATACTATGGAAGCTGTAAGCTTAAAAATAGAGGATGGGTTTTTGAAGGATATAGAAAAAACTATGAAGAAACATAGATACACAACTAAAACAGAGTTTATTAGGGAAGCTATAAGAGATAAAATAAGAGACTTAGAAAAAGAAGAAGCATTACTCAGAGCAAAAAAGCTTTATGGGGCATCAAAAAGAAAAACAACAGATGCACAATTACATAAAGCTAGAGAAAAAGCTTTTGAGGAAATAGATAAAGAACTCAGATAAAATCTTCTGGTTTTCTAGCAATTGATATATCTTTTAATTTTTGAAAATGGCTGTCTCTTGATATCAGTACCAAATTATTATCCCTAGCTAGGATTGCATGTAAAGCATCTCCTGCTGGGACATTTCTTTGTTTAGCAATTCTTTTGGCTTCTTCTTTTTGCTCTCTATAGATATGAATACGTTTTATATTGCTAGGTTTAGCTATACTTAAAATAGAATAAATCTCATTCTGACTATAACCAAAATTTTTGAATTCTTTTATGTTTAAATCAGAATAAGCTATTTTAAGATCCTCATTGATTATCTTTATAATCAATTTAAAAGCTAACTCTCCGTTCTTGCCTCTTTTTTCATAGAAATCTAACCAAATAGATGTATCAAAGTAAAAATCTTCTATCATTTTTCGAATGTATGTTAATTATTTTATATAATTTGCTAATAAATCTATTGTGTAAAAATATCTTGATAATGTATCCCAAAAACTATTTTTAGCCCTTTAAAATAGTAAAAATTATATGCACTAAGCCTTAAATTACTATAAAATGCTGGAATTTGTCAAAAACCACTATTACAAATCAAGTTAATTGTTGCTATCGCAAAACTAATTCGTGGTTTTTGAGCATGCTCGAAAATGAATGGAATTACCAAAGATAAAGAGAATTTGCCTATAGGTAGTAGGTTGATGATTCATTTTCGACACCTAAAGAAGATATTCAAAAATGAAGAGCAGGAAGTTAAAAAAGTAAAAGAGATAATCCTGCAAAACATGGAAGAATGGCTTAATGAAAAATCAAAGCCGTTAATGGAAGAGGTGTGGCAGCAGACAGAAGAAGTGCTCATGAAAGTTAATGAAGAAATCCAAATGGCAAGGATTAATGTTGAAATTCTGGAGAATGCAAAGCTGCAGAATCCAAACATTCCATTCAAGGCAAAGCAGTACATGGAAGGCAACAGGAAAGCGTACATAAGAGCTGTAAATTCTTTTCTTGGGCATATGGAAATCAACAACAAGGAATATTTTTACCTGCTGGATTTTTGCAAGCAGTTTGACGAATTAATTAGCGACTTAAATAAAGGCACTTTCAGGAGCTATACCATATTGCAGGAATTCTTTGCCAATGAGACAAATAAGATTGCGCACAACTTGAAGAATTTTGATAACCTGTTTAAAGGGCTGAAATCTGCGCTGAATGACGATAATATGGTTGCTGTCAACAGAGCAAGGGAAAAAATACAAAGCTTGATTGCAAAAACAAAACAGAAAATAAATATTGATGTTGATTTGAAAAATGCTGAAGCTGATTTAAAGCTGGCAAATGAGGAAAAAGATTCCATAATGGTGGAAATAGAAAAATTCAACAAAAGCGATGAGCATAGCAATTTCTTAAAGTTAAGCGAAGATAGAAAAAGCAAGGCAGCTGCCTTTTATAGCGATGAAAACCAGATTTTGCAGTCATTCTCTGTCTTGGAAAGGGCTTTGAGAAAATACTCCCATATAGCATTTGAGCATGAAGAGGTTGCCCTAGATTACTTGAAGCACCCTATTGAAACACTTGCAAATGACAAAAATTTGGTTATTTTGGAAATCTGGAAAAATCTGGAAAAATTGCTTCAAGAAGACAAACTGCAGGTCGATGACAGGAAAAAGGAAAAATCAATTGAGGAGATTAAAAAATTAAATAAGGAGTTTATTGGGCAGTTTTTGAAAAAATATTTCTCATTTAAAGCGGAAATGAAAGAGATAGACAATAAAATCAAGGCATCTGGAGTGCCTGAAAAATTCAAGAGCTTCAACAAGCGCCTTGAGGATATCAACCTAAAAATCGAAAAAAACAATGAGGAATCTAATAGATTAAAAAATGAAGTGGTAAAAATTAGTAATGCAATAATAAATTTAACAAGCGAGATTGAGAATTCTGTAAATAATATTTTTGATGAGGAAATCAAGGTTTTTATCTAAACCTCTTACAACTTTCTTCTAACGCCTGTATTCCAGGCAGTTTCTTTCCTTCAAAAAATTCCAAGGAAGCTCCTCCTCCTGTGCTTACATGAGTCAGTTTGCCAGCATAACCAAATTTCTCAACAGCTGCAGCAGAATCGCCGCCGCCAACAATAGTTACAGCTTTTAAAGCTGATAAAAATTTTGCAATTTCCTTTGTTCCATTAGAGAATTTGTCAAATTCAAAAACACCAAGCGGCCCGTTCCATACAACTGTCTTTGCATTCTTTAAGATTTCTTTGTAATTTTTTATTGTTTCAGGACCAATGTCAAGCCCCATCCAGTCATTTGGGATATTATTTGCATCAACAACCTTTGAATTTGCATTTGCATCAAATTTGTCCGCAATAATAACATCAACTGGCAGAACAATTTTTTTATTTTGCAATAGTTTTTTCGCCAATTCAATTCCTTCTTCATCAATTTTTGAATTGCCCACATTTTTGCCTTGGGCCCTATAGAAAGTGAAAATCATTGCTCCTCCAAGCAGCAATTTATCAACTTTTAAAAGTAAATTTTCAATAATCTTGATTTTGTCAGAAATTTTTACTCCGCCAAGTATGCCAATAAACGGTTTTTTAGGGTTTTCAATTGCCTTTCCCATAACATTTAACTCTTTCTCAACCAAAAATCCAGCAGCAGATTTCAAGTGTTTTGTCACGCCATAAGTTGATGCATGCGCTCGATGGCAAGTTCCAAATGCGTCGTTAACATAAAGCTCTGCCAAATCCGCAAGCTGCTTTGAAAAGTTTTTATCATTGGCTTCTTCTTCTGGATGAAATCTAAGATTTTCTAAAACAACAACATCGCCATTGTTCATTTTGCTTATTTCATCTTTTACATCTTTGCCAACACAGCCATTTATTTTTTTTATATTTTTGTTTAATAATTTTCCTAAACGAACTGCAACTTTATCCATCCTCAAGGAATCAACAACCTTTCCGTCCGGCCTGCCAAGATGTGAGCACAAAATTACTTTAGCATCTCTCTCAACAAGATATTTTATGGTAGGCAAGCTTTCCCTTATCCTTTTATCATCTGTTATTTCATTGGTTTTTTTATCCAAAGGAACATTAAAATCAACCCTAACAAGAACTCTTTTTCCTTTTACATCCAGATCACTTAAAGTGAAAAATTTTCGCATATAAGAAGTTGATTGACAATTTTTTAAAAGGTTTTTGGTTTTATAAGCAATGCTATTTTCCCTTAACCCAGAAGTAAAGAAAAACAACAAAAGCAATAACCAGCAAGAAGTTAACGGCAGTTATAATAATTGTAAGCCAAATTAGAATTTTTTGTTTTGTTGTCTTTTTCATTATTTTTATTTTTGATTTTAATTTTTTTAATATATGCGAGCCGTGAGATGGTGAGCGAGACGAACCTCGCATGTCACTGAGCGAGCCTAACATTTGCGAGCGAATTGAAATTATTTTTTCAATTTAGTTCAGGTTAAAGTCATCCTTTAGTTATTACCTTTAGTTCTTCTTGCCTATAGCAATAGGGCACGAACATTAATAAAAATTATTTCAAAAAAATTAACTTAAGCTTTTGCCTTTATCCTCTTCATCCTGAAGATATTCTCTCTTTCCATCTCCTCGAGCCTTAGCTGGATAAATGACTTCGTCCTGTCTAAATTTGGGATAACAACAAACTCCAAGGCATTGACCCTTCTTTTTGTCTTTTCAATTTCATTAAGCAATTTTCTCATTGAAGTTTCAACCTCTGCAGCCAAAATAATTTTTTCAACAACCTTTTCATAGGCAGCAGCTGCCTCGTCAATTGCAGAAGAGCTGTAAACACCGTAGCCGCGCTGCATGAATGCCTTTTTAATTTCAGAAGATTCTATTTTCGGCACTTTAACACCCATAATATTTTTTGTTGTAAGCTTTATATCTGGAATATCTCTAATTGCCATTGCAATTGATTTGACTTTTAAGTCGCCTTCCAGAGTTCTTGCAATATTTATTTTTTCCAAGGCAACTTTGTATTCATTCACTAGCTCTTCTCTTAAAGTCTTTGCCTTCTTTAGAACTTCAAAAAATTCAAGAATCAATCCGTCTCTTTTTTTCTTTAATATATTATATCCAGATTTAGCCAGTCTTATCTGTTTTTTTAATTTCAATAGTTCGCTTCTTGTTGGCTTAATGTCTTGCGGCATTTGTTTTTATTCTGCTTTGTAGTATTTCTTCCTCAACTCCGGGCTTATTCTTGTCAACTCATTCTCTGGAAGTATTCCAAGAAGTTTCCATCCCAAGTCAAGAGTTTCGGAAATGCTCCTATCCTCAGTTCTTTTCTGCCTGACAAACTTGTCTTCAAATTCAGCAGCAATTCTTAGAAATTTCTTGTCCCTTTCGCTTAATGCCTCTTCTCCAACAATTGCAACTAACCCTCTTAAGTCCCTGCCTTCAGCATAAGCAGCATAAAGCTGGTCAGAAACTTGCTTATGGTCTTCCCTTGTTCTTGTTGGTCCAATTCCTAAATTCATCAATCTTGAAAGCGAAGGTAAAACATCAATGCTTGGATAAATTCCTTTTCTGTGCAATTCTCTTGCCAAAACAATCTGGCCTTCTGTTATGTAGCCAGTCAAATCAGGAATTGGATGTGTAATGTCATCGCCCACCATTGTCAAAATTGGAATTTGTGTAATGCTTCCTTTTTTCCCTTTGATAACGCCAGCTCTTTCGTAGATTGTAGCGAGATCCGTGTACATATATCCAGGATATCCTCGTCTTCCAGGAATTTCCTCTCTTGCAGCTCCAATTTCCCTTAATGATTCACAGTAATTGGTCATATCTGTTAAGATTACAAGAACATGAAAGTCATGCTCATATGCAAAATATTCTGCAGCAGTCAAAGCCATTCTTGGCGTTACAAGTCTTTCAACAGCAGGGTCGTTTGCAAGGTTAAGGAAAACAACGCTTCTTTCCAATGCTCCAGTCTGCTCAAAATCACTAATGAAGTATTGGGCTTCTTCATTTGTTATGCCCATTGCTGCAAAGATAACAACAAAATTTTCCTGCTTTCCTACAACCTTTGCTTGACGAGCTATTTGCAATGCAATCTCATTGTGAGGCAGTCCAGAGCCTGAAAACAAAGGCAGCTTTTGCCCTCTGACAAGAGTGTTCATTGCATCAATCGTTGAAATTCCAGTCTGAATGAAATCATGTGGAGAAGCTCTTGAAAATGGATTGATTGCTGCTCCAATTATATCCAATCTTTTTTCTGGTATAATTTCCGGCCCATTGTCAATT
>JAGVYA010000055.1 GCA_018303505.1 Candidatus Woesearchaeota archaeon
CTGTTGTATTTCCTTACTCTTAGTCGCTTTAAGCAGCTTGTCAATTGATTGACAAGCTTGATATACTTCTTTTCTTTTTTCTTGTTCATGGTGGACACCCCTATTGTCCACCCCCTAGCACAGCCTTACGGCTGGCTAGGTTTTAAATCTATGTAGGATATCTACTGAGCTGATTAAGGATTTAATTTAAATAGATTTTTATATTAATTGTATCTTTTAATTTTTATGGCAGAGGCACTAACTTCAACAATAGAATTCCAGATGAGCTTGCTTTTATTTGTAGCTCTGGCTGGCTATCTACTCGCTTCAAGGATCAACCAATCTGCCGTTATTGGTGAAATTTTGGTTGGTTTATTAATTGGGCCAAGTCTATTGGGATTGATAACATACACAGACTTTGTAAGAAGCGTTGCCCATCTTGGAGCAGTGATTTTATTGTTTGTAATTGGTTTAGAATTCAGGTTAAAAGACATATTCAATTTCAAATACAGCGTTATTGCCTTGGTGGGTGTTATTGTTCCATGGATTGGAGGCTATTATTTAGCTAGATTATTTGGTTATGAGTTTGGAAGCGCTGTTTTTGTAGGCACTGCCTTGACAGCAACAAGCATTGCGATAACTGCAAATGTCCTAAGAGAGATGGGCAAGCTCCAAACAGATGCTGCAAAAGCAATCATTGGCGCTGCTGTTATCGACGACGTATTAAGCTTGCTGGCGCTGTCTGTGTCAAAGCAGATAGTTTCTGGCACATTCTCATTAACCTCAGTATCTTTAGTTGTTATAAGCGCTTTAGGATTTTTGGTGATAGGCGCTTACGTAGGAACCAAGTTCTTGAGCAAACTAGTCGCAAAAGTTGATGATACTAATATTGCAAAAAAATTTCCTGAGTTTGTGTTTATTTTTGCAATGATGATTGCATTCCTTTATGCAATGGTGGCAGAGCTTATTAATTTGTCAGCTATTGTTGGCTCATTCATAGCGGGGGTTTCCCTTGGCAGCGTGGTTTTGAGGCACAGCAAAGGCTATAAAGAAGGTGCAGAATATCTGCATATAATTTTTGCATCTATATTTTTTGTTTCACTGGGAATATTGGCTGATTTTAAGGCTCTGACTCCACATGTAATATGGTTTTTAATTGCATTGACTGTTGTTGCAGTTCTTACAAAAGTAATTGGTTGTTACATCCCAGCCAAATTGCAGGGTATGTCGCATCAAGATGCTTCTATTGTTGGATTTGGCATGTCTCCCAGAGGAGAGGTTGCTATGATTGTAGCTTTGCTCGGTTTAAACGCAGGGCTTATAAAACAGGATATCTATGTTTCTTTGGTTTTGATGAGTTTATTGACTACTATATTGACTCCAATAGTCTTGAGGAATTGGTTTTATAAGAAGAGTTTTATTAACGCCTAAATATTAAGAAACTACATAACAAACTATTTTTATTTACTTTTTAGGTGACTAATTTCATTTAGAAGTAGCGAAAAGATAGATATAGGTTCTAAGCAAAATAAATCAACGTAAGAAAAAGAGCCAAGCTATAAGCTTATCATTCCATCAATTAAAACGAACATCCCTTTTTCCATTTTTGCTCAAAGAAGGTTCGAATCTATAACTCTTATTTTTCATTTTTATTTGGAACTTTCTTGGCTTTCATTCTCTTTCTTAACAGCAACTTGTATTTTTCGCTAAATTTATTGAATTTTAGTTCGTGCCTTTTTATAAAAGCATGGGTTAAATTTGAAACTCTAAAAATTAACATTATTGCTGCAACAAATAAAAATAACTCGATGATATTATAAATTGGCTTTATTTTAAAAAACAAGAAAATACTAGGGAATATGAGCATTATAAAAAATAACAATGCTATGAAAATTAAATTTCTGAAAATCATTTTCTCGTTAGCAATTTCGCTAGGGTAAAGCTTGACAAAAAACTTAAGGGAGTTTTTGAATAAATCTAATGCATTTTTTGTGATTCTAGAAGCTGGGAAGAATAGCACTATTAATACGAAAATAACGACAGCATACGAAACAATTTGATTATTCAACAAACTTATTAAAATATCTTTAAAGTAGCGCCATACAAAGAAGCCTATTGTAGATATGAATAAAATAACAATAAGATTATTCAATATAGCTTTCCACTCAAAGAGCATTTTCCTTGCGCTTACCTTATCTTTGAGCATGCTCCAAGAAATACTGTTGATAAATTTTGAAGTAATATTCATGTTTTCTTTTACTTCGGCAGGCACAAATTTTGCTGTAAAGTTGTATATTTTGTCAGTATAATTTATCAAAATTGACATGGCAATTGACGAAAGCATGATAATTGCAGCTGTAATGCTTACTAAATCTATGCCTGTTACAACTGCTGCTGATTCTTTTGCAATAAGCAGCGAAAACTCGCCAACAGATAGCATTGCTATGCCGCTAAAGACTGCTTGCCTACCATTAAAATTCGTGAACAAATAACTTCCAAAACCAATGGTTAAGAACTTTGACAAGAGATTAACTAATAACAATACAATTACTAAAGAGATGCTGATTAGAATTGAAGAAAAATCAACTATAGTGCCTATTGAAAAAAAGAACAAGGATGTAAATGCTAGTACGAATGGGTGAATTGCTTTTTCAAACATTTTTGAATTTGGCAATGAAGCAACAATATTGCCTGCTAAAAATGCGCCAACTGAAGGGGAGAAATTAAACAAATAAGCTAAAAAACTCATTCCTCCGCATAATCCAATTGAAATAAAAGTTATTGTATCTTCTGTGCTGTATTTTATCAGCCATTTTATTAAAGGTTTTAGAATTCTTTGCAGTATATTATAAGCTATAATCATAAGAGTCAATGAGATTAAAAGCTTAGCAAAAAGATTCAAAGGAGCCAAATCTGCTTTTGCATTAAGGCTTGAAAAAAAGGTTAAGGCAAAAACACCAAACACATCTTCTATAATTAATATTGCGATAAGCAAAGGCAATTCTTCCCTTTTTAACATTCCTTTTTGCTCAAGTATTTTAACAACTATGACGGTGCTTGTAATAGACAAAATTGCTCCAATATAAAGCGAGGTTATGAAATCAAATCCAAGAAGGAGTGAAGCATAATATGAAAATAAAAAAACTAATCCCAACTTCATGACTGCTATCATGATCGTCCTTAACCCTAATCTAAGCAAGTGCTGAAGGCTAAATTCTATGCCTAATGTAAACAGCAAGAGAATAGCGCCAATTTCAATTGCGGCATTTATTAGCGATGTATCTTTGATAAAGCCTAAAGCATTTGGACCAACAATTGAGCCTGCAAGCAAAAGGCCTAAAACAGAAGGTTGCTTAAACCTTACAGCGAGCACTCCGCCAAGTATTGAGAATAAAAGTATTAATCCTAATTCTATAGAAAATGCCATGGTAATTATTGATTAATATATTGTATATAAAATTTCCTATCGAAAATTCCAATAGTCAACATAATTATAAGTCCTTAGCAAAATAGTTAGATGTTCTATCTAAATCAGCACCATCAATTAGAAATATTTGTGGCAACTTTTAATAAGATTTGTGAGATTCCCTTTCCTTTGTCGCTTAAAGAATAAAATACCTTCTTAGGTTTGTCTATGGCAATTTTTTCTATTAAACCTAAAGCCTCCAATAATTTCAATTTTTTTGAAAGGGCTCTTGATGTTACTTTTAGCTGCTTTTTCATCTGGGAAAAGTTAGTTTTTTCGTAGAATAGAAGGAATATCAGCAGTGGCACTACCCACTTCTTGCCAAGAGTTTCCATGAGTTCGAATAATATATTGTATCCTTGAAGCATTTTGAGGTTAAACTTAGTATACAACTGTATACTAAAACTTAAATACTATTTTAGACGTTTTTATATTATCCCTAACTTGATTTTATATAAATATTTCGGTATATTTAGTATTTCTAAAATGGGAAGAAGCGTTGACAAATGGGTTAAAGAAAATAATTTTAGCTGTGAGGAATTCTCTGAAATAGGCAATCTTGTAAGATTAAAGAATGAGAAAGGGCTTAAAATCAGCTTGTGCATCCCAACTTTGAATGAGGAGAAAACAGTAGGCAAAATTATAAGGGTTATTAAGAAAACATGCGTCAAAGAGCACAAGCTTTTGGACGAGATTGCAGTGATTGACAGCGGCAGCAAAGACAAAACAAAGGAAGTTGCAACCAAAGCAGGAGCTGATTTTTACCCTGCAAAAAATTTCCTCAAGGAGCTTGGTCCTTGCAAAGGCAAAGGCGAAAACCTGTGGAAGGCGCTTTATTTGCTCAAAGGCGACATAATTGCATGGATTGATGGAGACATAAAAAATATACACCCAAGGTTCGTCTATGGATTAGTAGGCCCTTTGTTATTATACGACTACATTAAATATGTAAAGCCATACTATAAAAGACCTCTCAAGATAGGCAAGATGCTATACCCTTCAGGAGGCGGGAGAGTAACTGAAATATTAGTCAGACCTTTGTTTAATATGTTCTTTCCAAAGCTTACGGGGTTTTTCCAGCCGCTTAGCGGCGAGGGAGCTGGCAGAAGAGAGATTTTGGAAAGGATACCCTACTTTACAGGCTATGGGGTTGAAACCGCAATGCTGATTGACATAAAAAGGAAGTTTGGATTAAGATTTATTGCACAGGTAGATTTGATTGAAAGGGTCCACAGGAACCAGCCTCTTGAAAACCTGAGCAGGATGGCTTATGGAATATTACAGGTGTTTGTGAAAAGGGCAAATGCACTTGGCAAAATGATAACACCTAAAGCCATAAAACAAACATACTCATTTATTGACAGCACCTTGGGCAGCCCATTTGAGCTTATGCACAAGAAGATAATCGAGGTTCAAAGGCCTCCAATGATTAAAGTAAGGGCATATCGGGAAAAATTTTACAAAAAAGCATGATTAAGGCAATTATTTTTGATCTGGGCGGAGTTATAGTCAATGTAGATAAAACAGAGCAATATAAGAAATTTTCAGCAGACTCCAATAAGCCGTTTTCCTTTATTAAGGATTATTTGGATACTTCCTACTTAAAAGAATCTTTTGAAAAAGGCAGACTTAACACAGCGCAATTCTATTCTGAAATAAGCAGAGAACTAAACCTAAAGATGAATTTTAAAAATTTTAAAAAAGAATGGTGCAATATATTTGCCTTAAACAAAAATGTCGAAAAACTTATTATAAATTTAAAGAGAAATTTCAAACTTATTTTACTTTCAAATACCGATAAACTTCATTTTAAATATTTAAAAAACAAGTATAAAATTATTAATGCTTTTGATGCGTATGTTTTATCTTATGAGGTTGGATATAGAAAACCGAATCTACTAATTTTTTCCGATGCGCTCAAAAAAGCTAAAACACTTCCATTTAATTGCATTTATATTGATGATACACCTGCTTTTGTATGTGTTGCAAAACTAATAGGGGTGAAAGCTTTTCAATATAAAAACTTTAATAAATTGATATATGATTTAAAAAATATTGGAGTTTTCCCTTGAGTTTTAATTTATTATGACAGAAGCATTAACATCGTCAATAGAATTTCAGATGAGGTATTTATTATAATGAAAATTGCTCTAGTAAGTCATCTGTTTGCACCCATTTCAGGAGGAGGAAGATCAACTTATTTATTTAATTTGATTAATGGTTTAAACCAAATTGGCGATAAAACAATTAAAATATGCCTCAAGCTTCAAGACGAACCTTCTTCTAGCGTAATTAAAGGTATTAAGATTTTGAAATTTCCCCAAAAACCATTAAACAAAAATTTGCTCAATGCTTATAATCATTTTAATAATATAATCTATAAAGGTTGTCATAACATAGCGCTTAATGAGAAAAATTTTTTGAACAACGGATATAATGAGTATTGTAAAATAAATTTTCAATTATCAAAATATTTGAACGAACTAGTGCAAAAACATAAAATTGATATTGTTCACATTCATGATTTTCAATTGCTTCTTGCCTATAAGTACATTAAGAAAGTTCCGTTAGTATTAACTTGGCATATTCCTTTTTCAGATTCAATCCCAAATCTATTGAAGCAATTTATAATCTCTCATATGAAAGAATACAACAAAGTTATTTTCTCTTGTAAAGTATACGCAAAATCTGCTGTAAAATCAGGCTTATCAAAAAATAAATTTGAAATAATCTATCCTATTACAAATACTGATCTCTTCAAACCAAAGAAATATGGAAATAAATTAAAAAGATTATATAAGATACCCAAAGACTATAAAATTCTATTATGCGTGCAAAGAATCGATGCAAAAAGTGGGCATGAACAGCTAATAAAAGCGCTACCAAGAATAATCAAAGAATTTCCAAAAGTGAACCTTATGTTTGTTGGTGGCGTTCCTTTGGAAAATAAGTTACTCCAAGACTCAATTTACATAAAAAAGATTAAAAAATTAATAAGAAGTCTAAATTTGAAACAACATATAATCTTTACAGGACCTATTAAGCACGAAAAGCTTCCTATGTA
>JAGVYA010000056.1 GCA_018303505.1 Candidatus Woesearchaeota archaeon
TTAGCACCTTTCAAAGTATTAACGGAGCCAAAGCATTCTTTGGCATGTGGTTTTATAATTTTAACAAAAGAAAGTCAGCGCACATAACTTGACTTTACCAACTTCGAGATAAATTAATCTTCCCGTATTAGTATTTCTAAAGAAAGGTAACATCTCTTTCCCAGAAGAGTTAAGTAATAATACTTTTTCAGATAAAATGTCATTAAATTCTTTATCCGAAAGACCATGTATTTTTGCTGCATTTTCGAGTTGAGTAACTTCTTTGATATACTTCTTTTTGTAATATTTACCTAAAACAGGAATTTTAGATTTTTTCTGGTTTTTTAACCATTTTATATTAAAACGTCTAACGCTAAAACTTATAAATTCATATGATAATCTATGGTATATCTTCTCATCTAGGGGTCCAATTTTTATTTTGTTATCTATTTTGTTGATTGTCATTAAAATTCCCATACGTCCCAAATGCAAATTCCATTCATTATCATCTGGTCGTGGTCTGAAACCATAAACACCTTTTGGGATTCCCCCTATTAAAGGGCATTGCTCTGCATGTTTTTCAGTTTTATCATAGCCACAATATATACAATAAACTTCTTCATTACTAATTTTTGATTTATCTTCTTTTTTCTTCATAAAAATCTGTTAGCTATAAGAATCAGACTTTAAATAAAAATGTTGTGAAAATGAATAGCGGGAAGAGGATTTGAACCTCTGACCTATGGGTGCCTCCGAAATGCTTATGAGCCTTCCGCTTCCACTAGAACACTAGTGAAATCATCGGGCACTCCTGGCTCTTAGGTCTACGGTCGATTAAGGCCGTAAAAGCCCTATCCCGCTATAAAGAAACAGAAATGAAGTTAATTTATAAACGTTACTGAAAGAATCAAAGGGATAGCTTTTCTATTATTTCTTCTTTTGTAAGTTGTTTTATTTCGCCGGGTTTAAGGTTTCCTAATTGCAATCCACCGATTGACACTCTTTTTAAATAAACAACCTTATTTCCTATTGAATCAAACATCTTTCTTATCTGCCTCTTCTTGCCTTCTGTTACAGAGATATAGGTTTCCTTTTCTCCTGTAATTTTTATTTTACACGGCTTTGTCTTGTATTTTTCATTGCCAATGTTTATTTCTATTCCCTTTTCGAGCATTTTTATTTTGCTTGTTTCAGTTGGCTTATCAAGAGCTGCGTAGTATTTTTTTACGATTTCATTTTGTGGGTGCATTATGATATTTGAAAGTTTGCCGTCATTTGTCAATATCAATAAGCCTTCTGTATCTTTGTCCAAGCGTCCTATTGCAGATAAGGACTTAATGCGGTCTTTAGGCAAATTTAAGCTCTCTAATAAATCATAAATTGATTTGTCAAAAACTGCCCTATGAGCGTGTTTTTGATCACGATCGGAAATCGCTATGCGATTTACCGACGTTTCATTTGGTGATTTTTGCGATAAATAGCCAGCTGGCTTATTCATTAAAAAATATAGATTAGGAACTTTCTTTATTTTTTCATCATAGAATTCCACCGAAGATTTTTTGGGATTGAAAAAATAATTTGGATTCGTTACTATTGTGTTATTTATCTTTATTTTGCCGCTTCTTACAGCAGAAATGCAGTCATATGCCTTTTCAAACCTTCCTGTCTTCATCATAAACTGCTTTAATGAAATTTTCTTGGACATCAGAATTATCTCTTTTCTATTATTTGAATGTTTCCGTTTAAATTTATGAAAGTGACATTGTCGCCTTCATTTAAATCATTAAACAATTCAGCAGGGGCGTTGGCATCAAGTGTTTCATAATTAACCATGTCCATCAATTGTATTTTATTTTGTAACTTGGAGATTACTTGACCGCGCTTCCTTACAATTTCTGCTGTTTCAACCTTGTCTGTATGGTGGAAAGTGACTGTTTTTTCCCCTTTTTCATTCAATCCTTGAATGTAGAATTTTAGTTTGCTGTGGGAATGCGTTCCGACAACAATTACTTCTTTTCTTAAAACCCTGACTGGCTCTCCGTTGTAGATAAAGTAATTTCCCCTTTCAAGCTCTTGGGCGGTGGGCATTTTAGATAATATTTTTTATTTTTTCAAATAATACTTCAAATTTTGTATATCCTGAACTTGTATTAAAATGACCAGCATTATGTATAAAAATCAGATTAGTATTTAAATTCTTAGCCAATTCTTTGCCGTTGCCTAAAGAAACGTATGGGTCATTATCTGAATGAAACACAAAAAATTTCTTGCAATGATTTTTTATTTTCTCCCAATCAAATGTAAAATTCCCTAAAAATAGTTTATCACTTTTGTAATTCTTAATTGGCAAGATTCCTATTGGTGCTGCAATTAAAAATGCAGCTTTGATTTTAATATTATACTTTTCAAGAACACGAAGCAAAAAAGCACAACCCAAGCTATGGCCAACCAATATCGTATTTTCATTATAGAGTTGTTCATAATCTTTTAAAACTTTAAACCAGTTTTTTAATGTTTGATTTTCAGGTGTTGGAAATTGAGGAACTATCACTTTACAGCCAAGTTCTTCTAATTTCTGCTTCATCCAAGGAAACCAGTTTTCTTCTGGATAACCGCCTGTACCATGAAAAATAAAAACATTTGTCATTTTTAAAAATACGCCGCGGGGGAGACTTTCAACCTTTAAATAAGATGTTTGAACTCCCGTGTCCTTTCGGACAGTGGATTTTTGTAAACCACTATGAAAGGCGTTTTAGCCCTTAGCAATCTTGCAGTTTACTTGCGTAAATCACCGCAATGGCCGGGCTATGCGACCGCGGCATATAATTAAGGGTTGCAATGCATTATTTAAATTTACTTGTTTAATTTTTAAAAATTTGATTCGTAATTTGCTTCGCAAATTACAAAAGATAGCCGCCCTCGCATTGGGCGGATTTATTATAAATAGGCGAGGCGGAACTTAATGGAAGAAAAAGTTACGCCGAGCACAAGATTTGCGAAGCAGATTTAATTTTTTATTATTTTAATTAAACAACAAAACTTATAAATCACTATAGGAATTTACAACAAAATGAAAAAGCTGGTGATAATTTTAATATTGCTAATTGTAATTCCTTCGGTTATTGCTGACTGGTTCTACAACAGCAAGAATATAATTGCAAATATCGACATTTCGTCTTATGCTGAGGTTGTTCCAACAACTCCAAGCGGCTATATTGAAACTGCAACAATAAACATGACTTTCTTTCCAAAGCAATACGACAATCAAGAGTTGCTGAAATTTTACACAAATCCTCAGGCAGAGCTTGATGAAAATTCATTAAAATTCACATGGAAAATGCCAGAAGGCAAAATTGATTTCAGGCTTAATGCAGATGTTAAAACAACAAATATATTTCCAGAGATAAGGCAGAAGATAAATTTCCCAATTCAAGAATTGCCTGAAGATATTAAAGTATACACAAAGTCAAGTGAGACTATTGATTCAGATGATGAAGGCATAATAAGGATTGCTTCTGAGCTTGTCAGAGGAGAAGATGATTTGTATGCAGCTGTCTTCAAAATTGCTGACTGGACGAAAAACAATATAGAATATAACTTAAGCACTTTAACAGCAGATGTAAGCCAAAAGGCATCATGGGTTCTGGAAAACAAGCAAGGTGTTTGTGATGAATTAATATCATTGTTCATAGCCCTATTAAGAGCAGTGGGCATTCCTGCAAGGTTTGTTTCTGGCATTTCATACACAAACTCGCCTTTGTTTCCAGAAAACTGGGGTGCTCATGGCTGGGCAGAGGTCTATTTTCCGAGCTATGGATGGTTGCCTTTTGATGTTACCTATGGCCAATTTGGATGGATTGACCCAGCTCATATAAAATTCAAAGATTCTGTTGATTCTGATGAGCCCTCAACTTACTACAATTGGTTAGGCAGAAATGCTGATTTAAAGACTAGAAAGCTTGACATAAAAACAGAGTTAAGAGATAAGATTGGTTATTTTAAAACTCCGCTAAATATAGAGTCCTCTACTTTAAAAAAAGCCATTAGTTTTGGCTCTTACAATCTGCTCGAAGCAACTGTAGAAAATATTAATGATTTCTATTATGCAACTGAGCTTCATTTGAGTAAGCCAAAAGAAGTCAAGATTATTGGAGATGAGTCAAAAAGCATTTTATTGTTGCCAGCAGAAAAAAAGAAAGTGTTTTGGATATTAAAATTGGATAACAACTTAGACAGCAGATACTCTTATACATTCCCATTAATTGTGAGCACAACAAACAATATTTCCTCAGAAACAAGCTTTACAGCTAATATAAGGGAGAGGGATGTATCTTTCGATGAAGTAGAGAAAATAGCAAAACTGCTTGAAGAAGAAAAAGAAAAGAAATATTCTGGAAATGTTGTTTTAGAATGCAAAATTGATAAAGATGAATTTTATGAATATGAGGATATTGAAGTTTATTGCAATGCAAAGAACACTGGCAATGTCTTCCTTGACGATGCTGATGTTTGTTTTGAAAATCAATGCAAAAAAATTGATTTAGGAATATCGCAAACAAAAAATGTTTCATTTGAAATAAACAAATCAATTATTGGGCAAAGAGAAAGCACAGTTACATTAAGAAATGATCTTGTTTCAAAGGCATCTTACATTAACTTTAAGGTTAATGATGTGCCAAAAATTGAAATTGAAATGTTGGAGTTTCCATTAAATGTTTCGTACGATGAAAATTTCACTGTTTCTTTTACGCTGGCTAAAAAATCACAATCAAATCCAGAGAATGCAGAAGTTATTTTTGCCCAGGGTGAAATTGAAAAGAGATGGAATATTGATGAGCTAACAGAAGATAAGAAGTTTGCTTTGAGATTTGTTGGAAGCCAATTGGCTTATGGCAGAAACAATTTCAAGATAAGCATCAAATTCTATGATGTATTAAGAAGAGAGTACCGCATCGATAAAGAGCTTTCTATAGACTTGCCTAATGCTAACCCATTCCAGAGAGTGCTTTTGTCGCTTAACACTGTTGGAAGCGTATTCGAAACAATAGGCTATGAGACTTTAGCGATGATGCTCTTGGTTGGTTCTATTGCTTTTATTGTGGTTGTTATACTGGTGTTTAGGAGAAGTAAAGGGTATTAATTAATACTAAAAATGCTAACTAGATTTTCGTGCTGAAAAATACTGATTGATCGCCCTTAATGTAGGATTTATATTTTGTCCTTCACAATAAGCGGCTCTTACATAAGCTTCTGCAGCCAATTCTCTTAATTTAGGATCTTTTGGAATACCACGTCCTAACAATATAAGATCTGTTGTAAATTGATTTTCTCTGCGCCTTACTTTTTGAACTGCAGGTGGTCTATAAAATTCATTTGGAACAATTTCTTCAAATCCTGCATTTAGTATAGCTTCTAGCTCTGGCCCTGAGCTTCTTGATTCTGCAATTGCACCTAACCATTTATCTCCTTTATACTTTGAAATTTCAGGCAACAATTCGCCTGATAAAACCTTGTATAATTGTGAGAAAACAGAAAAATTAGTGTCATTTTGTGATACTCCTGGAGTATGAGCTCCTTGATAAATAAAACTTATTCCCTTCCCTCGGGCAATTTTTCTGTCTACAAGACTTCTAACTGGGACTATTTCAGCAGTTGCCATTGCTTGTGGCCTATTTTCACCATCAACAGCACTAAACACAACATACCCAAAATTTTTGCCAAAGTGATACTCTCTGACTTTACGTATGTCATCAAGATCTTGTAATTTGCTTTCAGGATTTAGGGCTACTCTTCCTGTATAATCTTCAAGAACTTTCCATGCAGATCTTAACTCGTCAAAGTTTTGAGGTACAGATATAGAAAGCCTAGTACCATCAGGAGTTCTAATTGCTCTAGAGCCAGGATTATGATTAGCTATATACCTTCCCTTTCCATCAGGAATCTTAATTTCTACCCCCATGAGTATATACCACAACATAACTTATATATAAATGTTTCGATTTTTATAACTAATAAGTGATAACATAAGAAGTTAATACAAAATAAGCAGTTAAACACTATATTGTAATTAAAATATTTTCAATATCGTAAATAATAAAATTCAAACATATTTAAATATCTTTCTATATTGAAAATTAATAAAATACAAAGTTTTATAAAGAAACAGTCATTCTTTAGTTGTTATGGAACAAATTAATATACAATTAATAGAAAGGATTGTGCCAGATACATCTGTCATAATTGAAGGATTATTGTCAGAAAAGGTAAGAAACAACCATATCAAATCTAATGAAATAATCATTCATGAAGCTGTTATTGCAGAGTTAGAGCATCAAGCCAATTTAGGCAAAGCAATTGGATTTCTTGGCTTGGATGAGATAAAGAGGATAAAAAAGCTTTCAACAGAGAAAGGTTTTGAGCTTTCTTTTAAAGGCTCAAGGCCAAAAGCTGCTGAAATAAGGCATGCTTCTTTAGGTGAAATAGATTCTTTGATCAGGCAGCTAGCTTATGATGAAGATGCTAC
>JAGVYA010000019.1 GCA_018303505.1 Candidatus Woesearchaeota archaeon
CAAATCATCAAGGTACTTTATTTTATAACCTCTCTCAAGAAGCCTTAGAGAAAACTCTATATCCTCTGTCAGATTTCCGCTTTCCCAGCCGCCAAGCTTAATTAGTATATCTTTTCTTACAGCTTCTGCAGAGCCGCACAGAAATGTAATCTTCCTCCTGTTATACATAAATGGTATTGTTATATGGTGGCATGTTGAAACAATTGCTGCTCCAAGCGCAGTTATCATGTTCTGATTGGCATTTACCAATTTCCATCTTGCCTGCACTCCGGCGATATTTTTATCTTTCATAAAAGGCTGCACAATTCTTTTTAGAAAATTTTCTGGCGGCATGAAATCAGAGTCAAAAATAACAAGGATATCGCCTTTTGAATGATTTAGCATGTTGTTCAAGTTGCCGGGCTTGTAGCCTTCGTTGCTTTTTCTTTTTATCACCTTTACTAAATCGTGCTCGTTTGCAAACTCCTGCAATTTTCCTGATATTTCCGGCTTATTGCTGTCGTCCCCTATGATTATTTCGTACTTGTCTTTTGAATAATCAAAGTTTAAGCAGTTTTTAGCGCATCTTATAGCTGCAAGTTCGTTAAATGTAGGAATTTGGACTGTAACAAACGGGAGTTCTCCATCGTAATTTTCTTCACTTTGATACTCGCGCTTCTTTAACAATGCATAAAGAGACATTATAAAGTAAAGAAAAGACAATAAAAAAGCGATTAATAGCAGTACATTAAACGTATTATCGAATATAGTATTGAGAAAATCAAGTATTTTTCTGCCTATGACATTATACCATGAGAAAAAGTTAGTTATTAATTCTATGTATTCATAAGTGTATTGTTGAAAAATTCCAGTTATTGTCATTTTACATCACTTTATATAAAAGCTCCTTTCCCAAAACCTGTGCCTTAACAGGCTGATTAAGATTATAATATTTAAAACTATTGTATATGGGAAGTAAAAAAAGATTGCAAATATGTTTTTCAAGCTGACCTTGTCTTTAAACAGCTTCAAGGCAGATATGCTAAGCATAGTTGTCATTATGCCTGATAAAACCCCAAAGATACTGTAGATTGAGATTCCAAAATCCGGTATTTTGTAAAGCACATAAATAGGGCCCATCAAGCTGAACCATTTAAAAAAATAGCTAAGCATGCTGGGAATGCTATGGGAGTTATATGGCAGCCAATAATTTATCTGGTATATTATCAACGGCAAAGACAAGAATGCATATAAAGACCACCAAAACTGATTTATGTACAGGAAGAGTATGGACGGCGAGGCTTTCCTTGAAAAAAGCTCTTTATTTTTGACTATTGACTGCAATGTGCCTATCCACCATCTTGCGCGCTGCTTATATAAATCTTTAATCCTTGAAGGCACAATAGTATGCCCAAATGCAGTTGATGTATTTATTGTCTTATAGCCCGCTCTTTTAATTTCCAAAGCAATGTCCTGGTCTTCTGCCAGTGTATCCTTTTTGAAATAGCCTATTTTTTTAAGGGCTGTTTTTCTATAACATGCCAAAGATCCTGAGAACCATATCCCATTGTTGAATACTTTTGAAAAGCTGTTCCTTATCAAGTTGCTGAAATGGTACTCTATGTTTTGAAATGCACTAATCAGTGATTTGTGATTTCTTACTTTATTGTTGCCTGTAGTTGCGCCTATGCTTTTGTCAGAAAATGGCCTTATCAATTCCCTTATGCATTCTTTATCAAGAGTAGTATCAGCATCAATTGTTAGAATAAACTCGTGAGAAGACTTCAAAACTCCGAGATTTAGCGCCTCTACCTTGCCAAGATGGTTTTGCTTTAGAACTCTTACATTCTTATATTTTTTAATTATTTTAAGTGTATTGTCTGTTGAGCCGTCATCAACCACAATAATGTCAAGCTTATTTTTTGGATAACTTGAATCAAAGATGGATGCTATGCATTTCTCAATATTCCTTTCCTCATTGTATGCAGGAACAACAATACTGACTTTTGGTTCAAAATTACCGTACTTTCTCTTAAAAAATCTTGAAATTATAAATATTGAAAAGATAAAGACTAAAAAAGAAAATAAAATACCAAATAATACGCTAGACAAAAACATTATTATATCTTTCATAGCCCTAAATAAGAACATAAAAAATCTATGCTTTTAAATATTTCTATTAAATTATTGTCAGGCTAAGAATGACAAGCCGATATTTTTACAAACTTCTTTAAAACCAAACAAACACATGCCTAAGCCTGTTAAGTAAGTAACATAAACAAGTGCTCCAAGAATTATGCCGGTTATGGCAAATCCTTTTCCAAAATATTTAGCAGGGTCTCTTCTTATTCTTATTAGGGATTTAATTCCTAGGTATACAGCTAATGCTCCGGAAATAAAATTAATTAGCGGAATCCAAAAAAACAGCCCAAATACCAAGGACGCAATGGCTGTTCCATTTGATTTTTTCATGAGCGATGAGAACTTGAAAATGTATTAAAATCTTTCCTTAAAACAACAAATTTTTAAAATTATCAAGAATGCTGTGTAAACTATGGAAGAAAGCAACAAAATACCAACTGGTAGTAAGGTACTTGATATCATGCTAGATGGCGGCTATGAAAATGATATTATAACCACTGTTTATGGGCCAGCTGGCTCTGGAAAGACTGTTCTTTGCCTGCTTTGCTCAATAAATGTGGTAAGAAATGGTAAAAAGGTTGTCTATGTTGATTCTGAAGGCGGTTTTTCTCTTGAAAGATTAAAACAGATAGCATCGCATATAAGCCAGGATTATAAAAAAATACTTGACAAAATAATTTTTTTAAAGCCTACTAGCTTTGCTGAGCAAAAGAAATCATTTGAAAAGCTAAAAGACATTGTTAATGATAAGATTGGATTGATTGTTGTTGATACTATAGCCATGCTTTATAGATTAGAGCTTGGCAAAAGTGAAAATGTGCAGGAAGTCAACAGGGAGCTTGGAAGGCAAATATCCTACCTTACAGAAATAGCAAGAAAAAAGAATATTCCTGTTCTCATAACCAACCAGGTATACGCAGATTTTGATGACAAGGATAAAGTCAACATTGTAGGAGGAGATATTCTGAAGTACGGCAGCAAGTGCCTTATAGAGCTGCAAATAACGCCAAATGGAAATAGAAGAGTAATATTACGAAAACACCGCAGCATTCAAGCAGAAAAAGAGATTTTGTTCAAAATAGTAGAAGGAGGAATAATAGGCACTAAGGAAAGCAAAGGGTTTAAGTTGTTCTAGAAAATATATGTAAAGAATTTCTCAAAACCTTTTTAAATCATTATGCATAAGCTTGGCTTATGGGGGAAAAGCTTAAGGAGTTTCTTGGCAAGGCTAAGGAATTGCAGAATGACAGGCAAGCTGCTGAACTGCAGCATAAGAAAGGCAAGCTGACAGCTAGAGAGAGATTAAATTATTTACTAGATGCTGGTTCTTTTGTAGAATTAGATGCTTTCGCTGAGTTACAAAGTAAAGAGCTTGAAGCTAAAAAAAGAATCGGAGATGGCGTTATTACAGGCTATGGCACAATAGGCAAAAGACCTGTTTATGTTTACGCTCAAGACTTTTCTTTCATGGGCGGTTCAATGGGCGAGACACATAACAACAAGATATCCCATGTAATGGAGCTTGCCTTAAAGACAGGATGCCCATACATAGGATTGCTGGATTCCGGCGGAGCAAGAATACAGGAAGGAGTTTCTGCCTTAGACACTGGAGGGAGGATATTCCAGCTTAATACATTGATGTCTGGAATTGTACCGCAAATTTCCGCTATACTTGGCCCTTGCGCGGGTATTGCTGTTTACTCGCCAGCTTTGACTGACTTTATTTTTATGGTGAAGAAGACAAGCTACATGTTCATTACTGGGCCTGATGTTATTAAAACAGTAACTGGAGAAACAATTGACTTTGAAAGCCTTGGAGGCGCTAAAGTTCATAATGAGAAAAACGGAATTGCTCACTTTATGGCTGACAATGAAAAGGAATGCTTGGAGACGATTAAGGCTTTGTTAAGCTATCTTCCCCAGAACAATCTTGAAAATTCCCCATACTATGCTTCTGACAACAAAACTCGGGAAACAAAGAAGCTTGAAACTATTGTCCCAGAAGATCCAAAAAAGACTTATGATATAAAGGATGCAATTGCTGAGGTATTTGACAAAAGGTCTTTTTTAGAAGTCCAGTCTTTGTTTGCAGGCAATATTGTGATTGGATTTGCAAGGCTTAACGGCAATGTTGTTGGAATTGTTGCTAACCAGCCAAAAGTATTGGCTGGCTGCTTGGATATTAACTCTTCTGATAAAATTTCCAGATTTGTAAGATTTTGCGACTGCTTCAATATACCATTAATCAATTTTGTGGATGTAACAGGTTATTTGCCAGGCGCTGAGCAGGAGCATAATGGAATTATAAGGCACGGTGCAAAGGTTTTATATGCTTATTCTGAAGCAACTGTCCCAAAAATATCCCTTGTGCTAAGAAAGGCTTATGGTGGCGCTTATATTGCATTAGTGTCAAAAGACATGGGCTTTGACAAGGTTGTAGCCTGGCCAACTGCTGAAATAGCTGTTATGGGAGCTGAGCAGGCTGTCAGCATTATAAACAAGGACGAGTTAAGCAAAAATCCAAAAGCGAAAGCTGAACTTGTTAAGCAATACTCGGAAAAATACCTAAACCCTTATGCTGCTGCAAAGCTTGGAAAGATTGACATGATAATTGAGCCTAAGAACACAAGAATTGCCTTGATCAGATGCCTTGAGATGCTGCTATCTAAAAGGGAAAAAAGGCCTGCTAAAAAGCATGGCAATATGCCTTTATAGCAACAAAATTCCCGAAGAAATTTTAAGGATTTGACAAATGGAAGAGCTTATTGTTAGGGTTGATGGCAAGGAATATAATGTTTTTGTAGAAGAAACAGAAGAAGGAAAAATACTGGTTCATTGCGAAGGGGAGGTTTATGAAGTTGAAACAAAAAAAGATG
Organism: Candidatus Woesearchaeota archaeon; assembly: GCA_018303505.1. Taxonomy (GTDB): domain Archaea; phylum Nanobdellota; class Nanobdellia; order Woesearchaeales; family GW2011-AR4. Next base: position 4,998 of record JAGVYA010000019.1, read on the forward strand.
TTGAGCAATCAGCAATTGAAAGGCTGCACAAAAAACAAGCAATTGAAGATGGCAAACTTGAGATAATAGCTCCATTGCCAGGCATTATTTATGATATCAAGGTTAAAGAAGGATCTAATGTAAAGCAAGGGCAAAGCTTATTCACATTGATGGCAATGAAAATGGAGAATGATATTACAGCTCCAAGAGACGGTGTTTTGAAGGAGATAAAGGTTAAGAAGAACGATAATGTGAATAAGGGAGACGTCTTGGCTATAATTGAATAGATGATTTTAAAGAGTTATTTTTTATTAAAATTAATAAAAATGTAATGTATACATGATGGTAATATGTATAATAATAAACATGAAATTAACAAGAATCTTATAAAAATTTATTGAAAAATACATCAACTTTAAACATTCACGAATATGATTAAAATAAAAGTTAGAATATTAAAATTATAAATAAAATGCCCAAAACAAAAATAAAAATCTGCGCTGTTCAGTTTAGAATAAATCCAGATTTTAATAAAAACATTAGCAGGATAGAGCAATTCTTCAAAAAAGCTAATAAAAATAATTGCGATATTATTTGTTTTCCAGAGATATTTGCAACAGGACCGTTAAACAGGAAAAAATATGATGCAAAAATCCCGATATTATCCAAAAAAACGTTTCTAAATTTGTCGAAAAAATATTCAATATTCTCTGTGATGGGCTCGATAATAGAAAAAATCAACAATAATTTCTACAATATTAGCTATTTATTTGACGATAAAGGAAACATTATCGGTGATTATAAGAAGAACCATCTGGTGCAAAAATCAGAAGCAAAATATTTGAAAGCTGGCAATGAAGCCTCAATCTTTAAAACAAAAATTGGGAATATCGGCATAGAAATATGCAGAGATTTACTTTACCCGGAAATAACAAGAAAATTAATGCTTAAAAATGCGGATATTGTATTTTGCCCATCTTTCTGGAGCGCTGAATCTTCATCTTATGACTGGATTTATAGCAATAAATATTTTAAAAACAAAATTCCCAAAGAAGTCAATGCTCTTGTTTCTGCAAGGGCAATTGAAAGCGAGTTAGTATTTGTCTATGTTAATGCAGCAGGCAATTTTAATGCTGATGGAATAAAAAACATATTGTTAGGAAGAACTCAGATTGCTCTGCCATTTTATGGCACAACAAATATTTTAAATCATAACGAAGAGGGGGTAATAATTAAAGAAGTTGATTTAGGCATCATTAAAGACGCAAAGAAAGTATACAAAATTGAAAGCGATTTGAAAAATTACTACAATTAATAATAAAATATAAAAACTGATAAAAATTTAAGGTGATTTAATGGAAAAAAATAAGCTAAAAGGAATGGTATTTGCAGCATTATTTGCAGCTTTAACAGCAGCTGTTGCGTGGTTCAAGATTCC
>JAGVYA010000046.1 GCA_018303505.1 Candidatus Woesearchaeota archaeon
TACACGCTCCGGACAAAGGCAGCTAAAGCTGCCCGCGTCCGAAAATTTTTGAAGAAGAAGGTTATTTACGTGTTTTGACACTTAACTTGGAATTGCCATTTCACCGCAACCTTTTTAAATCCCTTAAACCTACTTATTCTCTTGGACGGTCATAGGGGCTTGGTTCACCCGATCCCATCCCGAACTCGGATTGAGCTTTGGAGCTCGGCTCTCGAGAGAGTTAAGCAAGCCTCCGTTTCCAGCAGTACTGCACTTATGTGTGGGAGCCTGGAAAAGCTGTCCACCTTTATTATTATGGGATCAAGAGCTCCCTTTTTAATTTCTCAAATTCCCTAATATTCCTAGAATTGGCTATATAGGATTTTATCATTAAATTCAACTTTCTAGCTTTCTCAGGATGCTTAAAGCCTATATTTTCCCTGAATTTAGCTATATTATCTTTGCCTGTTATGCTTAAAACGTAAGACTTGTCTTTAAGGCTATTAGACTTTGTTCTGATAATGTTGTTTGACTTAATGTCAAAACTAAAAAGCATTAATTTAACGTCTTCCAACAATCTTAAAGAATTAGATGTCAATGTTATGTTTCTCTTCCATTCTTTGCCTTTTACATAGAGCCTTAAAGCAGCGCAACCTTCATCGTCATACAAAGCTCTTAAATATTCTTTTTGAACTGAACTATCCGCCAATTTCACAGATTTTGGAATATATAAATATCCACTTCTATAATCCTTTAAATGTTTCAGAAATTTTCCAATAATAACCTTTCTTTGAATTTGGACAAATTTTGTTCCAGAATTAACTTTACCTTCAGTAAATCTGATATCCCCAAATTCCTGGATAATATCATCTTTGAATTCTTGAAGAAGCTCTTCACAAGTATTGTTATAGCGAATATACCTGTAATATAAGTAACCATCACCACTTATTTTAGCCAAGCATCTTGCGAAATTCTTTGAAATCATTTAAATCACCATTTTTACTGGTTGAAACTGCGTAAATGATTTAGGTTTAAATACTATACGTGAAGATGTCCAGTGGTAGAGCCTAAAATCATAATTTGGCAGTTGAAATTCTCTTAAGGTGATTTAAATGTAGAATGAGCGAATGCTTTGGCTTTAAGTGGTTTAATATTATAAGCAAGCCTCCGTTTCCAGTCGTACTGCACTTACGTGTGGGAGCCTGGAAAAGCTGTCCACCTTTATATTCTCTCCAAGTCTTTTCTGGAATGAATATGCACTTCTTTTTCTGAGCTTAAATGCCCGTTTAAAAGCCCTTTGTCAGCAAGCTCGGGGAAAACATTGAATTCCAAGCTGGCTCCGGAGTACTCAAAAATCTGGGGATCTGCAACAAAAATCGGGGAAAACACAAGGTAAATATCGGATTTTTTCGGCTTTTGGGTGAATGTAAGCACTTTATTGCCTTCCACCCTTACAGTCCCTTTCTCGCTCGGCTTTGAGGAAGTTGTAAGCATTATAGTTGCAATAGCATTTTGCTTTATGTGGTCATTCCACAATTCCTCAATATTTATCTTGTTAAGGATTATATCACCATAAACAACCAAAAAATTTGTATTAATCCTGCCTTTTAATAGCCTCAAGGAATCTGCAGTGCCGTTAGAGGATTTTTCTTCTATATAATTTATCTTTACGCCATAGTCTGTGCCATCCTTCAGCATTTCAAACAATTTTGTCAATAAGTTATGCCTGGCAATAATAAAGATAGTCTTGAAATTATTTTCCCTCAGTTTTTTTAGCGCCAATTCTATTACGCTATTATTTTTTATTTTTGCAGTCGGCCTGTAACCTTCCTTTGAAATCCTTAAATGCTCTTCATTGCCGCCTAGAAGAATTACAGCAGCCTTGTTTTCGCCCAAAGCATTCTTGGCAAGATGCTCTATTGCCTGGCTTCTATTTCTGATGTAAATATTATCTATAATAGAATCTATATCTTGCAATGTTTTTTCATTTATTGTTATTGAAATTTTTGTTTTTGACATTGTAATGTATTGGCGAAGCCGAGCGTGTGAGTTGAACGCGAGCGTGAGATGTTTGCGAGCATGCTAGCAAACTCGCATGCAACTGAGCGTTCTCGCACGCATCTCAGACAGCGAGGCTGAGCACTAAAGTTTGCCGAAGGCGGATTTAATTATTGTATTTATAAATAAACTCTTGTTGGTAGTATAAAGTAGGATAATGGTAAGATATTTAAATAACTTTCTTTTCTAAAGGGCTATGAAGATTGCAATTGTTGGTACAGGCTATGTAGGCTTAACTACAGGAACTTGCCTTGCAGAACTAGGTAATAATCTTATTTGCGTTGACATAGATGAAAGCAAGATAAACAAACTTAATAATAATATCATACCAATTTACGAGCCTGATTTGGAAGATTTAGTAATAAAAAACAGGAAAAATGGCAGACTGAAATTTACAACAGACTTAAAGCAAGCAATAAAAGAATCAGAGATAATCTTCATTTGCGTTGGAACACCTCCAAAAAAGAGTGGGGATGCGGATTTAAGCTATGTTGAGGATGTAGCAAGGACAATTGCAGAAGTAATGGATTCTTATAAAGTAATTGTTGAGAAAAGCACTGTCCCAGTTGAAACAGGAGAAAAAGTTGCAAAATCAATAAGAGCGTATAATCTCCACAAGGTTGACTTTGATGTTGTAAGCAATCCGGAATTCCTAAGGGAGGGAAGTGCTGTAAATGATTTCATGCATCCTGACAGGATAGTGATTGGATGCGAAAGTGAAAAGGCAAAAGCAATAATGGAAAAATTATACATTCCATTAAAAGCGCCAATAATTTTCACCGATATAAAAAGCGCTGAAATAATTAAGCACACATCCAACTCATTTCTTGCAACAAAGATTTCTTTCATAAACACCATAGCAAATATCTGCGAGCTTGCAGGAGCTGATGTTGAGAAAGTTGCAGAAGGTATGGGTTATGATAAAAGAATTGGAAGAGCTTTTTTAAATGCAGGAATCGGGTATGGGGGCTTTTGCCTTTCAGGAGAAGAATTTGTTTTCTTAGGCAACCCAAACCCAAAACTCACAAATTTTAGAGAGGCATTTGAATCAAATACCAATTCAAAAAGTATAATTGCATTGGCTTTTGATGGGAAAAAAGCAAAGCTTTCTGATGTAGGGATTATTTCTAAAAGACAGTACAATGGAGAAATTATAAAAATCAATACCTCCATGGGAAGAAGTATAGAAGTTACAGCAGATCATCCTATGCTGGTGGAAAAAAATGGCAAGTTAGAAGTTAAAGAAGCAAAAGACATGACTTCGGATGATAAAATACCAATAATTATGTATTTGCCAGAGAGAGTTTTAAAGACAATTGACATACTTAAATTATTGCCAGAAGAGCTAAAGAAAAAACTTAAACTCAGACCAAAAAACAAAAAGTTATTAGATTATAAAGCTGAATTATGGTCACTTATTAAATGTGAATCATGGCGAAAATTTGATTTTTTCAGAAAGAATTACATAACTTATCAATATTACGCAGAGATTAAATCTATATTAAAGAATTTTAATATGTTACTATTCACAAGCAAAGGAAACACTACTTATTTTCCTGCAAAAATAGAGCTAAATGAAGCTTTTTGGAGATTAGTTGGCTACTATTTGTCTGAAGGGCACATCCATCATGAAAAAAGTAAAAGAGGCATAAGGTCTAGAATAGTATTCACTTTTAATGAGCACGAAACAGAATATATAAGTGATATTTGTAACATTTTGAATAAGTTAAGTATAAAATATGAAAAGGGCAATTATTCACATACAACAAGAATAGTAGTATCTTCTAGAATTTTTGCTTATTTACTTGAGAAAGTGCTAGGATGTGGTACAAACTCCTATAATGCAAAAATACCTAATATAGCATTTTTGCAAGATGAAAAATCAAAAAAAGCACTGCTTTGCGGTTTATTTAGGGGAGATGGTTATGCCTATTTTCATAAAAATGCACAAGCTGTAACTATTGAATATGGTACATGCAGCAGAATTCTTGCAGAAGGAATTATATTACTCCTTCAATCATTGGGGATAGTACCAAGCTATAAGAAACAATTCATGAAAAAATCTAAAGTAGATGCGCATATCATAAGGGTGCATGGAAAGAATCAATTGAAAAAACTTACATTTTTTGACAAAAAGACTAATATAAAAATAAAAGCATGCTTACAGAAATGCAAAACGATTACCCCAATGGGTTACACAATACAAAACAATATTGGTTTTTTAAAGGTAAATAAAATAGAAAAGTTTGTTGACGATAAATATGTCTATTCAATGGAACTTAATGACGAGCCTCATATGTTTGTGACATCAGGAGGGGTAATAGTTCATAATTGTTTTCCAAAAGACGCAGAAGCCTTCATAAAAATAGCTGAAAAGCTGGGCTATGATTTCAGGCTGCTCAAAGCCACCCAAGAAATAAATAATTTACAGAAGAAAAATTTTGTAAAAAAGATAGAAAAAGCATTGTGGATAGTAAAGGGAAAAACAATAGGAATTTTGGGCTTAGCTTTCAAGCCAAACACAGACGACATGAGATTTGCGCCGTCAATCGACATAATAAATGAACTGCAAAAAGAAGGAGCAAAAATAAAAGCATATGATCCAAAAGCAATGGAAAAAGCAAAAGGCATACTCAAAAATGTTGAATATTGCAATAACCCATATGATGTTGCCAAAGATGCAGATGCTTTAGTAATAATCACAGAATGGAATGAGTTCAAAGAATTGGACTTGAAAAAGCTAAAATCCCTAATGAAACACCCTTTGATTATTGACGGAAGAAACATCTATCAGCCTGAAGATGTTAAAAAAGAAGGCTTTACATACATTAGTATAGGAAGAAAGGACGTGATTTAGGTGGATGCGATAATATTAGCGGCTGGATATGCCACCCGTCTATACCCTTTAACAGAAAATACTCCAAAACCGCTGTTAAACGTAGCTGGAAAGCCCATAATAGAGCATATAATAAAAAAATTAAATCGAATAGACTTAATTAACAAAATCTACATTGTTACAAATGACAAATTTGAGCATTACTTCAAGAAATGGCTTGACAATTTCGATGCAGAAAAACCAATTGAAATAATAAATGACGGCACTAAAAGCAATCAAGACCGTTTAGGCGCCATAGGAGACATAAATCATGCAATAAATTTAAAAAATCTAGATAACGACATTATAGTCATTGCTGGTGATAATCTTTTTGAATTGTCCCTTTTAGATGTGGCTAATTTTTTTAAAAAAAGAAAATCAAATGTCATTGTGCTTCATGATGTGAAAGATATTGAACTGGCAAAACATTATGGAATTGTAGAAGTAGATAATGACACTATAATAAATTTTGAGGAAAAGCCGATAAGCCCAAAATCAACATTGGCGTCAACTGGAATTTATTTATTCCCAAGAAAAACAATATTCTTGATAAAAAAGTATATTGACCAAGGCAACAATCCTGATAAAACCGGCAGTTTTATTGAGTGGCTGCATAAGAGGGATGTTGTTTATTCTTATGTATCTGATAAAAAATGGTATGATATAGGGAGTATAGACCAATTAGAAAAAGCTAACAAATATTACAAGCAAAAATGAAAACAGTTCTTATAACAGGCGGTGCTGGATTTATTGGCAGCCATTTATGCGAATTTCTTTTGGGTAAAGGATTCAAAGTAATTGCTATGGACAATCTCGCAACAGGAGACATTAAAAATATAGGGCATCTGAGAGGCAGCAGGAATTTTAGCTATATACATCATGATGTCAGCAAGCACATTGCAATTAATGAGAAGCTTGACTTTGTGCTGCATTTTGCATCACCTGCAAGTCCTGTCGATTACCAAAAAATACCTATACAAACATTAAAAGCAGGAAGCTTAGGCACGCATAATACACTTGGCTTAGCTCTTGCAAAGAAAGCAAAATACGTGCTTGCCTCAACATCAGAAGTCTATGGAGACCCTCTTGTAAATCCGCAGCCTGAAAGCTACTGGGGGAATGTAAATCCTATAGGGGTAAGAGGTTGCTACGATGAAAGCAAGCGTTTTGCAGAAGCACTTACAATGGCGTATCACAGAATACACAAGCTTGATACCAAAATCGTTAGGATTTTCAACACATTTGGCCCAAGAATGAGAAAAGATGACGGCAGAGTTGTGCCAAATTTTATTACACAAGCCTTAAAAAACAAACCTATTACTGTTTATGGAGATGGCAAGCAGACAAGAAGTTTTTGCTATGTAAGTGATTTGATCGATGGAATTTACAAACTTATGTTATCAAATTTGAACGAACCAGTTAATCTTGGAAATCCAGATGAGCATACAATTTTGGAGTTTGCTGAGATAGTAAAGGAACGGACAAAAAGCAAAAGCAAAATTGCGTTCAAGCAATTGCCTGTTGATGACCCTCATGTAAGATGCCCGGATATCTCAAAAGCAAGGAAAGAGCTTAAATGGCAGCCAAAAGTTGAAATAGAAGAAGGGCTATCAAAGACAATTGAGTGGTTTAAGAAGAATTAAACTCTTTTTTTAGCTTGAGAATCGTTCACAGATTGATGAACTATTCATCTATTTCTCATATAGTAAAGGACACAAGTTTTTATACATAAATATGTCCTTCACTTGTCAAAAATCAAAGATTTTTGAACACTCGAAAACCATAAGGTTTTCTTTGTATTACGAACAGACAACTATTGTATAAATATTTTTGTCTGTGAGTATAGTTAATTATATACAAGAGAATAATCACTAAGATTTTAGGAAGATTTAAATAAGCAATAACAAATCATACTACCAATATGGAAAGTCCTGAAATTGTATTGATTTTCCCTAATGGCGGAGAAACAATAAAAGTAGCACATTTCCCACCGCATGCGCTTCTAGCTGTGGCTGCAGGGCTTCTTGATGAATACAATGTAAAGCTTATAGATGAAAGAATAGACCAAGATGCTAGGGCAAAATTAAAATCATATATAAAATCAAAACCAATCTGCATAGCCTTATCTTTGATGACGGGCCAGCATATAACTTATGCACTAGATACTGCAAGATTTATAAGGTCCTTGGCAGGCAAAGATATTCCACTTGTGTGGGGCGGCGTTCACGCAACCATGCTTGCTGACCAAACTTTGGACAATGAGTGCGTGGATATTATTGTAAGGGGAGATGGTGAAGTAACATTTAACAACTTAGTCAGGGCATTAAAAAACTGTGAAGATTTAAGAAAAATTAATGGCATCTCATTCAAGGACAAAGACGGCAACAAAATTCATAATCCTGACGAGAAAGATTTTAAACTGGCAGAAGCAAAACCAGTACCTTGGCATCTTGTGGATGTGGAAGATTACATAAATGATGGCTCTATGTTTTTTGGGCCGGGCCATAAAAGAATGCTTGATATAGGAGTAACAAGCAAAGGCTGCCCCCACAAGTGTGGTTTTTGCTATAATCTGAATTTCAACAAAATGTATTGGCGCCCAATGCCATCAAGGAAAACTTTTGATTTCATAAAACAATGTGTTGATGATTTCAAACTAGACGCTTATATGGTTCATGATGACAACTATTTTGTCGACCAGAAAAGAGTTGGAGAGATAGCAGACTGGATGATAGCAGATAACATGGATGTCAAATGGACATCAACTGGAATTACAGTTTTTTCATATGTACGAATGCAAGACGACTTAAAAAAGAAAATTGTAAACTCCGGATGCACATCTTTCAGGTTTGGAATAGAATCAGGCAATCCTAGAATAATAAAGCTGATGGACAAGCCAAATACACTTGAGCAGGTTTATGAGGTAAATAAAGACACAAAAAGGTTGGGAATCAACCCAGTCTATTCTTGGATGATAGGCTTTCCAACTGAAACAAGGGATGAAATAATGGATACATGCAGGCTAATGGTTAATTTGAAAAAGGAAAACAAAGATGCCCAATTTCATGGAATTTCGGTCTACACACCTTATCCAGGAACCCCAATGTACGAGCTTGCTAAACAAAATGGTTTTGTCCCTCCTGATAAATTAGAGGGGTGGGCAAATATTTATTGGGGAAGCAAATCATTGGAGAAAAGCCTGGCTCAGGTTCCAAGAGTCTTTTTGGATGATGTGCAGGATTTGTCATATTTGACAAGCGACTGGTTTAAGTATACTGCACCTAAATGGCTTAAAGTTGGTTTTTGGCCTGTTTTGGCATGGCTTGGGTTTAGATGGAGACATCAAATGTTTTCTTATTCTCCAGAAATAAAATTATACAGGAAGGTAAGGCGAAGGTTTTTAGAGAATGCTTTTGTTCCTGAGCTAAGGGCTTACAGGAAACTACAGCAAATCATTAAGTCAATCAAGATAGCTTTAAGTGTGAATATGCCTAAGTCAGTTTCAACATCACCCAAAAAATGATTTTTTTGAAATTATTAATATATCCGAACATTTCTTATTATTATAACACGACACTTCTTTCTTATAAATATAATTGAAAACTACATTCATAAACCATTTTATTTTTAATATTTCTGCTAAATAACTTACCAACCTTAAATATTCAAATTTTATGGGCTTTATATCTATAATATTAAAACCTAACGCAGTTAATTCGTTAACTAATAAATTGATAGGAATTTTGCTTTCATAAATTTCATTCTTATTCTTCTTTTTGGTTTCTAATAATTTATTTAAATATCTACAATTATAATCACTATTTGGCATATCAAATATAAGTAAACCTCCTTTTTTTAAGACGTTGTGGATTTGCTTAAGAGCTTTCCTTATACTTCCATTATCAAAATGTCTTATAACTCTTAAGGTTATAACTACATCAAAAGAACTCTTAGGAAAATTTAAATTGAATATATTTTGTTTTATGAATGACCATTTTTTATTGTATATTTTTTTTCTTATATTATTTAACATATTTTCTGAAGAATCTACACCAATACCCTTACCTGTAAAAATAAGATTTCTTGTTACCCTCCCCGTGCCCACGCCAATTTCTAAAAGTTTTATATTAGAATATTCTTTTAAGTAAGCATTTATTATTGATATTTCCACTTCATGATTGGCTTTTTTAAATGGCGTATTAAATCTAACTTGTTCATAACTATCAACTACTTCTTTTCTGTTATAATAATCCATTAACTTTTCTTCCTCTTCTATCATTTTCCAACCATTTTATCTTCAAGTAAATGTAGCAAATAACTAATAAAGCCAGCTAGAAAATTTACAAATCCAAAAATAATTAAAGGAAAACTTAGTAAAACAGCGTATAATAAATTATGAAATATTCTCTTTTTCTTAAAAAACCAACTTAGTTTAATTTTGTCTTTAATTTTACTAAACCTTGAATCTAAATCTGGAATAACACTGTATAATATAACAATAAAAAAAGTTAAATAGCTAAATGATATATATATATACACTATTAAAAGGTAAATTACAACATTTACTGCTATATGAGTTAATTCTTTCATTCTTCCAATAATATTTTGAATCTATTTATAAGTTTTTTTATAAGAGGTTAGAATTCTTTTGAGAATATCCCAGTCTTCTGATTTGAACACTTTGAGCAATAGTAGTAGTGCTATGTAAGCAGATAAGGCAAGTGCTATTTTTAAGAGTGTACCTACGTTGACAAAGAATAATCCTGATGCATTAGCTAATATATTAATATCCGTCCAATTTTGGAAGTGTTCAATTACCACGTAAAAATATGAGCAGAATAAGAAAAGTTCTGTTACAACAGTTGCAATAGCTGCGCCTATATACCCATAAAAAGGTATAAGGATTAAATTTAGCACTATGTTGATTAAGGCAGTTAGACCTTGAAAATACAGTCTTTGCTTTTGCTTATCAACAGAAATTATTGTAATACCATTTACAAAACTTACAAATCTGAAAAATATGGTTATTGCGATTATCTGCAGGACCAGCACTGACTTATCATATCCTGTTCCATATAAAAAATGGATTATGTTGCTTCCTGAAAAAAACAGGACAATTGTTATTGGCAGTGCGGCTATTGAAATATATTTCAGGGACTTTTTGTATGCAAATTTAAGTGACTCCAGAGAGCTCACGTAAAATTTTGAAAGGCTTGGGAATATTGAAGTGATATATATGGATGGTATAAAAATCAAGGCTGTAGTTACATTATATGCTGCGCTGTATATCCCGACTTCATAAACGCCCCTCATTTTTGAAAGCATTATGGAATCTATGTAGAAGTATACGCTGTAGAATAAGACGGTAACGGCAAAAGGCACGGCTTCAAAAACAAGCTTTTTTGCAAGATCCTTTTCCAATTTTGCAGCAAATTTTATGAATTTTGTGAACAGCAAAGCCAAGCACAATGCAAGCACAATCAATTCTGTTATCACATACATCCATGTTATGGCCTTCAACCCATAGTTGTTCAGCAGGGCATAGAACACCAACAATGTCAACAGCACTGCCCTCAATATCTTGAGAAGCCCGTCCCATTGCATCTGCTCAAATGCAAGAAATACAGAGCTGAATGCGTCTGTGAATGATTTTAAGATTGTGAATGCAAACATTATGTACACTATGATCCTTATGTCTGCAGGATATGACATGATGTTCATGACTAATATGACGACTAAGAATGCCACTATGGACAGCGCTGATTTTATTAATATGCCGTGGAATATGTACTTGTCTGCAAGCTCGCGCTTCCTGCTTATGTCTCTCACGAACAAAGGCTGCAGCCCAATGTCAATGAATATAAGAGCTAGTGTTGTGAATGCTATGGCAAAATTGAATTTTCCGAATTCTGTTTCCCTTAAGAACCTAGCAATATAAACTAATATAAGTATCTGCAATCCTTTTACAATTAATTCCGATACCCCCTGAAAGAGTATATTTCTTGATATCTTTTTTACAGTATCCATTTTAAACTTTTTTGGCAACTACTCCAAGCCACGCAGCCAAAAATGGGATGGAAGAAAAAGCGAAAGTGTCAGCATTAGTATTGAGCACTTTACAACCCCTTTTTTCAAAGAACTTCTTTAAATCATACTGATTTGCAATATAAACCATATCTATATCATCACCTACCAATTCTTCACCAAATATATCAGGGTTCCTAAAACTATAATTTGGATTTATCGGTTTTTGGAAGGTGTAATAAAGGCTTTTAAAGAACCATCCAATAATCTGCAGTCGGTTTCTACCTATTGTTTCATGGCCTTTTGGAGTCAAAAAGGCCTTCATAGCTCTAAAAGGGCTGAACCAGCTTGGGGAAACAATAATTACATACCCATTTTTCTTTGTAACTCGCAGCATTTCACTTAAAACATTTTCTACTTCATTAATGTGCTCGATAAAGCCGCAAGCCATAACTGCATCAAATGTACCATCTCTAAAAGACATTTTCCTAGCGTCTTCAATTTGGAATTTAACATTTTTAAAACGCTTCTTTGCATAATTAAGAACTGGTTTTGATAAATCAGCACCTACAACTTTATAACACTTGCTTAGCATACTAGATGATAAACCAGCTCCGCAACCTAAATCAAGAATTTTAGAACCTTCCTTTACATATTTCCTCACAAAATTTACGTAATTATTTAGGTATTTTGTTTTTAATCCTGATTCTTGTCCCGTAATAATTTTATTTACATATCTTCTAGTTGCGTAATGAAAATTCTCATTTGTCATATTTTTTAAGAATAAATAATGATATATAAATCTTTAGTTACCATATCTTGTAGGCCATCTCTTTTTTAGTTCTGTATAAATATACAGAAATTCATCATAGCTTGTTTGCTTTTCATTTATCTTTTCCATAATCATTGTAAATCTGAAGTTGCCATCTGAATTCCTAAAGTATTCAATAACCTTAAACCCTATAAACTGAAAATATGTTTCATACAGGCTGCTTATTACGCTTCCATTAGAGTGTATGCTAAATCCGTTCTTTTTTGTTATATTTGCGTAGATAGTATAAAGCTCAAAACCCGAAAAAACGGAAGAATGATTTTCATATTTTATTCCTGAATTTTCGTCCATAAGTTCGTTGCTGAACGTGATATCATATTTCTCATTAATGTACTCATTCCAGTTCTTTAGCTTTATTGAATTCTCTCCTGATATTGGAATTGAATTATTTTTTACTTTTTCTGGGATTATAGCACCTAACTCTTCCAAGAAATCAAGATGTACATTTCCTTTTGGGCTAAGCTCGAAAACTTTTAGTCCTGAAAGTATTTTATCTTTTAATAGGACATCTTTCATCTCTACTACTTTTGATCCATCTAGCGTATAATCATTTTTTTTCCCATCAAAAACAATTAAAGGCTCTAAAGTCGTAAAGAAATCGTTTAAACGGTTTTTTGTTATATATGCGCTGTTTATTATTTCAAATAAAACAGGATCGTAGCTCGTATTTGTAAATCTTGGAAATTCATTCTTGTCAAAAATAAAAAAATTATTTCTCAGTTTTTTTTTTAACCAATCTTTTTTATTAAGTTGATACATCATTTTAAATTAAGAGAAAGGTCTTTTTATAAATAAGTTTTGTTTATTTGCTTATTTATATTCAATATTGAAAACAACTCTCTTAAGCGCTAAACTTTCAAAAAATTTATATATAAACAGACTAACTTAACTATTGTGAAGTAAATGAAAGTCTTGCTGGTAATCCCTCCGAATATTGGAAGATATGTAGCTGCAACTATACCTCATGCTGGAATTGCCTATTTATCAGCTATGCTAAAAAAGGACGGCCACCAGGTCGATTTAGTTGACATGAGGATACATGATTCTAATGACTACTTGTTTAATAAAATTGAAAAATTCAAGCCTGATATGATAGGAATGACCACTGCTTCTATTGGATACAAGATGGCTTATGAGATTATTGACACAATAAAAGCTAAGTATCCAAAAATACCAGTTGCTATTGGTGGCTCATATGCATCTACTGTTCATTCAAAGATACTTGAAGACACAAAAATTGATTATGTCATTTATGGCGAAGGAGAGCGTACATTTTTGGAGCTAGCAAATCACAAAGAAATTGAGCAGATAAATGGCCTTATCTATAGAAATGATGGAGAAATAATAATGAACCCACCTTATCCATTGGAGCAGGATCTTGACAATCTGCCTTTTCCTGACTATGATATATTTGAAATGGACAAGATGGTTTCAAAAAGAATACCAATTGTTACAAGCAGAGGATGTCCAAACAGGTGCACTTTCTGCTCAATCCAATTGGTTATGGGGCATCCATTTAGGACAAGGAGCCCAGAAAATGTTTTGCAAGAACTTGAATATTGGTATAAAAGGGGCTATGACACTTTTGAGTTTAGCGATGATAACTTCACATTTAACATGCCAAGGGCTGAAAAAATATGTGACTTAATAATTAATAGTGGAATGAAATTAAAAATTATTTTTGGTAATGGGTTAAGAGCTGATAGGGTAAATGAAAACTTGCTCAAGAAACTGAAGAAAGCAGGCACATCATGGATCGCCTATAGTCTAGAGAGTTCTGATCCTCATTCCTTGGAGTTGTTAAAAAAAGATTTAACATTGGAGCAGCTAAAAAAATCAGTAGAACAGACAAAAGCGCTGAGGATAAAAACCCAGGTTAACTTTATTATTGGATGTCCTGGTGAAACTTGGGACACTTTCTTACAGGACCTAAAGTGCTCTGAAGAGTTAAATGTCCACCAATTAAGATTTTATAATATGATTCCTTATCCTGGTACAGAAATGTTTGAATGGGTAAAACAAAATGGAAGATTTTTGTACACGCCAGAGCAATATCTTAATGACTTTAATTATTGGGGAGAAGAACCGGTTTTTGAAACTGATGAATTCACAAGAGAAGAAAGAATCAAAGCTTATAGAATTGGTCAGGAAAGAGTAATGAAACTATTCTTAAGAAAGCATTTTGGTAGATTTATAGGGAACCTTGGATTTCAACTATGGAGAAGACCATTTGTTCAGAAATACGGAATTAATATGGCAATTAAAGGATGGGTTGCATTGAGAAGATTTGGGGTAATAAGACAGGCTTAATTACTATAAATACATTAAATCTAATTATTTTCTTTCAAACAAAGCAAGATAATAATGGTAAACAGTTTTGCCTTTATAATGCACTATGAAAGATGTTATTTGAATGATAACAGATATACTTCCATAAACCACTAGGTACCAGTAAAGCATAAAGTACATTGATAAAAAGTTATAATAAGAATTAATAATCTCAAAAATTATAATAATATTTATATGAACTATATTAAATGGGTGACCCCACACTTCTTTTATCAGATTATAAGTTTTATATAGTTTTTTACCTATTTCAGTCTCGCCACCTTCCACATTAGCCTTTCCTATAAGAGAAATATATTTTTTTACTTTTTCTTTTCTTTTATGAATGTCATCCCTTAGCGCATTTTTTAAAGCAGCCAGTTGTATTATTGATAATACTACAGATTTTGAGAAAAATGAAGCCAAAAATCCAAATATCAAAATGGATTTATAACCAGTTTGCAAAAATATACCATATGATAATGAAAAAAATATCAAAGTTGCTGTTATTTCATGATAAAGGAATTCTAAGAAAGACCCCGTCATACTACCTTCTTTTCTATACCTTGCTATCTCTCCGTTCACATTATCTAACACAATTGTGAGATGAATTAGTAAAATACCCACTAGCATCAATTTTAATGTTCCAAATGCGAGAAGAATAGACCCAAAAATAGCTAAAAGCATCATTAGAATTGTAACTTGATCTGCATGTATCGGAGTATAAAGTAATAATTTTGTCACATAGATTGAAAATTTCATTGTAACTAATTCCATATACAAAGGTCTTTTGCTTTTGGAATTAGCATAGCAAATCTTTCTTAGTTCTTTTATTGACTCTACCATTTTATATTTGTTTTTTATAATGGTTTTATATTTAAATGTATCTTACCTTTATTACTCCACTTTTTTTAAGTTTAGCTAACAACTTATTCACAGATTCTTCAACAGATTCCTTATCTGTATTTAGGATGATATCTGGATTTTTTGGTTCTTCGTAACTCGATGAAACATACATAAAATTCTCAAATCCCTTTTCCTTTTCTTTAGCTTTCTTGTAATGTCCTTTTATATCCCTTTTTTCACATACTTCTAAAGGGCATTTTACGTATACCAAGAACATCTTTTTTAGGGTTTTTTTCGCATATTCTCTAGACCTTTCTGTTGGAGAAGCAACTGATGCTATGGTAAGAACGCCATTCTCAGAAATTATCTTGCAGATGTTAGCTACCCTTTTCATGTGCTCGTTTCTTTCTTCTAAAGAGTAACCTAAATCTGAGGAAATAGTCTTTCTTAACTTATCCCCATCAAGCAGAGCAACAGGCATATCTCTATTTCTTAATATCTTAACTAGTTTTGCAGCTATAGTAGATTTTCCTGCACCGTGCAGTCCAGTAAACCATATTGTCCATGCCTTTTTCATCATTTTCAAAAACCATTTTTATTATTAAAACTTTCTAAATAAACAATAACAATATTTTACTAGGAAATAGGTATTCTGTTCCTAAGATTTTCCAAAACTTTGTCAGGTATATTTACCTCGCCCAAGGTAAACCTATAGTTTCCATGATAATCACTACCACCGCTTTCAAGGATTTTTTTCGATTTTGCAATTTTTTTATAAAAATTTATTAATTTTTTATTTTCATTCTTATCAATATTCAACTCAGGACATATAATGTGATACGGGTAATAAGTTTCTATTCCGTCTCCTCCATTATCAATAAAATAGTTAATAATCTTAACTGAGGCTTTTCTCGGATAAATTCCTGGATGAGCTAGTATTGATACCCCGTCAGCATGTCTAATTATTTTTATAGCATCCTTAATTGAAACCCTGTCATGCGTCTCTACGAAGGCTTTTTTACCTACCCCTATTAATTTGTCAAAAACATCTTTAACTGAGCTAAATTCGTTAGGATACCTTTTTAGCAAATATTTTGCAATATGAGGTCTCCCAAAAGTTCCTTTAACAGTTTTTTTAACATCCTCGTACTCTATTTCATAATCAAAACCTTTTAATTTCTCAATTATTAGCTTTTTATTTTCCTCCCTCTTATTATTTATATGCTCTATCAAATTAATCAATTTTTTATTATTAAAATCAATAAAAAGCCCAAGAATATCTATCTTATCATAATTAAAAAGTGGGTCATCACAACTTAATTCCACTCCAGATATTACCTCTATATTTTTATCCTTAGAATATTCAATTGCCCTTTTTATTGAAGCTAAAGAGTCATGATCAGTTATTGCAATAGCGCTTAATTTTTTTTTAATAGCAAGATCAACTAATTCCTCTGGAGTCAATTCCCCGTCAGAAGCAATGGTATGGTTTTGCAAGTCTATCATTTTAGATATATGGAATAATATTTTGCAAATCTGCCTCTTCAGATTTTTTATCAATAAAAATAATCTTTCCTTTTATGCTCTCATTTTCTAGTTTCCTTTTCAGGAAATTTTCCAACTCCTTATTATAATTAAATGCAATTCCCAATCCTCCTGCTTTGGCAATGTTAAATATACCCCAAGAGTCCCCCATTGTGTCTCCAATATGTGCAACTTGATTTATAGAAATATTTTTGAAATGCTCTCTAATATATCTAAGAACTAAACTGGCTTTGACTTCCTCATTTCTTATTAAAAGATCAACTTTGCCAGTAGCTTTTATTTTATCATAATCTTTATTTTTTGAGCTATTTTTTCCAGAAAAGTAAGCTTTAATTTTTTTTCTTAATTCTTTTTCACTTATTTTTTTTTCTGTCTCACCATCGTAGCCAAATAGCAAACTATTTCCAATAAACCCATGTATCTTTTCAGCACCAAACTTTTCTTGAATACAATAAAATGTTACGGAGTAACCTGTTGAATTTATAATAAATGGAATTTTCTTTTTAGAAAGGAATTCTAATAACTCTTTTAATCCTTTTAGGTACTCCATATTTTTTTGAGCATATTCTATTGCCTGCCTTAAAGTAATGCCTTTACTCAATGGGCCAGCAATCTTAAATGCTTCCTTAATAGTTACCATTCCCTTCGTTTGTTTTTTGAAAATATAATCTGCCTTTTTAAAATCCTCTTCGCTTTTATAAACTCTAATCATATCGCTCATAGTATGCTGATGCACAAGTGTTCCATTCAAATCAGCAGAAATTAATTTTATAGTCATCTTAATCTTTTAATAACATTATTAGCTCTCTTGCCAATTTATTAAACCTCTTTGTATCAATCATTACTTTTCTGACATGGATCATTTTTACGAATTCCTTGCCCGTACCTTTCTCTTTGAATACCTCTTTTCTTTCAAAGGAGCTGTCAACTGTATATGGTTGCCCAATATTACCTCTAAAGGGAAAGATTTTAATGTGCAGATGCTCTTTTTTTTCTTTCCATGTCGTGCACTTTCCATATGCTGCCAAAGGCATAGAAAGTCTTTTTTCTTCAGTGCTTGCCATTAATCCTTCTTCTTGCATCAAGACAGATGATATGGCTTTGCATATTTTCGAAAAAGCTATCCCAAAATTTTCTGCCAGCTTGGGATAAGAATGAATTTGTGAAAAATGGGTTAAGTGGCGCAAAGGCATTAATTGGATTGTAAAGTCTGCTTTTGGATTTCCACCTGTTCTAGGTGATAAAGTTGCAAACCATCCTGTTTTTATGTCGCCTATTTTATACACTATGGCACCGTATCCTGCTTTACTCCCTACTTTGGATTTGGCTTCTTTGCACAGGTTGCAGCTGCTCTTTGGTTCCGTATTTTTCGCACCCAACTTATCGAATTCCTTATAGTCCATTTTAATCATCTAAAATTTTTATGTATTCGTTGTCCCTTCTCCCATTGAGGTAAGAGTCAAAATACCCGATGACTATCCTGTGATATATTTTCCCGGACTTTGGGGTGACTTCCTCCACAATGCCGCTTGCCTTAATCTTTTCTCCTGGATAAGCAAGCATGCAATAGTCTCTTGAATAAAAAACAATTTTGCTTATTTGCAATCCTTTGCATGCTGTATCACCATCAATAAATTTTGAGCCTGAGATTTTGTAGCAGCCAGGCCTTACAATGGAATCTTTATTGTCATCAACAACTGCTTTAAATCTTGCCACTCCCAGCCTTTTGTATTTTTCCTCGCCCCACTTGAACCATGCTTCATCCTCATTTTCGACTGCAAATATGATGAACAAGGTTTTCCTGAAAAAGCCTTCAGACTTCTTTCTGTGCATGTTTCTTATGTATATCTCCTTTTTGTGTATTACATACCTGTTTCTTTTCTTGTAGAATTCCCCCCATTCCTCATAGCTTTTCCATCTCAAGTCCTTATGTCCATTTTTATCCAGAAATTCCATCAAGTCCCAAAATTTCCTTTTTCCGTAAACAACAATGTTGATGTCCGACATATTTGGTGAGTAATGCCCCATCAAAGTCGAGTATGTCACTCCAAAATCCTTAAGCTTGAGGTTGCTTTTAAGAAGAAATAAAATCAGCTCAACCACGGTCCTTAGGTGCTCATCCAGGTCTTTGCCCGGCATGCTCATGAGATCTGACAATCCTTCCCTTGGAGAATAAACCCTCTCAATGTTTTTTCTGGGCACTGCAAAAAATAAAGGGCTTTTTTCATGCAAGCGGCTTTTGAAGATATATTCAGAGTATGATTTGGAAAATGCATCAATATAACTCTTAAGCTTGTCTTTGTCTATCCAAAGGTCCAGCCTGTTCATCTTTCTCCCGGAAATAAACCTATATGGCAAAGAATCGCTCGATATCTTGTTGGTTGGTATGTATTTTGGCTTGACTAGTATTTTTCCATCAGGATGCTGATTACCGTAAACTTGGCAATGCAAGCCGTCAATTGTCGTGATTATCGAAGACTCATGGAAGTGCATTTTAGCTTATAAGGGCTTTTAGGTATTCCTTTTCACCCCTGTCAGTTGTGTACGTATCGAAATAACCCATAACCACCTGATAAAACTCCACATCTTCAGACTTAAATTTTTCAAGAAGTCCGCAGGCTTCTATGTGCTCCCCTTCTTTAGCCTGCAGATTAAATGGCCTTGCCCACGTAATAATGCGCCTTATTGGCACGTTCTTGTAGCCTTCAAGAACAGCAGAATCTTCAAGCTCATAATATCCTGGCCTTACAATGGAATAATATGCATCTTTTACTTTAGCCTTTATATTTACCGTTCCAAGCGGCTCATGCTCAGCCTCCCAATCATACCATGATTCATTCTCATTTTCAATGCAGAACAGTGAAAAAACATTCCCGTCAATAAAGCCATCGTCTTTTTTCCTGACCATGTTTGCAACATATTCTTCTTCGCTATAGGCTTTTGACACAACACGGTCTCTGTAATATTTGGCCCAATCCTGCCCGGATTTCCACTTTAAGCTTGGATTTTCGGATTTTTCCAGATGCCTTATTGCTTTCCAGCCATTGCCGATTCCAAAAATAAGTATATCAATGTCAGATTTTCCAGGTGTATAATTTCCCAGCAAAGTAGAATGGCTTATCCCCAGGTTTTCCATTGGAATTCCAGCTTTACCAAGTATCTCAATCATCTTTCTTGTGGCTTTCAAGTAGCTGTCAAGGTCCTCTATTGGCACCTTCAGCAGTTCCTGCAGGCCATTCTTTGCGTCATAGAATTTTTTCACTTTTTTTTCCGGCAGCCCCAGGAACCAGTTCCTGTGCTTTTCGCATTTGTATATATATTCTGGGAATTTCTCCCTGATTGCATCCAAATTCCTTTTAACTATCTCCTTGTTGTTGAATAAATTAAATCTGAATACGGACTTGCTGAACAAAAATCTTTTCTTTAACCCAGTGAGATTGATCAAGTCACTCGGCACATATTTTGGCTTTGCTATGATAAATCCTTTAGGATGGGTGTTGCTGTAGATTTTGAATTGCACATCATCTATGCTGTCTACCAATGCCGCCTCGTGGAAATATGCCATTTAGTGTGCCTCCTTCATTTTGTTCAAATATTCTAAAAACTCGCTTACATTGTGGATTTCAAGCAGATTTGTCCTTTTGGTTTTGCTGTGAAATATGGATGCAATTATTGCTATCTGGTCTCTTTTCCCGATAAATCCCTTTTTCAGCGCTTTCGATATGACTTCCTTCTTGTCCTTGTTTGATATGTCCTCTGAATCAATCTCAGCATGCAAAGGTTCTATTCCCCATAACAGATTGAGCTGCCTCAATATTTTTTTTCTTGATGTGGCTGCTATGGTCCTGCATTTCAGCCTTCTGCTCGAAATCATTCTTGCAGAATACCCACCTGATGTTATTATGAGCAATGCGTCTATGTGAAATGTTTTTTCAAGCTCTGACACTGTTTTGCCTATGAAATGTGTCAAGTCATATGAGTTGTTATAATCAATTCCTGTCCAGCCCATCTCCGCGCTTTTGATAATTTTGGACAACGTTTCCACTGCTTTTGCCGGATTATTTTGAATAGCAGCGCCTGAAAGCATCAAGGCAGAAGCCCCTTCCAGAACAGCATTGGAGATGTCATAGATTTCTGCCTGCAAAAGCCTGCCTTCTGCCATGGAGTCAAGCACGCTGCCCGCTATTATTGCAGGCTTGCCATGCTTGTTGCACTCATCAATGATTTCTTTCTGCAATTTAGGCAGCATTTCAAGATTGGTTGTCAGCTTGCTCCTGTCAATTATTATTCCATACGCCTCTTCCACTATCTCTTTGTAATTTCTTAAGGAATCCTTGTTGATAGTTGCTATTACCTTGATTTTTTCCCCTATGATTTGTTTTATATCACTATATCCTAGGCTCTTGTTGACTTCCACCACGTCATAGGCATTTGCTGCAGCGATTGCTACAAAATCCACATCATTTTTTAGGGCCAACTTAATCCATTGCTTGTCCTTCAAATCAACATTAAGCAATATTGGTATCTCATCTGATGCCTGCCTTACGCTTTGAACCAATTCCAGTGCAGTTTTATGATTCAGGGATGAGGCATCAATGCTTGCAACATTCATTCCATTTTCTATCAATTTCTTAATCAGAGTTTTGCATGTGGGAGTTATGCTGCATACAATCTTAGTTTTTTTCCTGCTTTTTGTGTTCTCATCTTCCTCTATTTTTTCATAGAATTCTTTTGAACTCTCAGATAAGTTTATCTTATGCAGCAAAGCATTATTTTTCCTGCCAACAGTAATGTAGCCAAGATTCTCAAGCTCTTTTAGTATCTTGAATGCGCTTCCAACGCTTATTCCCACAATTCTGGAAATCTGGTTAATATTGTATTCATTTTCATGGTTCTTGTACAGGAATTCAAAGACTCTGTTTTTGTTGTTCATCTTTCTAAAAGTGAATAATATAATACTAAAAGTGAATAATACTTATATATAAAGCTTTCTATTTTAGCTTATCATCATTCAATTTAGTAGAATTAAGCTGCCAAAATCTTGTTCAATTTCCTGGCTAAGACTTCCCAATCAAATCGCTTCATGTCTTTGCTGTAATCCACTCTCTTGTCGCTTTCTAATTTCTCTATTATTTTTTTGCCCATATCCTCTGCATTTGGCCCGCACAAGCTTCCTTTATATTTTTTCAATAATATAGCAACATCCCCGACATTTGTTGCAACAATCGGAACATTGCATGCCATGTACTCAACAATCTTATATGGAAAGCTGTATTCTGTAAAAGCGTTTTTTGGATTTGGCAGTATTGCAACATCTGCTGCGTTAATGCCGAGCACAACATCCTCTCTTTTTGGGAATTTCCTGAATATTATGTTTTTCTGCTTAAAGTTGATTGATTTATCATACTTATAAACCTCTCCGCTAATAAGAAGGTAAGTGTCAGGATACCTTTCCCTTACTTTCTTGAAGGAGTCAATCATTATATCGTATCCTTTTATCCTTGCCAAAAGCCCTATGTGGACAATTATTTTTGCTTTTTTTGGAAGATGCAGTTTTTCTCTTGCAATTTTCCTTTTTATAGGTTTGAATAAATCCCTTTCAATCCCATTTTCTATCACATAAATTGTTTTTTTTCTAAATTTTTTAATTCTGTTCATCAGTGCGTGGCTGACGCAAATGACAACATCAGAATTTTTCGTGATGTAATTATCAAGTTTTTTTATGAATGGAATCTTGTACTCATCATATACGTCAAAACTGTCCTGCAACTCATACACAATCTTAGTCTTGTATTTTCTGGCATAAAAATATCCAATGATGCCCAATAGAGGACTTGTGGAAGCTATTATAGCATCGTATTTATTTTGTTTTAGGAGTGAATCTAATTTTTTTAAAAAAGAATTAAATTTTGAAAAGCTGAACGGCTCAATATAATAGTCAATATTGTTCTTTCTTACTTTTTTTGATTCAAACTTTTTGAAATCCATGCAATAAAAATCTACATCGTGGCCAAATTTTTTAATGTTCTCAAACAATCTCACTTGTCTTCCAAAGTTCTGTATAACTAAATCCTTGTTTGTGCTGAACCTTTTCATCAAAACTAGAAATTTCATGTTAATTCTTTTTAAAAAATTGCCTATACCAAGCTATTGTTTCTCTCAAACCTTGCTCTATGCTGTATTTGGGTTGCCATTTCAGAACTCTTTTTGCTTTTTCTATTGATAAATATTGCTTGTCAATCTCATTTTTAGCATTTCCTAGAATTTTGGGCTTTATTTTTTTGCCCATCAAGTTTATAATCTTGTTGTATAATTCCAAAACACTAATTGGTTTAGAAGTGCCGAAATTAAACGCTTCTCCTTGAACATCCTTTCTGTTTATGTTCGATGCCAATTTCAAATAAGCATTAACAGCATCTTTTATGTACATGTAATCTCTTTCCGGAGTTCCGTCGCTTCTTATTATAGGATTCTGGTTGTTAATAACAGATTTTATCGTATCTGGAATCAGCCTGCTGAAATTTAAATCAGCCCCGCCATAAGTGTTAGCATTTCTTGTGACAGCCACAGCTAACCCATACGTTTTAAAATAAGACCTTGACAAAATATCAGCGCATGCCTTCGAAGCATCGTAAGGATACAACCCAAGCAACGGGCTTTCTTCTGTATAAGGCAGTCTTTTTTGCACTCCATATGCCTTGTCGCTTGAGGCAACAATAACCCCTTTGATAAATTTGCTAAGCCTTGCAGCTTCCAGAATATTCCAAGTGCCCTTGATATTGGATTCGAATGTTGACAAAGGCGAGTCATTTGCAATCCCTACAATTGCCTGTGCAGCAATGTGGAAGCAAATTACAATTTTATACTCTTTCAAAACCCTGTTGCAAACATCAAAGTTTGCCAAGTCGCCATGGACAATGTTAATTTTATTTCTTAAATTCAAAACGTCAAGGTTGCTCTGCTTTTTGATATCCCTTACAATTGTATATACCTCAGCTCCTTGCTCAATAAGCTCCTTTGCAATCCAGCTTCCAATGAATCCGTCAGCGCCAGTAACCAGCACAGGCAAATTTTTCCAGTTCATTTTCTTATTTCCTTATCCAAGGCGTTTTGCCATTAGCAAACATCTCATTCAATTCAATAACATCTTTTAACATGTTCATTGACTTCCAGAACCCTTTGTGGTGTAATGCGCATATCATCCTTTTCTTTGCCAGTTCCCCAAAAGTTTCCCTTTCCAAGTCATAGCCATTTTTAATATAATCAAATATTTTTTTGTTGAAAACGTAAAAACCACCATTCATCAGATGATTAAGCTTTGGCTTTTCTTTGAAATCCATCACCTCGAATTTTTTATTTATTTCCAGTATGCCAAATGGCGACACTAAATCAACAGCTGTTAAAGTCACTACTTTTCTATTTTTCTTATGAAATCGTAAAAGGAGATTGATGTTAACGTCGCTTAAATCATCACCATAAGTAACAAAGAAATCTTCATCTTTTATATACTTCTTGACTTTCATAATCCTTTCTGCCTTATTAGAGTCTATTCCAGTATCTATGAACTTTATATTGAATTCATGAAATTTTTTAAAATATTCTTTGATATCATTGCCTTTATAACCTAAGCACAATATAAATTCCTTGTGGCCATAGTGGCTATACATTTCCATTATATGTAACAAAATCGGCTTACCACCTACCTCTATCAAAGGCTTTGGTATTTTCTCTGTATATTCGCTCAGCCTTGTACCTTTACCCCCACATAAAACAACAACCTGCATTAATTCCATGAAATTTTGATTATTTAAAAATGTTTAGGTTAACATAAGCAAACCTTTTTATTGTGTTTTAGTTTTACTTGATTCATGAAAATATGTATATTATGCACCTCTTATCCAAGGACAAAAAATGACTATTGGGTGCCTTTCATGCACTCGTGGGCAAGGGAACTGGCAAAAACTGAAGATGTTACAGTAGTCACATCAGGAGGAGCAAATACAAAAGATTATGAAGTAAGAGACAATGTAAAGATACATCGCTTTAATTACTTCTATCCAAAAAATCTGCAAGTTCTAACCTACACAGGCGGCATGGGAGAAAGCTTCAAGAAAAGTTTTCTGGCAAAGCTGCAAGCGCCTTTCTTCATGCTTTCTTTCATGCTAAAATCATTGAAAATAGCGAAAAATTGTGATGTAATAAACGCGCATTGGGTTTTGTCAGGATTGGCTGCTTTGCCTCTGAAATTCTTTTATAAAAAGCCAGTTGTTTTGACAGAGCACGGAGGCAGCATAAGGGCATTGCCAAAATCTCTTAACAGATTTGTCCTTAAAAGAATGAATATTGTTACATCAGCGCACGACGACATTATAGGGGCAGTTAAAGGAATGGAAGTAAAAAATGTTGTCAATATCAGGAATTTCCTCAATGAAGACAGATTCCTGAAAAAGCATGACAAAAATACAATCAAAAAAAAGCTGAAAATCAAAAATGAACTTATTGTAACATTCATAGGCAGATTTGAGCCGTTGAAAGACCCCTTGACTATTGTCAATTCCATTCCTTATGTCATTAAATCAATGAAAAATGTGAAATTCATAATGATTGGAGATGGCCACTTGAAAGAAGACATTGAAAACCGGATAGAAAAATTAAATATCAGGAAATACATGATTATGCCGGGCCCGACAGCAGATGTTGACAATTTCCTTGCAATATCAGATGTTTTTATAGCATGCAGCGCAACAGAAAACTGCTTCAGCACAACAATATTGGAAGCAATGCTTTCCAAAGTGCCCTGCATCATAACAAAAGCAGGCATGACAGAAAAGTTTTTTTCCCACAAGCAATATGCTTATCTTGTCGACAAGAAAAACCCAAAATTATTGGGAGAATCTATCGTTGAATTACTCAATGATAAAAATCTAAGGCAAAAACTCTCCAAAAATGGGCTTGAGTTTCTTGACAAATACGAATTCAGAAACCAAGCAATAATAAATAAAATAATAAAAATCCTTAAAAATTCCATTATAGTAAAGGCAACAAATAATTGAGCATAAATTATTGCCTTTATTTATTACGAACGGGCAACAATTGCTCAATTATATTTGCCCGTGAGTATAAGTCTAGGTGAAAAATGCTTTTCGAAGCGCACAACAAGAGCAGGGCATTGAAGATTGCATTGCAGCTAAAGGATTTCATAAAAAAAAGAGATAGGGTGCTGGACATCGGGCTTGGCAACGGCTATGTAGCAAAGCAAATCAAGGAGCATTACAAGATTTATATGGAAGGCGTTGATGTAGTTGATTACAATGAAACTGATATAAAAAATACAATCTATGATGGTACCCATCTCCCCTTTAAAGATAAATCTTTTGACTGCACACTTATACTTCAAACCCTGCATCATTGTACTGACCAGATTAGAGTGCTGAAAGAAGCAAAAAGAGTCTCAAGAAAAAGAATCATTATTATGGAAGATATTTACAATAATTTCTTTGAAAAAATGACAACGTTTCTTCATGATTACATATCCAATAAGAGAAAAGGAATTAATTGCCCATATTATTTTCACAATAAAGAAGAATGGAAATCAATATTCAATAAGCTCGGCTTGAAAATAGTTAAAGAAAAAGATACAATGTCAAAGTTCTGGTTTGTAAAGTTCAATCATGTTACTTATGTTTTGGATGTGAAATAATAGCTAAATTAAAAAATCAATAGAAAGATTTAATGGTACGTAAAGTTCTTTTTTCCAAATAGCATACTCTTCGTCAGAAAAGCTTTAATAACTTCTAAAATTTTGGGGTGATTTTATGGAATGGATTAACATTAATTCAACACCATAGAGAAGTGTGTCCTGAATCCCCGTATCGGGATATGCCAAGCGGTAAGAAACATAATTAAATATATTTCAAGAGATTCTTCGCCAGCCACTGCTTTACTTTCTTTTGCTTTTCAAAATGCCTGTCATGTGACCATATTCCATCATTTGGTATTGCCAAAGCAGCTGCAATAAATGGGGCATCTTTTGTGTCAATATTTTTCATAATGGCAAGGGCTTCTTTCATCTTGGATTTGACATCTTCTTCTGGGATAATGTTGATATTCTCCATTATTAAACTGAACAAAGTACTTACTTCTTCTGCAGACATGCCTGATTTTTCAAGAATAGTTGCTTTGTATTTGTTGATCTCTTTCATCACATAATCAACAGTAAAGAATTCTATGTTTTTGGAACTTAATATTTTCCTGCTTACGCCTTCTTTAATGAGTGCAGATATGATTCTGTTTGAATCTACAATCACTCTCATTAGGCGAACCTCTTTAATATGCCTGCCTTAATCTTATGGTCAAGCTCCTCCACATCCTTTTCAGTAAATGTGCTTTTGCTGACCAACGAGTCCATGAGTTGAAGCTTCTTAGCTTGGGTCCACATTGCTCTTCTGGCTATCTCACTCCACTTGATTTCAGTATGTTTCTTTACTATATTATGCAATTCTTCAGGAATTGATAACGTTATGTTTGGCATTTTTATCACCTATGTGTATTCTGTGAATACACATATTTAAACCTTTCGCTTTTTGTGGTACGTAAAGTTCTTTTTGCCAAAAAATACATTCTACGTCAGAAACTTTATAAACTCTTT
Source organism: Candidatus Woesearchaeota archaeon (assembly GCA_018303505.1). Taxonomy (GTDB): domain Archaea; phylum Nanobdellota; class Nanobdellia; order Woesearchaeales; family GW2011-AR4. Next base: position 27,133 of record JAGVYA010000046.1, read on the forward strand.
AATTCAGCACATCCCTCCAGAGCAATTCAAAATTATAAGGTATTATGGAATTTACAGTAGGAATCAAAGAAATAAATAATTGATCATAACTTTTTAAGGAATTCTTCTCTTGTAATACCTGAATTTTTTTAAAAATTTTATTTAATAATACGTATAATAAAAAAGCGGCTTAATTAACACTTCTCATCATTCCCGCCAGCTTCCTTGAGTTTTTTGCATAATTCATTAGTTCTTGCTATCAACTTGCTTATTTGTTCATTATCTGCCATCAAGCTGTTTTGGACTTGCTGAAAATGTGCCTGTAATGTGTCAAACCTTGATTTCTGGTTTTCTAGTTCACCCTTTAAAGAATTTAATTCTGATTGTAACCTTTCCTTCTCTCTTTTTAGTTCTTCATTTTCTGTATTCAAGTCATAATATTTTTGTTCAAAAAACTCCTTGTCTTTCTGGTAAGTTTCTTTTAACTGGATTGTTTCGTTAACCTTTTCAACAACTACATTCCCTGTAGATTCTTGAAGTTTTTCTAAGTTTTTATTATACTGCATTGAAACATTTTTTAGGGTGTTTTCGTAATAAGTAGTAGACCAAGCAAATATTAGCACTAGAACTATAATGAGTAATAATAAGAACCTGTTTACATCTTTTTTGATATATGCGATAAATTACACCCTCATTGGCAATTATAAAGAGTAAATATAAATATTTAACTAAGAATAATTAAAATATTACAATCAAATAAGGAAATGTTAAAATAAGTTTATATAGACTATAATTTCACAACTACTGGAACTTTTAATGTTAATGCCACTGCAATAAATGGAAGTTTAACAGATTCTAGGAATTTGACGATAAATACATAAAATTTCTACAAAAACCTAGGCTGATACTTTATCTTGTACTTTCTTCTTATCTCATCCATAATCTCATACATAGTTTTTATTTTAAATCCATCCTGTATCATAAAGAATTCCTGTATTTGCCTGCCCCATTTCTTAAAGGAAGTAGGATGCGTAAGAACAATAATCAATCCATTTGTTTTTCTAGAAACATCAACAATATCTTTGTAAAGAAGTTTTATGTTTTCTCCCTTTCCTTTGTACAGATTGATAAATTCTATCTCTGGCAAATGCGGAAACTCAATCAAGCCCAAAGTAGTTAAAAATGGCTTAAACAAAGTTAGCTTTGTCCAATTATCATAGCTGGAATCAGCCTTGAAGTAATCCTTCACAAGCTTTAAGTCAGGCAAATGATATTGATGCGCCCTCATTATCTCTGTTTTTTTCCCTATCAAATCGTCAATAATCTTTTTTTCCTCAACAACCTTTTTTACGCTGTTGCCGATAAAATTGGCATGATACTGGAAATCCCATTTGGAATTCCCGCTTATCCATTTTTTTGAAGGATGCGACATTGCAAGCAGAAACATTGTTGACTTAATTCCATATTTCTTCTCCATGTCAATAATTTCATCAATATTTGGCTCATACCCTTCATCAATGTCATGGGTAAAAACCATTGTTGGCCCATCAAACTCCAAGGTTTTTTTATAGTAATCCAGGTATTTTGTCTTTGCATACCTCTTCCTTAATCTTCTTATTGATGCTGCCAAAAGGTAATGGAGATATTTCATTTTAAGAACTCTTTAACAGATTTTACAACAAAAACTATTTCCTCTTGCTTCAGCTCAGGATACATAGGCAATGACAGTATTCCATCAACATATTGCTCGGCAATTGGAAAGCTTCCTTTTTTATAGCCTAAAAAGGAATAAGCTTCCTGCAAATGTATCGGAGTTGGATAATGAATAGCTGTTTGTACCCCTTTTGAATTCAAATGCTCAATTAATTTCTGCCTTTGCTTTACCCTTATCACATATAAATGATAAACATGTTTGTTATATTCTTTTTCAACAGGAATTACTGCATCACAATCTTCTAGAAGTTCATTGTAAATTTTTGTATTTTTTCTTCTCAGTTCAATCCACTTATTAAGATGTCTTAATTTAACTCTTAGAATAGCAGCTTGTATTTCATCAAACCTGTAATTGTAGCCAATAAACTTATGCACATGTCTTTTTATTTGTCCATGGTCGCGATATGCTCTAATAATATTATCAATTTCCTTGTCATTTGTTACAACAGCGCCTCCTTCTCCATATGCCCCAAGATTCTTTGCAGGATAAAAGCTGAAGCATCCAATATCAGCAATCGGAACTCTTTTCTTGTGATGCTCTGCTCCATGCGCTTGGCAGGCATCTTCTATAACAATCAAATTATGTCTTTCAGCAATCTCCATAATCTCTTTCATATCAGCTGGCTGTCCGTAAAGATGCACAGGAATAATTGCTTTTGTCTTGGAGGTAATTGACTTTTCTAATTTTTCAATGTCCATATTATAAGTTTCTTTGTCAATATCAACAAACTGTGGAATTGCTCCTGTATAAGATATAGCTTCGCAAGTTGCAAAAAACGTGTTTGGAGTTGTTATCACTTCATCGCCTTTGCCGATTCCTTTAGCCAGCAGCGCAAGATGTAAAGCAGATGTGCCTGTATTCAATCCACTGCAATACTTTGCATTGCAAAAGCCAGCAAACTCCTTCTCAAAATTCGTTAATTGCTGCCCAAGAATGAAAGTTGTGGACTCAAGCACTTCATTAATGGCATTGTTTATTTCATGCTTTATTGAGTCATACTGCGCATTCAAATCAACAAATTTTATCATTTGATTTTAGTGTTGTTTAATTTAATTAATTTTTATTTAATTTTTCAATCCGTTGCTTCGCAACACTATTTTGTGCTCGGCTTCGGTTTTTCTACCATTGAGTTGAACGCGAGCGTGCGAGCGTTCTCGCACGCAACTCACTCAGCCTCGCCTATACATTCAATTCGTTGGGCTTTATGCCCAACTTAATTAAAGTGTCAACGAATTTTGTCGTTGAATGGATTACTTTCTTCTTGTAGTGAATCTAAAAGTCGTTCTAGGTTTTTTGATTTATTTTTTCAATAAATTTTTGATTTTATTTTTGAATTGTTTTTATTGGCGTATTCTAAATAAATCTATTTTCTTGATATCAAATCCTTTACTTTCCCAATAACTTTTGCAGGATTACCCACAACAATGGAGTTGTCAGGGACATCTTTTGTCACGACAGAGCCTGCTCCAACAAGGGCATTCTTTCCAATTACTACTCCGCATAATATTGTTGCATTGGCACCAATGCTGGCCCTTCTCTTCACCAAAGTTTTAGTGACTTCCCAGTCTTGTCCTGTTTTAAGCTTTCCATCCTTGTTTGTGGCTCTTGGCAATTTATCGTTTGTAAAGCATGCATGAGGTCCAACAAAAACCTCGTCTTCAATTGTAACGCCTTCTGGAATAAAGGCAAAAGCCTCTATCTTGCAGTTCTTTCCTATCTTTGCATTTTTTTGTATCTCGACAAAAATTGCTATCTTTGTATTATCTCCAATTTCGCAGCCATAAAGATTAACGATCTCTTTATGATAGATTTTCACATTCTTCCCAAGCTTTGCGTCTTTGCTAATCATTTTCCACATCAACCTTTATGCCGTCATTCTTCAATGATTTCTGAGCAGCCTCAATAACCTTCACAACCCTTAAACCAGAATAGCCGTCTGTCAAAGGCTTTTTGCTATTTTTAATGCAGTCAATAAAATGCGCTGCCATAACGCTTAAAGGCTCCTTGTTCTCAATTTTTGGCGCATAAACATCTCCAGTCCTATAAGTTAAAACCCACTGCTCGTAAGTGTCATAATAAGGCTGTTTTGGAATATTGTTTTTTTGTATTGTAACCCCTTTATCATAAATCTTTATCTTTTCATCTTGCGCAACATCATCAAACACAAGCATTTTTTTGTTGCCCACAATTGTAGTTCTTCTGGTCTTGCAGGGGTCAAGCCATGAAACATGCATGTTAGCCACTATTTTATCTTTGAATTCAAGAGTTATTCGTGCATCATCCTCAATGCCATCTCTTATGTAAGATTGCCCGATTGCTCTTGCAGTTAAAGGCGTCTCCTCAAGATAGTAAAGCAGCATTGATACGTCATGCGGAGCCAAATCCCAAATCACATTGATTTTTTCTTGGAACAATCCAAGATTCACCCTTATCATGTCAATTGTCAGTATCTTGCCCAATTCATTGCTTTTCAAGATTTCTTTTATTTTTCTCACAGGAGCGCTGTACTCGAAAGTATGGTCTACCATCAAAATTTCTTTGTTTTTTTCAGCCAGTCTGATAAGCTCAATTGCGTCCTTTGAATTGTTGGTTATTGGCTTCTCTATCAAAACATGTTTGTTCGCTTTCAAGGCATCTGATGCAATTTTATAATGCGTTTCAACAGGCGTTGCAATTACAACAGCTTCCACTTCTTCATCTTCCAGAATACTATTATAATCTCTTGTAATCTCTATTTTTTGGTACAAGCTTTTTACATGGCTTAGCCTATTTTCATCCAGATCAGCGCAATAAGCTATCTCCACTCCATTAATGCTGTTAAAATTCCTTACTAAGTTTGGTCCCCAGTAACCGCACCCTATAATGCCTAGTTTTATCATATTTCACGGTAGAATTATAGTATTTAAAAAGATATAGTATTATAATTAATTTGTTAATTTGCTGAAGAAGTATGTTTTGTGACTTTGCCAACAACTGCGTCTTTGTAAATAATGCTGTTCTTAATCTTTCTTAAAACTGCCCATGTTTTTATGCCAACCTTTTTCATTATGCCTCTTGTTGGCTTTGGCAACCATACCCAATAAGCTATTGTGCCAATCACAGGCCCGAATTCTTTCTTTGAGATGTATTTCATTACAAATTTCTCTCCAATTTCAAGAGCTTTTTTTCTCTCTTCTTTTGTGAAATCTTGCGTTTCGATTACAGGTTGCCCGTCCCAAACTCCTATGTTGTTTTGGTAATCTTCCTCTGACATTGTAAACCATCCGTTCTTTTTGGCAATCTCATAAAACTCAGTTCCAATGTAAGGCAATGCAGAATAAAACCTAACTTCCTCAAGAGGGAGTTCCAGAGCAAGCTTAAGCGTTTGCTTGAAATTCTCCATATTGTCGCCTGGCAGCCCAATTATGAAAAATCCGCCTGCAGGCAACCCAGCCTCTTTTGTAAGCTGCGCAGCTCTTTTAATCTGCTCAACTGTAGCGCCTTTCTTCATCTTGTTTAATACATCTTGTACTCCAGATTCAATGCCAAAGGCAATGTATATGCATCCGGCTTTTTTCATCTTCTGGAACATCTCCAAATCAACCTTATCAACTCTTATACCGTTTCTAAGCTCCCATTGGATTTTCAAGCCCCTTTCAACAATCAAGTCGCATATTTTCTTTACTCTTTCCTTGTCAAAATTGAAAACATCATCATTGAAGGCAAACCTTCTGTAGCCGTATTTTTTGTACCAGTGCTCTATCTCGTTAACAACATGCTCAGGGCTTCTTGTCCTGAATGTTCTTCCCATTGTTAAGAAAATTGAGCAGAAAATACATCTGTGTGGGCATCCTCTTGAAGTAACCATCGGCAATTTCTTGTCCATGTAATTGGCTAATTCAAAGAGATCATAGGCTGGAACAGGCAGCTCATCAAGATTTTCCAAAAAAGGCCTTTCAGGATTGACAATGTAATCATTTCCTCTTTTGAATGCAATGCCTAAAACATTCTCAAGAGGAGCACCGTTCAAAATCTCTTTCAGTTGCATTTCCCCTTCTCTTATGACAGCAATGTCAGCTCCTGATTCATTAAGAACTTCCTTCACAGTTGCAGATGTATGGGGCCCACCAATAATGACTTTGATATTGCTGTCAATTGCCTTGGCTTTTCTGATTAAATTGTACACCTCTCCATGCCCTTGAGTTACTGTTGTTGTTGCATAATAATCAGGCTTGAATTCTTTGACAGCGTTAATTACATAATCATCATTATAGCCAAGGCGCATGTCAATTATCCTCACATCATAGCCGCACAAGTCTCTTGCCACTCCAGCCAATGAAGCAATCCCAAAATGAGGCGATGTAGGCTTGCCCATAATTCCAACTAATCCAGGAATCACAAAAAGAATCTTGCCTTTATGGCTTAAGCTATTTTGAGATTTTTCCAATAAAACAGCCTCGCTTTTCATCTCAAGTTTAGCTTCCATTTATATTCCTATAGAGGAAGTATCTCTATTTAAATGTTTTTATGGGTAGGTAAAGTCAAGTTATGTGCGCTGACTTTCTTTTGTTAAAATTATAAAACCACATGCCAAAGAATGCTTTGGCTCCGTTAATACTTTGAAAGGTGCTAA
>JAGVYA010000063.1 GCA_018303505.1 Candidatus Woesearchaeota archaeon
TCTATAAACGCGCTCTTGTCGCAAACATTTGGTGTATTTGAGCAAATTTTCTGCTGCTGTTGCCATGAATTTTCGCATTGCCTTACAAAATCGTCATAATTGTTTAAAACAGCATTGCCTGTTATTTTTATGGCATTAGTTGTTGCAGATGTTGTTACACTAATGCATTCGTAACCAACAATACAGCCTTTATCATCATGCTTCGTTGTCAGGCTTTGTCCCTCTCCGCATGATGGTTTTGAAACTTCTGGGCATGTTTCACGCTTTATGCATTGGTAGCTTGTTATGCAGCCTGCATTGTCATAATAAGCCTGTAAAGTTTCATCAGTGTTGCATGTTGGCTTTTGGATGATTGGGCATGAGGCTGTTGCGCAATAATAGTAAACGCACCCTCTATCATCAGTCTTTTTTTGGAGAGTTTGGCCTGCTGCACATCTTGGTATTATTGGCTCAGGGCATGTTATAGTTGGACATGTCTGAAACTCACAATTTGGTCCAACTCTTACAACATAGCTTCCATCAGGACATTGCTTAACATCTCTTGGACATACATTAGTTGTTGTAGTTTCACAATAATAATACGTGCACCCGTTTGCATCGGTTTTTGTTTGGAGATTTGAACCAGGACTGCATTGCGGAACAGGATAAGCAGGGCAAGGCATTGGTTTTTGAGTAGATGTTCCACATTCTCCGCTCACGCTGAAGCTATTAACTCCACACTTGCTTTTATCAGCATAACAATGCCCTTCGCAATATTTTCTAGCAAGTTCATTCCACACTTCTGATGACTTGCAGGAACTGTCTGTATGGGATTCACCAGCGCCATCATAACATTCCCACTTTGCGTACATAAAACCTGTTTTCTGTCCACTATACCTGTTCCCGCCAAAATCCTCTTTTTTAATTCCGCCCATGCATCTGTCCATGAATTTATCTTTGTCGCAAATTGTATTTTCCCTGAATCTTTCACATTCTTTAGTTAATCTCTCCCCTTCAAAGTCAAATCTTTGCTTGCATGTTTCTTCAACATTTTTTATTCTCTGTTCCATATAAGATAAGCTTCTTTTTTTGCATGCCTCTACTATAGCGTCTTTATTTAGAGGGCATGAATATGCAACTGATTGCAATTTTTCCATTTCAGTTGCATCATCTCTTACCATAGCAGTTCCTATTTGTGAGCAAGCTTTTTTTGAATGTTCAGCGCATTTTGCTTCCTGCTCTTCAGCTTGTGTGCATAATTTTTGCAAATCCCCAACTTTGTCTTTTAACTTTGTAATTACCAAGTCAGCAACCTTATTTGGGTCACTGCAATACTGTTTTATATCTCGCGGGTCTATATCGTCGCCAATATGCTCAAAAGCCATGCCAAATATCATTTGCTCTTTGGAATAGCCTTGATATGACGGGCCTGCGTAATAACTTTGCCCATAACCCTCATTCTCATAAGAAAATGCTTCTTTTCTTTCCATTCTTTCTTGGAATTCCATAATTCCTTTTTTGAACTCCATTTCATCAAATCTTTCGCCGGACTTTGATTTTGCAATTCTTCTCATTTCTTCTTCGCTTATGTCACCTTTTGCAAAGCGCTCCATCATTCTTTTATTTTCAGAACTAGTTTGAGCAGGATAAACTACAACTTGCCCTTCTCTGTAATATTCTTTGCCTTCTTCAGAAGAATCAATGGGACGCCCCTCATAGACGCTTGGAGGAGTAGGTGGAGTGTTATATTGTGCAAAACCAATATTGCTTAAAATTAGAAAGACAGTTATCAACAAAGCCAAAAATTTCTTAACTTTAATCACCTTTTTTAAAGTTTCTTGGATATGCTTCTATTTAAATTTAACTAAACCTCAAATCCATACTTGCCGTACATCGGAGTAAATAAAAAAGGTCCTAAGAACTCCAGCTCAAGATGTCCATTTTTGTCTTTTATGCCTCTTATCATTTCCTGCTCATACTCATTGCCAACAGGTCCGACTATTATGCCATTAGCCTTAAGCTGTTCCAGCAATAGTTTTGGAAACTCCTTGCAAGCTGCTGTAATTATAATCTTATCAAAAGGCGCTTCGCTTTGCATTCCGCTTGAGCCATCTTCTTCATGAACAATAACATTGCCTATTTTTGCCTTTTTCAGGTTTTGCCTTGCAAATTGCACAAGCTCTGGCACAACCTCTGTTGTTATAACCTTTCCTTTTGAACCTATTATTTTTGCTATTATGGCTGATTGGTAGCCTGAGCCTGCGCCAATCTCAAACACTTTTTCGCCTCTTTCTAGCTCTAGCGCATGAGTCATTATCATAACAGTTGTTGGCTGTGAAATTGTTTTGCCTCTTAGCAAAGGCAGAGGCATGTCTTGATATGCTGCATTTCTAAGATTTTCAGGTATAAAGTTCTCTCTATCAACTTCTTTAAAGGCATTTAGCTCAATTTCCCTGAAGCCAAAATTATCTTTCCAAAAATTAATCAAGTCGGTTTTTTGGTACATATTTACTTAAAATATGAGCAAATACTTAAATTTTTGTGATAAAACAATCCGGTAACCAAAGCAAATTAATATCAAGCTTCATGTTGAATACCTCTTCAATGATTTTTACGCCTTCTTCAACGCCTCTACGCAATAAAGCGGAATTTCGAGTGTAAAAAGGCAAGCCAATGCAGTTTTTTGATGGCGCAATAATTGTTACATTAACACCTGAAGGTAAGTCGCCTTCATAAAGTTCCCTAAGTTGGTTTTTATACTTTTGCTGCCTTGAAAAATAAGTATGCTTAAATTCTTTCTCATATTTTATTATCCATGGAAATTTAACAATCCTGAGAAGAATATTGTCATTTTTATCATCCCAATTCAATGGCATGTTTAACATCACAAGCAGATTTTTGTAGCCATCTTGGATTGCATCTCGAAAAGGTATTGGATTTGACATCATTCCATCAAAAAATCTACTTCCATTCCATTGAATTCCGTTACCAGCGTAAAATCCCATGGACATACCAATTCTAAGTGCATCAAGAGTGGGCAAGTCTTTTTCTATTGTGATAGTTATGCTCCTGCCTTTATCATTAGTGAATGGAATTTTGAATATCGTATTATGATTTTTGATAGCTATGCAGTCAAGCCTTTTGTGTTTTCCAATTACTTCATAAACTAAGTAATTAGTGTCAATCGGTGGCCAACGCAATCCAAGATATCGATTATCTAATACATCCTGATAATAAATTGAAGCTCCTAGCAAAGTTTGTTGTGTCAGAAAATAAGCTATGTTTGTCGCTCCAGAGGAAACACCATACGCTGCATGAAAATAATTGCTAAAACCTAATTTCTCAAGAGCGCATATCATGCCTGCAGTTCTAGTTCCTTGAAATGTTCCACCAGATACAACCAGAGCAATCTTCTCATTTTTCTTCATTTGTAGTAAAGGTACTAGTGGTTTGCCCCTCGATATTATTTCTGCAAACATTTTAGTCATTTTCTTGAAGCAAAAGAGAGATTTTTTTCATGACATGATCGCTTATGTAGTTAATATCGTTGTATTTGTTTTTAAAGTCAATTAGTTTACCAATCTTAATTTCATATCCTCTAATTCCTGCACATATTTTTTTTGAACCGAGTATCCCATTTTTGCACAATATCGCTACAGGTAAAACTTTAGCTTTTGTTGAATTAACAAGCCGTGCCAAACCTGGTTTTGGTTTGCCTAGCTTTCCATCAAAGCTTATGCCTCCTTCAGGAAAAATTCCCACTGGTTCTCTCTTTTTTAAATATTCTGTTGCTCTATTAAAAGCAGCTTTATTTAATTTTGGATTCCTATTTTCCTTTATATATACTGGAATACATTCTGTCAAATCAAGAAAATATTTGAAAAATCGGTTGTTGAAGTAATCACTTTTAACATAAAAATGAAGCTTCTTTTTTATATGCAAAGCCACAACAGCGCTGAGCATAACTCCATCAAGCATGCTAATGTGGTTTGAAGCCAATACGAACTGCTCATTTTTTGGTAAGTTTTGAATTCCGTCAATTTTTCTTATCCATATTACTTTAAGTGGAATTCCTAGCAATATTTTTAAAATAGCAAACACCATATAACACCAAAATTCAGTTAATTTTTTTCCTGTTATCAACAATTCTCTTTTCTTTCAGCTCTGTTTCCATTCCTAGTTTTTGCAATAATGTTTTTAATTCAGTCTTTACAATTGCTGGTGTAACTTCAGTTTCAGCAGTTATTTTATTTTTCAAATCATTTCTTAATTTTTCAAAGTTTGCCTTTTTCTTTGGAGCAACATAAACAATCAATTCGTCAATTTCATAAGGGTCATTGTTCTTCTTTTTAATCTCAATTTGCCATTCTTCAATGTCTTTATGGGACATCATTATTGGAAAGAAAGCGTTTAAATTGATAAAGCTGCCCTTAACCTTGGTCAATCTAAACTCTTTGTATTCAGAGCTTCTTTCAATCGCTGCGTCAATCCTTGGCAAAGTTCTTCCGCAAGAGCATTTCTCATAACACAAGCCTTTTGTCACATCTCCTGTCTTATATCTTAAAAAAACAGAGCCTCGCCAATCCAATGAAGTATAAACAATTTCGCCTTTTTCACCTTCGTTTACCCTTTCATTATTTTTGTCAACTGCTTCTATAAATTCAAAATCAGGGTAAAGATGATAGCCAGATTCTTCCTTGCACTCCACCCAAGCGCATTTGCCTTCTGTAAAGGCATAGGTTGACAAAACTATTGGAGCTTTTGAACCCATAGATTTTAGAAAATCCTTTACCTTGTCCCTTAAGCCACTAGTTACTTTTTCTCCTCCAAATATAACTAGATTTAAATTACTAGAATTACTTTTTTGTTCCTTCGCAGTTCTTAATAAATGATACAAATAGCCCGGCATTCCAACCAAGCATGTTGCTTTCATGCTTTCAATTGATTTGATTATTTTATCAGTGCCTAAAATCTTGCCGCCGCCTGTGTGCAGGCTCAATAAATTGACTCCTTTAACAGCATAAAAAGTCTGCCAGAAGGCAAGATGAGGCGCGTAAGGAAAAGCATTTATAAAAATGTCATCATTTGATATGTTTAGAATATCAAACATACGCTTGCCGCTTTCTTCCAATCTTTGCAAGTCATATGCTGTATAAAGAATCGGGGTTGCATTCGCTGTTCTTCCAGTTGTAAAATGGATATGGACTGGCTTGTATTCATAGTATAGCTGATTTTTATTAAATATTAATTTTATTTTTTTATTTAATGCCGCATATTGCTTGATTAATTCCTTATTTGGCTGCAAAACAAAATCAAGGAATTTCTTTGGCTCTTTTGCTGATGGCGCAATGTCCTCTTTTGCTGTAAAAGGAAGTTTTTTCAAATCATCAGTTGTTTTAATGTCAGAAAAACTTATTTTGTTTCTTTTGAAGATGTCATTATAAAACGGATTATAAGGAATTTGTTCTTTGATAAATTTTCTTAATAATTTGTTCTGCAATTGCTTAATTTTTTCTGGTTTTAGATATTGTAATTGATTCCAATTAACCATATTCATGCACAACATTTTTATAGCATAAAAAGATTCCTAATTTTATGGTAGATAAAGAACAGGTAATAGAGGTTTTAAAGAAAGTCCAAGATCCTGAAATACAGTATGACATATGGAGCCTTGGGCTGGTTTATAATATCGAAATTGAAGGCAGCAAGGTGAAAATATTAATGACTTTTACAACGCCAATGTGCCCTTACGGGCCTGTTTTAATGGACGATGTAAGAAGGCAGGTTTCTGCAATTGATGGCGTTGGCGAGGTTATGATAGAACTTACTTTTAGCCCTGCATGGAGTCCTGAAAGGATGACTGAAGAGGCAAAGATTGCATTAGGGATTTAAGTTAATGGCAATTCAAGATATTATCGGATATTTAGGTGGTATTTTCATTATGGTTAGTTTTGTACCTCAGGTAATAAAATCCTATAAAACTAGAAGTGTTAGCGATTTATCCTTATGGATGATTATTGCAACTTTCGTTGGAACAATATTCTGGATAATTTATGGTTATCTGATTGATTTAAAGCCAGTTTTAGTAATGAATATTATTTTTGGAGTCATAGTTTTGTTCCAGCTTTTTCTAAAGATTAAATATGAGAGATGATGGGCCCAAGGAGAATTGAACTCCTGCCCTAACCCTGTGAAGGTTATGTCCTAGCCACTAGACCATGGGCCCCAAAAAAGATTAGTATATTTGATAGA
>JAGVYA010000025.1 GCA_018303505.1 Candidatus Woesearchaeota archaeon
AGGAGCAACATTGCATTTTGTTGATGAAAGCGTTGATGCAGGTCCAATCATAATGCAGAAGGAAGTGCCAATAGATGAAAATGAGACTGTTGACTCATTAAAAGCAAAAGTCCAAAAGGCAGAGCAGGAAATCATTGTAAAGGCAATTGATTTATACAACAGGGGAAAAATAAACGTAAAAGGGGGTAAAGTAATAATAAAATGAACGAAACTGAACAAAAAATAGTCTGGTGGAAAGACAAAAAGCTTTTGACAGGAGTGATTTTGGTAATATCAAGCTTTATCCTTGGATTTTATGGGAAAATTTTGTTAATTGCAAAATTCTATGAGCCTATTTATCTGATAACAGGCTTGTCTATGTGGGCTTTTAGCTTTATTTTACTTTTTGCTGGTGTTTTTTTGGTTGGCTGGGAAACAGTAAGGATGATTCAATATAGAATTCACCATCATGTAAAGAGGACTGTGAAAGGAACTTATGAATGTGAAAGGAACTTATGAATATTCAAAAGAGTTGCCAAGAAAAGGCTATCATTACACCAAAAAATTGCACAAACAGGGGATTGACAAAATAACAAAAGCGTCAAAAATGATTGCTAAAAAAATCAAGCAACAAAATGATTAAGACTGCATTAATATCTGTTTCAAACAAAGAGAATATTGTAGATTTTGCAAGGCAGCTTTCCAAACTTGGTGTCAGGATAATTTCAACCGGCAATACTGCAAAATTATTGAAAAAAAACAAAATCAATGTCACTTTAGTTTCTGAAATCACGGAATTTCCTGAAATGCTCGATGGAAGATTGAAATCAATTCATCCAAATATCTTTGCCGGAATACTTGCAGACAGAAAAAACAAAAAACATATTAATGAATTAAAAAAATTAAAAATTAATCCAATTGATCTAATTGTTATAAACTTCTATCCTTTTGAAGAAGCTGTTAAGAATAATTCAAAATTAAATAAAATTATAGAAAACATCGATGTTGGCGGTCCAGCTTTAGTAAGGGCAGCTGCAAAAAACTATCAAAATGTGTTAGTTATTGTGGATAAAAATGATTACAATGATGTTATTGAAAAAATAAGGAATAAAAAGATAAGTGATGATTTCAAAGCAAAATTAGCTTCAAAGGCTTTTTCTTACACTGCAAGATATGAGACAATAATTAATAATTATTTCAATTCCATTACAAAAAATAACTTTCCGGATATTTTAAATTTAACATTTAAAAAGATACAGAATTTAAGGTATGGTGAAAATCCCCATCAATCTGCTTCTTTTTATCGCGATGTTTTTATAAATGAAAGCTGCGTTTCAACTGCAAAGCAATTACAAGGGAAAGAATTATCATTCAATAATATACTTGATATTGATGCTGCATTTGAGCTTGTGAAAGATTTTGAAAAGCCGACTGCTGCTGTAATAAAGCATACCAATCCCTGCGGAGTCGCTTCTGCAGAAACAATAGAATCTGCTTACAAAAAAGCGCACGAAACAGATCCCATGGCAGCTTTTGGAAGCATAGTCGCATTGAACAAAAACTGCAATTCAGCAACAGCAAAGCTAATGAAGTCTTTATTTATTGAGGTTGTTATCTGCACTAAATTTGAGAAAGGTGCTTTGGAAATTTTAAAGGAAAAAAAGAATTTAAGATTATTAGAAGCAGTAAATGTAAAAAAGCAAAAAATTGGATATGATTTAAAGAAAGTGAAAGGAGGTATTCTTTTGCAAACTGATAATTGGCCTGAAATAAGTGAGAAAAACCTAAAAATTGTCACAAAAAGAAAGCCAACAAAAGAAGAAATTAATGCATTGCTATTTGCATACAAAGTCAACAAGCATGTTAAATCAAATTCTATTGTTTTGGCAAAAGACAATGTAACAGTTGGAATTGGAGCTGGCCAAATGTCAAGGGTTGATGCTGTCAAGCTAGCTGTAATGAAATCAGAAGGCAAATGCAATGCCAGTGTAATGAGCTCTGATGCTTTCTTTCCATTTAGAGACGGAATAGATGAGGCTGCAAAAGCAGGCATTACAGCAATAATTCAACCATGCGGCTCAATAAGGGATGAAGAGGTTATTGAAGCAGCCAACCAATACAACATGGCAATGGTGTTTACTGGGATAAGGTTGTTTAGGCATTAGATTTTTAAACTGAAGTACTTCTTAAATTAAAAATGCCATTAGAAAATTATTTTATTTTGTATTTTAATTCCTTGTACGAATTGTTCATTGAGTTATTTCCTTTTTTCTTATTGGGCTTGATAATCTCAGCTTTAATACAGGAATTTATATCAACAAAAAGGTTGCTTCAATACTTTGGCGGAAATGATGCTGGATCATTATTAAGAGCAACAACAGCAGGCTTGTTTGTTTCTGTATGCAGCTGCGGAGCAATTCCAATTGCTGCAACTTTAAGGGAAAGGGGGGCATCAACTGCTTCAGCACTGACATTTTTGCTAGCTGCTCCATGGGGCGGCTTATTGCACGCAATCATAATCTCAAAGTTTGTGGGTGTAAAAAATGCAATAATTTTGGTAATTTTTTCATTATTAATTGCTTTTACAGTTGGCTTAATATTGGCAAGATTAGAAAACAAAAAAATAATAGAAACTGGCATTCCAAAAAAACACAAAAAAAATGAAAAGGTGCTCTGCGTTGAATGTGTTGATGCAGAAAAATTAAGGCTTATCCACGAAAAAGAAAAGATTGGCAATAGAATAATTTATTGCACGCCTAAAAACATGTGGCAGATTTTCAAGGATGTTGGTAAGTATATTGTAATTGGGTTATTAATAGCAGCTGCCTTAAAAGCATTTGTTCCATCTGAGTTAGTTACTAAGTATTTAGGCAATGAAAACAGATTTTTGCCTGTTTTAATTGCAGTGCCGATAAGCGCAGTACTGGAGTTAGCATCAGAAGGGCTTGCCGTACTAGCTGGTCAGCTCTATCAATTAGGAGCAACTCTTGGAGTTGTTTTTATTGTCATGATGGTAGGAGTTACAACAGATTTAACAGAACTTTCAATGATATGGGGAAAATTTGGAAAGAGATGCGCAATTGCCTATTTACTGGCAGCAACAACTGTTGCAGTATTGTTTGCCTGGTGGATTAATTTATTGTTTTGATTTTTTTGAAAATTAAAATTTTTAAAATGCGGTGAGAAAGATAAGAGTAGATTAATAAAAGAATCAAGTTAAAATCACAAAAACATTACAAAATACAATAATGAAAAATAAATTAATTCAATCCGCCTTCAGAAAAAGTCAATTGTGAGAACTCGTTTCAATCGCTCATGTCGCAGGTTCGCTCAATGGCTCGCATTTATTAAGAAGAACTCGTTCACATTGCGAGGATTAATGTTTTTAGCAAAAAATGCTAAACTGGATTTATTTTGTTTTAATCGCACAAGGAATTTGGTCAATTACATCTCTAATAGATAAGATTGTGATTTCTAAAGGCTACATAAAAAATCCTCTTGTTTATATTGTTTTAAATGGATTGATGAATGTTTTGTTGATTTTTTTACTGCCTTTTGTGGGGTTTGAACCATTAAAGTTAATGGATTTTTTGATTGTGGTTATTTCAGGATTTTTATTCACTGCTTCTGTTATTCTTTACTATAAAGCTGTGCAGTACGATGAGATATCAAAAATAGCTGTGCTGTTCCAGCTTGCTCCTGTGTTTGTTTTAACATTATCATTTTTGATTTTAGGAGAAGTATTGACAAAAAATCATTTAATAGGATTTTTGTTTTTATTAAGCGCCGGAGTTATTGTTTCGTACAAAAAAGTTGAAAATTCATTCAAGCTCAGCAAAGCATTTTACTTAATGCTTATATCAGCGATTTGTGGCGCTATCTCTTTTGTTGCTGCAAAGCATATTTTTAATGTCACAAGCTTCTGGAGCGCATTTCTATGGATTAGGTTGTCTGGATTTACTGCATTATTTGTTTTATTTATTCCTTCTATAAGAAATCAATTTGTTGAAACTTTTAAAAATATGAAAAATAAAATAAAATTACTTCTCAGTTTTAAAATGCTAATTGATTTCTCTGCCTTCATATTTGCCGGCTATGCAATAATAAATGCTCCAGTAATAGCGCTTATAAGCGCTTTGGCAAGCTCAACACTTCCTGCACTAGTTTTTATACTAACTTTAATTACTTCGCTTTATTTCCCAAAACTTATAAAAGAGAGTATTGATAAAAAAGCTATTTTAACAAAGGTTTTGTCCATTGCATTAATAATAATTGGCATTGTTTTTGTTAATTTGTGATAATTTAAAAATCATTTACCATGTTTTTTTATTGGATTTCCTTCGGAATCAAAGTATAAGTCATTATTTATTCTATACGTGCCATCGCTGAAAGCTTTAACCTTTACACCTCCATCAAACCCAACTACATAGTCTATCCCTCCTAAACGCCTTACTGGCGTGCGTCCAACTCTGTACTCACCATCACCTAAATCAACTACATCACCAATTTTCATTTTACTTTCTTCTACTGCTTGAATATGGGTTTTTACAGCTTCGACTGGACTAATTACTCTCTTTGCTTCTGCTTGATTCATACTTTTTGGTATGATTTAACAATATTTAAATATTACTTTAATAAACCCCTATAACCAAAACGTTTATATACTTAACAATTGTTAACTTCATAAAATGGCAGATGAAAATCAAATAACACAAACAGTTAATGAACAATCTCAGCAAAGTTCGAAAAAATACAAAATAGAGCACGACAGGCCAAATTGCATAGGCTGCGCTGCATGCGCTGCTGTTGCTCCTGATTTCTGGACTATGCATGAGGACGGCAAATCAGATATTGTAGGCTGCAAGACAAGAGATGATGAATGGGAAGAGCTTGATATTGAAGAAAAGAACTATCAAGTCAACAAAGAGGCTGCTGATTCTTGCCCTGTCAATGTCATTCACATTACCAACAAGGAAACAGGAGAGAAAATAATTTAAACTCTTTGATTTCTTAATTCTTAATGAATAAATGCCCCAAATGCGGCTCTAAAAATATTAAGCTTTATGATTACTTAGGTGCAAAAGTAATTAAATGCAACAATTGCGGATTTGATGAAAGCTCTGTTTATGAAGTGTTTCCAGAGCAAAAAACAAGCCAGAAAGCAAAAGGTAAATATTCAGTTTATAAAAAGGGCGGCTCGCAAAGGATAAGAAAGAAGTAAAGGGTGTTTTTATTGGAAATTAAATCCTTAATCAATAGGCTTACCGTTTATCACTACATGATTGTTTTTTTAGTAATTCTGCATTTAATAAGTTCATTTTTCTACGGATTTAGCGTTAAGGCTTTGTTGCCTGTTTTGATTGCTGTGATTACAACCATAACATTGGACTTATTTATAGAATATTTTAAATCAAAAACATGGCTATTTCCGCAAAGCGCTTTAATCTCTGGCTTATTTATTGGAGGCTTATTAACCCAAAATCTTCAATGGCATATTTATGTATTGGCAGGAGTTATTGCAATCATTTCCAAGCATATAATAAAAATAAATAAAAAACACATTTTTAATCCTGCTAATTTTGGTGTTTTGCTTGTTTCAATGATTTTTGGCGTTTCCCACACCTGGTGGATTTCATCACCCTTGATTTTAGTTTTGATTTTTGGCGTTTTCATAATATGGCGCTTAAGAAGGTTTGATTTGGCAGTAAGTTTTTTGGTCAGTTATTATTTAATTAACTCGGTAATTGAGCTTTCACAAGGAACGCAATTTTCAGAAATTTATTACACAATCCTTAATGGCGGAGTCATTTATTTCTTTTCTATGTTTATGTTAATAGAGCCAAAAACGCATCCAATGCAAAGAAATCAAAGGATAATTTACGGCATTTTAGTCGCTGTGTTGTTCATTGCATTTAATTCCATCATACCGCAACACGATTTGCCTTTGGCATTAGCAGTTGGAAATATCTTTGTTCCTATATTGAATAAGTTTAGTTTTGAGTTGAGAAAGAAAAAACAGATAGATTAGAGTCTGAATCAATGCTTTAAAATTAAAAACAAAAAATTTAATAAGATTAATTTATTTCTAAAATTTATGGTTAAGTACATCCCTCCTAAACCTTATAGGTTGTTGGAAAGTGCCGAGGAGATATCACCTTATTGTAAAGAAGGAGAAGTCCCAGGAATACTCCCATCTGAGGAAAAAGCAGGCGGTCTTGGTTTTGCTAACTATGTTAGACATGACGATTGGAGAAATGCAACAAGACGGGATGCTACTTATTGGAGAGTATGGCTTAATAGTTTATTAGGTACAAAATTATTACGTACAAAACCAGAAGTGTTATCGGAGTTAGATATTGAAAGTATTGAAAGGAGGTTGCCTAGCACATTTTTATTAGAGGCAGTACCACCGAAGTTACCTATTGAAAGAGTATATGTCAGATATGTTTTTGATACTGCAGGAAGCGGGTATGGTCCATTTTTGCTTGAGTCTCAACTAAGATATGCAAAACCAGAGGAAGTTAAAAGACTATTAACACCTTTCTTAGACGAGATTGTAAAACTATTCCCAACAAGACAGGGTGAAGGATTGGTGTTTAGAGTCTTGGAATTACCTAGCGAAAATATAGTTTATGGTGTTATTCCTTCCCAAACAACTATAAAAAGAGAAGCGGCCTGATAAAATTAAGTTTTTCTTTCCAAAACCATTATTGTGTAGCTGTATTTGTTTTCATCATCTTTTTCAATAAATTTTTCCTTTACTTTAATCCATTCATTTTCATTAAATTCAGGAAAATAAGTGTCTCCTTTGAATATGCCATGGACTTTAGTCACATAAAGCCTGTTTGCTATAGGCAGGAATAGCTTATAAATTTCAGCGCCTCCAATCACCATTATCTCATTGCTGCCTTTTGCTGCTTTTACAGCATCTTCTCTGCTATTAACAACAATGCAATTATTTGTCTTGTAATTTTTATCCCTTGTTATGATTATGTTTAATCTTTCCGGCATCGGCCTTCCTATTGACTCATGGGTTTTCCTGCCCATTATCACGGGTTTTCCCTTTGTTGTTTCCCTGAAATAATTTAATTCAGAGGGCAAATTCCACGGCAATTTATTTTTATATCCAATCACTCTGTTTTCATCCATTGCCACTATTAATGATATTATCATTTTATTTAATTCTTAACATTCATTAATGCATAACTTTTGCGAATTGTTGTAAATCTCTTCTTAAGCCTAAACTTCGCACATATTCTTTATACCTACCATAAGAATTTGACTTGGGACTCCAAGGATATCTTTCTGCAATATGATTCACTGCGAACAGATGATCAAAAAAATCAGGTACTTCATAATATTTTCTACCTGAATAACTTAAAACGGCTGTTCTCAACGTCCTTGGGTTAGATTTTTTTAGTTCAATTTCCGCCCTATTCATAGTTGCACCTGTCCAGTAAACATCGTCTACTAGTAAAACATCTAATCCATCTAAACTTATGCCAAATGGGTACTGTTTAATTGGGTTTACATCCCTCTTTTCCACACCCACAAATTGACATGGCACTTCCCATCTGTCAGATATTTCTACCGCAGGCAAAAAACCACCTTTTAAAATGCCAACAACAATAGAAGGTTTAAAGCTCAGAAGTAATTCGTCAGCTAATCTAATTGATGATTCTACAGCTTCGTCTAAGGAAACTTCAACAAGCTTAAAATCAATAACCCCAGTTCCCATTTTGAGACATAATAAACAAAAAAGTATTTAGCTCCTAATGTTGTGCCGCTATTGTTCGCATAGCGACAGATTGATTTTTTATGTTTTTAATTAAAACTTTTTCAAACAGCCATTTCCGCTTTTATTTGGGGATGGAATTGGTAATTTTCTAATTTTATGTCGTCCATTGTAAAATCATCAATATTTTTAATTTCTGGATTTAACCATAATTTAGGCAATGGAAATGGTTTTCTTGACAACTGCTCTTTTACCTGCTCAAAATGATTGTGGTAGATGTGAGCATCTGCAAGAATGTGTATAAATTCCCCTGGCTTTAAGCCTGTAACTTGGGATATCATATGCAGCAATAAAGAGTAGGAAGCAATGTTAAATGGAATCCCTAAAAACATATCGCATGAGCGCTGGTACATTTGCAATGACAATTTGCCATTTGCAGCAAAGAATTGAAAGAATGTATGGCATGGAGGCAATGCCATCTCTTGCAATTCGCCTGGATTCCATGCTGTTACAATGATTCTTCTGCTGGTTGGGTTTTCCTTAATCATACTTATAGCATTTGCGAGCTGGTCTATTTCCTTTCCATCATGCCCTATCCATCTGCGCCACTGAACACCATAAATTCTTCCTAAATCTCCTTGAAATTTGGCTTTTGGCTTCCAATAGCCAGCTTCTGCATTTGCAGTCCATATTGTAGCCTTGCTTGCATCCCTAGTGCCATGAAGTATTTCTGCAAGCCTTCTTTCATCGCTAGAGCCTTCAATAAACCACAATAATTCGCTTGCAACGCTCTTCCAGGGCAGTTTTTTTGTTGTAACTGCTGGAAATCCATCTTCCATGTTAAAGCGCATCTGCATCCCGAAAACAGCCCTTGTTGCAATTCCTGTCCTGCTCTGCCTATCTATTCCGTTTTCAAGAACATATTTCAAAGCGTCAAGATATTGCTTCATTTCAATTGCCGAGGTATTCCTTAATTTTTAAAAAGTTATGGTTTTTGGTGGTTAAATGCAATAATTTTGAGAGGCGAACCAGAAAGGGGACAATTTCTATATAGGGATAGGGGCAAGAAACTTCTTGTAGATGTGAAAGTTTATTTTAAAGTTTCTAGCAATGAATAAGGCGATTTTTTGGGATGTTTTTTTGTTGGCATCAATGTAAGTAACAATTCTAGATTTGCATTAGGAAACAAGTGAGCTAATTGTCCATACACTTCCTCAGGCGTAGTTTTAGTTGGAATTTTTGGTTTGCCAAAGTGGATTTTATCTGAATCAAACGGTTCATTGTTCAATGGCTTTTCGATTATGTAATTAAGATTTTTATATTTATCTCCTAATTTATAACCAATTATATTTTTATTATTACAATTTTTTTCTTCATATAATTTCTTAATTAGCGAGTGTTTCTTATCTGAGTCAATGTATTCGTCAATTTCTGCCAACTTTTTACCAAAGCCTAATTTAACTAATTCCCCTCTCATGTCCAAGTTACTTAATGTCATTACATTTTGATTTGGGAAAACTTGGGTTGAGAAGTAAGCATGAGCAATGTTAAGAGTTGTACCTGATGCCCTATCCTCATCAAAAACAACGACTTGTCTCCCTTTGGCAAGCTTTCTTAAATAATCTATTTCTTTTATGGATAATCTTGGCTGTGTATCTCTAAGTTTGTGAGTAGATAATCTTGCTACATAAAATGCGGAATCTTTACTTCCAGAATCATCACAATATCTTAAATAAATGTCCATTCCTGCTGCTACACCGCCATGAGCCAGAGCAATAAACAACACATCATTAGATTGTGTTTGACTTGCTAATTGCTGGGCAGTTCTTTGAGACCTTGCTGGGTGAGTTGCATTCCAAGTCACACTATCACTAGGTTGATTGAGTGGGCTAGTGAGTAGAGCTTCAAGTCCCATAGTTTTGATTTTATCTCTTAAATTATCAACAGCTGTATCAGAATTAGTTGGATCTGAATAAACTCCTAATGCAACTCCTATGGCTTCTCTTAATAATATTTCTATTTCAGGAGTTTGGATGCTGAATTTTATAATCTACAACAGCCCTTATTATTCTCGGAGGGTGAAGTGCCCATGCACTAGCACTTATAGAAGGAATAGTTTGACGTGAAGAAAGTGTAGCTATATCTAACAAAACATCATCTAAAGTTCCACTATACTTCAAATTCTGCCCAGATTCAGCACTATTTCCAATAAGTGCATTAAATGGCGAATGATACATCATTTTACAATAATCATTAATTTACTATTTATAAACCTTTCTATTTTGATACTACTAACAAGTAAGTAATTAACCAAAAAAATCTGAAATTCATATTTTATAAATTTTCTTGTAGCTTCCTGCCCTTTATATATTATTTGATGGCTCACCTTGTTCGCTGGAACGAAATTGTCCCCTTAATGATTGTTTCTTGATTGCTCACTTCGTTCGCTTAATTGAACGACGCGCCTCTCAAAATTACTTTGCGGAACGCAACTTTTGAGAACTTCGTAACTCAAAAGGCATTTAACAGCGCACATATGATTATTGCCGTTGCAGCCTTACTTGTTGTTTTATAAAGTAGTAAAATTTCTTAATCACTACCAAAAAGTATTTATATAACTGTAGCAATAGAAATACTCAATATGAAAAAAAAGACAATGCAGATGATTTTTGCGTTGCTTTTCATAGCTGGAATTGTGGTTGGCTATCTTCTGCCTGGCGATTTTAGAACTTTGACAAAAAAACCATTGCAAGCAGGCATATTTGATGTTCCAAAAAAATTGGGACAGCTTGATCTTGAAACTGATTACTTCAAATACACTGTTCTTGCTCATACTGAAACAGGCAGTATAGAATTATTGAGATTGGATGGCAAAATACCAATGCACATGCATCCAAAAGAAAACCATTTTGTATATATTTTTAAAGGCAGGGCGAAAGGAACTGTTGGAGATGTAACAGCTGAAGTAAGTGCTGGGCAGTTAGTTGCAATTCCAGCAGGAGTGCCTCACAGCTTTGAAAGAATTGGCGACACGCCAGTCGAGATAATATTGTTTTCATCACCAAAATTTGTTCCAGAAGATATTGTTTGGCTGGAGAAATAAATAAAAAAATTATAACCAAAAAATATTTATATACTATTAACAATCGGATTAGCGATGAAAGATGTTAGGGAAATTCTTAAGAGCATATAATAGAGTCTCTGATAGTATAATGCTGAAAGGGGGTTATGCTCTCGAATCTGAAGTAGTTAGAACATTTGGTGGAGTACCCCAATTGGGTTATGTAGGTCTAGTAAGAGTTGATTCAACTTCTATTCTTAATGGACATAAATATGTTTGGCTTGGCCCTTATGGAGTACCTTATAAAAAGATACAGGCAGCTAAACAAAAAGGTGAAACTAGGGTAGTACTTACAGGTGAAGATTTTAGTAATGGAGCGTCTCTTTTTAATTTTGGTGAAATTCAAAGACTTCAAGAAGAAGCACGGACAAGAGGCAAAGATTGTTCGGTTAAAGATTTGGAATTAATTTTGGATTGCGCAACTATACTTCCAGATTTGGTTATTACAGAAGATTCACCTTAACATCCAATAATTTAATAAATAGTAATCAGAATTTCTATTTTTATGAAATCGTGGCTCAAAGAAATAGCTAGAGACTTATTAGCCTTAGGCAGCATACCTTTTTATTTTTTGGTTGTTATAAGGGCAGTAATTGGAAAGTATAATGTTTTTGTTTATGAAATGGTAATCGCTGCTGCTGCCATGTTTATTTTGTATTTTATAATTAAAAACTCAAACTTGCATGTGGCAAGGGCGTTTGTAGCAGTTATTTTTACAAGCTTTTTTTACAAAGAAACCATATATACTGTTTTCGCGTCTATAATTTTTGTTTTGCTGTTGATTTCCGCTTATTATATTAAAAGAAAGATTGGGTTTGTAGTTAGGGGAATTGTTATTGGTATTATAAGTTCTCTGGTTGGATATTACGGAACATTATTTGTATGAAACAAAAAGCTTTTTAAATAAATATCATAAATTTTAAAATTTGATTTAAAAATGGGTGAACGCTTAATTATGTTTTCAGGGACAGAGTGCGTGCATTGCAAGGAGATGGATCCTTTAGTTGAGCAGCTTGAAAAAGAAACTGGCTTAAAAGTCGAGCACATTGAAGTTTGGCATAATGCTGAGAATACTGCTTTTCTTGAAAGTATTGACAAGAATCCTGACGGAAGCGTTTTCTGCGGAGGAATTCCGTTATTCTACAATGAAAAAACAGGCAAAAAGCTCTGCGGCAATCAAAAATATGAAAAACTAAAAGCATGGGCTTTAGGGGAATTGAAATAAAATTGAAATACCATTCACAATTAAAAATAAATCAAAAATTCAAAATACGAGAACGACCTTTTAAAGCATTGTGTTAAAGGTAACCCGTTTGTGGAAGTTTATTACAATGTATGCGAGCGGGTTAATGCCCGCGAGAGTAAAATTTGCGAGCATATTGAAGATTTTAATTATTATAAAAAATGCAAAAGTTAGTAAAACCGCAATGGCTGAAGATTAAAATTTCTACCAACAATAATTTTACCGGCATCAAAAATACATTAAAACAAAACAGTTTGCATACTGTTTGCGAAGAAGCGCATTGCCCAAATATTTCTGAGTGCTGGAATACAGGAACGGCAACTTTCATGCTGATGGGCGATACTTGTACCAGAGGCTGCAAGTTCTGCGCTGTCAAAACAGGCAATCCTATGAAGCAGCTTGATGCGGATGAGCCAAGGAAGCTTGCGCAGGCATTGAGTGAAATAAAACTCTTTGACTATGTTGTTTTGACATCTGTCAACAGGGATGACTTGGAAGATGGAGGCTCTGCCCATTTTGCAGATTGCATCAATGAAATAAAAAGAGCATACCCGAGCATCATTGTTGAAGTGCTTGTGCCTGATTTTAGAGGTAATATTGGTGCCTTAAGAAAGATAGTTAATGCAAAACCAGAGATTATAGCCCACAATATAGAGACTGTTGAAAGACTGCAAAGAAAAATCAGAGATATAAGAGCTAATTACAATCAATCATTAAGTGTTTTGGAAAATGTCAAAAAAATGAATCCAGGAATATACACAAAATCTTCAATAATGCTTGGCTTGGGTGAAGAAGACGAAGAGATTGTTCAATCAATGAGGGATTTAAGAGCAATAAGTGTTGATATTCTGACTGTTGGACAATATTTAAGGCCAACAAATTGGCACATTGCAGTCAATAATTATATTAAACCAGAAAAATTTGAATACTTTAAGCAGAAAGCGCTTGAGCTTGGCTTCTTGTTCTGTGCATCTGGACCTTTTGTGAGGAGTTCTTATAAGGCTGGAGAAATGTTTGTGAAGAATATTGTAAAAAAGAATAAGATATAATTTATTTTTAATACAATCAACCATACAAAGAAAGCGTTAAAAAAATATCAAATAAAGGTAAAGACTTACTTCTGACGCCTGCTTACATAATCGGAAATAACTAGCATTAATTGTTTAAGCCCATTGTTATATATTGTTTGCAACCTATCTCTTTCACTAACTGGCAGATTCCCTATATCAATTTCAGTCCTATTATAAGCTGTACCCCCTTTATATTCAACTTTTTTATCAACAGTACCGTCATGATTTGTATCTTGAAGCCCTACTAAGGTGTGTTGCGGTCCGTTTGGGTCGTAAAATCTAATTTCCAAAGGTTTACTTCTGTCAGTACCAATGGGTTTTATTGTGGCTTCTGCCTTTTCGCCACCTTTAAGTCCTTTTTCCTGCTTAGCTGGATGAAAGACATTTATGGCTAAGCCTTCTCTAGACCTTTCAACAGAGTATCCTGCTCTGCCATCTGCATCAGATAAATAACCAACAATATCTCTTTCAGCTGCGTTAAATTGTTTTGATGCAGGAGGTATAATTGCATGATATCTATCAATCATATCAAGAAATTCTTTAGATGCATTATAGTCAACACTAACAGTTTGAGCGCGAGTTAAACCTAAATGTTCTACATCACTTTTCAATAAATCCCTTTGCAATGGACTACATGCTGTGGTTCCAAGTAGAATTGCTGCTAAACCACTTGACCCTAATCTTTGCCATCGGCTTCTCGTTGAGTTTGCCATAGTCATAATCGTCACAAAAAGGACCACTACTATATAAATCTTTTCATTTTAACCACTTAATAGTAATCAATTTTAAAAAAACAAATTTAAATCAATAAATTTAAATATAACTTAGTTATATTTAGTTATATAGCATAAAAACAAGTAATTAGGTATGATGAATTTTGTTTTTGGCTATTACGAAGCCACAACAATTTTTAGTATATTTTTGTGGGTGAGTATATATGGTAGAAATAGAAACAAAAACAAGGAAATGGGGCTCTTCAATAGGGGTTGTGCTGCCGAAGGAAGTAGTTGATGAAATAGGCATAAAGCCGAATGAAAAGATAGTCATAGACATAAAGAAAAGACCTCTTGCAAAGGAATTTTTTGGAAAATTCCCGCATTGGGGAAAATCAACACAAGAGATTAAAGATGAAATGCGAGAAGGATGGAATAGCGCCTCTGATATTTTGGCTGAGGAAAAGTCCAAAAAATGAAATATTTCTTTGACAGTTATGCAGTTGTTGAAATAATAAAAGGAAATCCAAGTTATGCCAAGTATACTCAAGAGGAAGTTGTATTGGCAATATTTAATCTTGCGGAAATTTACTGGTCTTCACTTAACAGACTTGGAGAAGAAGCAGCAGAAGATATATATAGGCAATATAAACCCAGTCTGATTGATATAAATGATGATGTTCTAAAGAATGCTATGAAATTCAGAAGGCATCACAAGCACAAAAACTTTTCTTATGCGGACTGCATCGGTTATTGTTTGGCATTGCAAAATAATCTTAAATTTTTGACTGGAGACAAAGCTTTTGAAGGTATGGACAATGTAGAATTTGTTAAATAAATCCTTTCAAAAAACTTTATAAATAACCCAAAAATCTTTTCTTTAGGGGTTTTATTATGACTAAAAAGGTGTTGAAAGAGTTTAAGGTAGAATATCTTCAAGTTTTGGACGAGAATGGCAACTGTGATGAATCATTAATGCCAAAACTTTCTGATAGTGACATCAAGAAAATTTATGAGACGCTTGTTCTTATCAGGGTTTTTGACCAGAAAGCCTTCAACATGCAAAGGCAAGGCAGGCTTGGCACATATATACAGTTTAAAGGGCAGGAAGCATGCCAAGTTGGAAGCGCTTTTGCTTTGCAAGACAATGATTTTATATTTCCAATGTATAGGAATAGCGGATTATTGATAGCAAGAAAGCAGCCAATAGTTCAGGTTCTTCAATACTGGGGAGGAGATGAAAGAGGCTTGAAAAGCCCTCAAAATGTGAATAATTTTCCAATTGCAATTCCAGTTAGCACCCAAATACCGCATGCTGTTGGAGCTGGATTTGCTGCTAAGCTAAGAGGCACAAAACAAGTATCAGCTGTTTATTTTGGAGAGGGCGCTACTTCAAAAGGCGACTTTCATGAGGCTATGAATTTTGCAGGTGTATTTAATGTGCCTGTCGTATTTATTTGTGAAAACAATCAGTATGCTATATCTGTGCCTCGCAAAAAGCAGACACATGCAGAGACTATTGCACAAAAGGCAATTGCTTATGGCTTTGATGGCTTGCAAGTGGACGGTATGGATGTTTTCGCTGTTTACAAAGCTACAAAGGACGCTGTTGACAAAGCCAGAGCGGGAAAAGGCCCGACATTGATAGAATGCTTTGCCTATAGAATGTGCGACCATAGCACGTCAGACGATGCGTCAAGGTACAGGCCAAAAGAAGAGTTTGAGCAATGGACAAAAAAAGATCCAATCGAAAGGCTTGAGAAATACATGAGAAGCAAGAAATTGCTGGATGATGCTTACAAAGATAAAATTCTAAAACAATCACAGAACATTATTGAAAAAGCAGTCACAGAGTTTGAGAAATTGCCTGCACCAGAGCCAAAAGACATTTTCAAGTACGTGTTTGCAGAAATGACACAACAGCAAAAAGAGGAAATGGAAGAATTGTTTGGAAGATAGACAATCTTTTTTAAAAAATGAAAAAATTAGATAGCCAACAAAGAAAAAGATTGGTGGAGCTAGTAAATGAGCGTTTAAGGAATTCAAATGTAAGAGATATCGCTAAGTTAGTGGAATGCAGTTTTGGGTATATCTCAGAAATTGCCAGTGGAAGCAAGGAAAAAATTCCTGTTGGTAACGCGCTCTCAATTTGTATGGGACTAGGAATATCCCCTTATTATGTTTTAGAAGGAGAGTTGCCAAAATACATGGATTGGAGAGAAACACTTCACCAAAATTTAGTTATGGAAGAAGATTGGTAGTTAAGTTTAAAGAAATAAATTGTTAAAATCAAAATGGCCGTAGCAAATATTGTCCAATCAGTCACAATGGCTTTGAGGCAGGAAATGGCTAGAGACAAGAATGTTGTTGTCCTTGGTGAAGATGTAGGATTAAATGGCGGCGTGTTCAGGGCAACTGAGGGTTTGCAAAAAGAATTTGGAGCTGATAGGGTAATCGATACACCATTATCAGAGCTTGGCATTGTTGGCTGTGCAGTAGGAATGGCAGTAAACGGCTTAAAGCCAGTTGCTGAAATCCAATTTAGCGGATTTATGTATGCAGCTTTTGACCAGTTGATTAGCCATGCTGGCAGAATAAGAATGAGAAGCAGAGGCCGCTTTACTTGCCCAATTGTTGTGAGAGCCCCGTATGGCGGTGGCATAAGGGCATTGGAGCTGCATTGCGAAAGCGGAGAATCAATTTTTGCTCATACTCCCGGCATTAAAATGGTTATTCCATCCAACCCATATGACACAAAAGGCTTGCTTGCAGCAGCCATCAGAGATCCTGATCCTGTAATATTTTACGAGCCAATGAGAATTTACAGGGCAATCAAGCAGGACATACCGGATAACGACTACATTGTGCCATTAGGCAAGGCAAATGTTGTGCAGGAAGGGGATGATTTAACATTGATTTCATGGGGAGCGATGGTAAAGACATGCCAGGATGCTCTTGAAAAGCTCAACAATAAGTACTCCGTTGAGTTGATTGATTTAAGAACAATCAATCCTTACGATGCAGAAACAATAATAAATTCTGTCAAAAAAACAGGCAGATGCGTCATTGTGCACGAGGCAATGAAAACAAGCGGCTTTGCAGCAGAACTGATTGCCTCAATAAATGAAAAAGCATTATTGAGCTTGGAAGCGCCTGTTGTTAGAGTGACATCACCCGATGTGCCATTCCCGTTGGCAAGATTAGAAAACTATTACCTGCCTGATGTTGATAGTGTTTTGAAGGGAATAGAAAAGGTAATGAGGTTTTAAACAAGAGAATATAAATCAAAAAAAATAAATCAATCCGTAATTTGCTTCGCAAATTACAAAATTTACACTCGGCGAAAATTTTCCTGACAAGAAATTTTCACCTCGGATTTATTCATCAATGAATAACAGGCGAGGCTTGAGCGTAATGGTAGGAAGCGAAAGCCGAGCACAAGAGTTTGGCGAAGCCAGATTGAAAAAGTTGTTATAAGAATAAAAAATAATCAATAAAATGGTTTACGAATTCAAATTTCCGGATGTTGGAGAGGGTATTCATGAAGGGGAGATTGTAAAGTGGTTTGTAAAGGAAGGTGATAAGATAAAGGCTGACGAGCCTCTTGGCGAAATAGAAACTGACAAGGCGATTGTCGAGATGCCATCTCCCAAGTCTGGCAAAATCCTGAAGATTCATGTACAAGCTGGAGGAATAATTCATGTTGGCGAGACAATGGTTACAATTCTTGAAGAGCACGAGACAGAGGCTGATGCAAAAAAGCACATGGAAGCAAAAGAGAAAAAAGATGTTCCTTATACTGGTTCTGTTGTCGGATTTTTAGAAGAAGCAAAGGATGTAAAGCCAATTGCAGTAAAAAAAGAATCAAAACCCATAATGCAAGAAAAATCAATACTTGCAACTCCTGCCGTAAGAAATCTTGCAAAACAGCTTAATGTTGATTTAAATGCCATTAAAGGAACTGGAGCAGAAGGAATAATTACAATTGAGGATGTGCAGAAAGCTGCTAGTAGTGTTAAAAAGGATGAATCTGCTGGCATAAAAATTACTAAAAAATACGATTTCTTTGGCTATATTGATAGAGTTCCTTTGCATGGCGTTAAAAAAGCAGTAGCCAATAAAATGGCAGAATCAATTTTCACAGCTGTCCAATTGACAAACATGCATGAAGCTGATGTAAGCGAGCTTGCTGCATTAAGGGAAAAGGAAAAAGCTGCTTATGAGAAAGAAGGAATAAAGCTTACTTTTTTGCCTTATATCGTGAAAGCAGTTGCCTTGTGTTTGAAAGAGCATCCTTACCTTAACGCTTCTTTGGAAGAAGAGGAAATTGTTTTGAAGAAATATTACAATATTGGAATTGCAGTTGACACAGAAGATGGCTTGATTGTGCCTGTTGTCAAAGGGGCTGATGCAAAAGACATCAAGGCAATTGCAAAAGACATTGACAAACTTGCCAATGACGCTAGAAATAGAAAAATTAATTTAATGGATTTGAGAGGAAGCTCGTTCTCTGTTTCTAATCTTGGCTCTGTTGGAGTTGAATTCTTTACTCCAATAATTAACTATCCTGAAAGCGCGATTCTTGGAGTCGGCAGGATAATTGAAAAGCCTGTTGTCAAAAGCGGCAAGATAGAGATAAGAAAAATGCTGCCTTTGTCATTGACTTATGACCACAGGATTGTAGATGGCGCTCAAGCTGCAAGATTCATGATGGATTTGATGGAAAGGCTGCAGTTGTGCGAGTTTTGAGGATTTTTTACCCGCCCCTCTCCACATAACAAGCTCCTTTATTCTTCAATAAAGTTCCTATTGGGAGCATTATAGTGTTGTATTTTGTCTTTGCTAAATCTTGTGTACGCATCAATTCAAACTTTGAAAGCTCTTCTATTTTGAATTCCTTGCCCTTTGTAAAATTCTTTTTTAATGATTCATAGACTTCTTCCTGGCTTAAATTTTTGTGCTGCAAAACTGATGTCACTTTTTCCTTAATAATATCTTTTGTAATGTTTAAAACTTCTGGCATCGCTTCAAAGTCAATGTCATAAATTAAAGTGCCATGCTGCAGATAAACTCCTTTTTCCATTGCCTTTGCAGCATTCCCTGAAATCTTTTTGTTGCCAATAACAATATCATTCTTGTTTTCCAAAGAAGCATTTATTCCCAAATCATTCAGGGCATTGATAATCCTGGAGCAAATTTCCCTATAGGCATTTTCTATGCTGTAATTGAAAATCCTAATTGGAGCAATTACGCTGTATGTAAAATCAACCTTGTCATGAAAAACAGCCCTTCCTCCAGTCATTCTCCTTACAACGCCAATGCTATGCTTTTTGCATGCATCCAAGTTGATTTCCTTTGGATTTTGATATGCTCCTATAGAAACAGAGCTGTTAACCCACTTGTAGAACCTTATTGTAGGATACTCTCTTTCATTTGCAACGCTTTCATAAACAGCATGGTCAATAGCCATATTCATGGCTGCAGAATATGTAGCTTGCTCAATAAGGCGCCATTTCATAAAATTAGAAGTTTAAAATTTATATTTAAATGTTTGTTTCAAAGAAAATGTTTATATAAGATAATAATTAAATTCGTTCAATGAAGAAAAAACATACCAACATTTTAGTTATTATTTTTTTAATTATAATAATTATCATTTCAATCCCATTAATCAAAAACAAGAACAAAAATCAAAATTTAATATTGCAAAATATAAAATTACCGCCTAATTTCAAAATAGACATATTTGCTTCAGATTTGGGAAAAAGCTTAAATCTGCCAGGCCCGAATAAAGGAGCAAGGTTTATGGAATTCTATAATGATGCTTTGTTTGTAAGCATGCCAAGTGCCGGAATTATAGTTGCTTTGCCTGATAATGACAAAGATGGAAAAGCAGACCAGACAATTGAAGTCATTAATGGATTGAATAATCCGCATGGCATTGCCTTTCTTGAAAATTACATGTATATTGCAAATGAGGACAGTGTTGTAAAAGCTAAGATTAAAGACAACTTTATGGCTGACATTTCAACAAAAGAGCACATCACGGATTTGCCATCAGGAGGGCATTGGACAAGAACAATAAGGATTAAAGATGGAAGTGTATATATTAGCATTGGCTCAAGCTGCAATGTCTGCATAGAAAGTGATGAAAGAAGAGCTTCTATCTTGAAATGTGATTTTGGAAGATGCAGCATATTTGCAAAAGGCATAAGAAATGCTGTTGGCTTTACTTTTCACCCATCAAATGGAAAAATGTATGCAACAGAAAACTCAAGGGACTGGCTAGGAGATGACTTGCCTCCTGACGAAATCAATATTGTTGAAAATGGGAAAAATTATGGATGGCCAATCTGCTATGGGAAAAATATCCATGATATAGAATTCGACAAAAACACATATATCAGGAATCCTTGCATGGAGCCTTTTGAGACTCCAAGCTATATTGACATTCCTGCCCATTCAGCCCCATTAGGACTTGCTTTTAATTTTGGCAATAACTTTCCTTCAGAGTACAAAGGCAATTTGTTTGTTGCTTACCATGGCTCATGGAATAAAAATGTTCCAACTGGGTATAAGGTTGTAAGAATTAATACAGGTACAAGGCAGGTTTATGACTTTGCAACAGGCTGGCTTACTGAAGATAACAAAGTGCTTGGAAGGCCAGTTGATATTATTTTTGACAAAGAAGGCATAATGTATGTCAGCGATGACAATGCTGGAGTCATTTATAGGATTTGGTATGAGTAATTAAAAAATCAAAAAAAAGAAATAAAAAATAATTCTGTGAAGATTCTATGAACTAAGAAATGTAATCTTAGTACCTTCTCTTCTTGCTGTAACAGTCTCTGCAATAGACTGGTCTTCCTTCCTTTGGCTCGAATGGCACTTCTGCATCCGCACCGCAGTCAGAACACTTTATCTTGTGCATGGATCTGTTCTCAAAACTTCCATAACGCATGTTCTTCCCTCGTATTACTTAGTTACACGAAAATACTAGAAATAGCCTTTTCGATGTACCATACGTAAGTATGCAGAGGTTATATATAAAGGTATGTTTTTTTGATTTTTGAACTGCTATAGTATTTTTTAAAATAAGTTTAGAAATTGATTCATCTAGGGGGTTTGCCATCATCCATATTACGGTAAAGATAAGTAACTAATTCTTCGGCTTATCAGGGACAGAAACAAGAGTCTTTGACCTTATATCAACCAAATAATCCAAACTCTCTACTAACCCATTATACATGCTGTCGCAATAGCCATGATTGCATGTTGTATCATTTACCAAAACAAACTGCTTTGGCTCCTGTGCTTTTTGATAAGAAATTATTGCAGAGCTTAAAGGAACAATCTTGTCATTTGTATTATGCAGCATCACCAATTTTCTTGGGGTTATCAAGCCAATGTAATGGTCTGAGTCGATTGATTGGAGGAAAGCATTCTTATCCTTATCAGGTCCGCCTTTGAAATCAAAGCCTGCTGAACTTATAATTAATGCCCCTTTAATGTTTCTGTCGATGGCTGTTGCTATGACAGCAATTCTGCCTCCTAGGCTTTCTCCTGCGATTATTACCCTATCAGAATCAGTGAAAGGTGCATTTCTCATTAAGTCATACGCTCTCAAGGCATCATAAACCATAATGTGCTGCACAGGCTCTTCGCCTGATACAAAATTTTGATAATCCTCATCCAAAGTTGGAAAATTTCCACCTGTTTCCCCTGTTCCTCTTTGATCAATTACCAAAACAGCTGCTCCAAGCTCAGCAATCTTTTCAGCAAGCTTTAGCTCGCTTTCCTTTGAAACTCCAGCGCCAGGAAGCAAAACAATGCCTGGCAATAATTCCGATGCTGATTTTGGCAAAACTAAAAGCCCGTAAACGTTGCCTTTTGCGCTTTGGAAGATTACCTTGCTTATTGTGAGATCCTGAGTTTCATCATAATTCTGCCTGTTGAATAGCACGTCTCCCCTGTTTAAAGAATATTCAAGGTAACCATCTTTGTCAACAAGCCATACTATAGTGTCTTTTTCCTGTGGTTTAATTGGTTTAAATACCGGCCTAAAAAAATAAATCGCAGCTGCAATAATAACTACAAGAAATAGTACAATGTAAAAATGCCTTTTTCTTATCTTCATCTTGCATCAATAATTTTTTTAAAGTTTTTATTGATTTGGTTATTTTTATAAATCTTTGCTAATTGAATCAGATTATTTTTATTAATGTTTATTCCTTTATTTTTAAGGAGCTTATTTAAATAACCGCTTATCAAGAACTGGCAGAATTGAGTGACGTTTTTAGGATTTTGTGAAAAATGGACTCTTTCAAAATCGATTATGCAAGGCTTATTTTTGTTTACTATTATGTGTTTAATCGGGTGGTGCATTTCTTCTTTGTCGATTTTTAGTTTGTCTAAGATGAATAATTGATTGAAAATATTTTTGATTATTTTTTTAATGCCATTTTTATTGGATTTTTTAATGTAGTCAATAATAAAATCGCCAGCAATATACTCATAAACAAAATAATCATCATTTATAAAAATTAATCTAGGGCCTATATTGTATTTATTCAATTTTTCCAGCCATTTTGTTTCGTTATTTATTCTTCCAATTGCTTTGCTTTGCGGATTTTTTGTTTTTATTGCAATTTTTTTGCTATGATAAAAACCAGTAAATAGCAGTCCGCGATGCCCTTTGGTTAAATATCTGACATTGCTAATGCCTTTATTTTCCACTTTCCTTAAAAAAATAGATTTTCTTAGTAAATAAACATAGATATCTTCAAAGAAGATATGGGTTTTTTCCAGTTCCTCAAAATCAAGCAGATTATTTTTAATAAATTCTTCTATTTTTTCCTTTTTTGTCAATGATGAAAAAGTTATAAGAATAATTCCATCGGATTTTAAAAATTTGTTGACTTCATTTAAAAATTTTTCAATAACTTCGTATCCTTTTTTGCC
>JAGVYA010000047.1 GCA_018303505.1 Candidatus Woesearchaeota archaeon
ACCATAGTCGCCGGGACCTTTATCCTTCCGCCCCCAGCAGGCCGCAAAGCCTTTAACGTAGCTGCAATCGTTGTGGTACCAGAGATTCTTGCCGCTCAAATCAACTGCCACGCCTCTGCCGCTAGCCGGATGCTTGTTGCGGTTTCTAACCATCTGGTTGGCGTACGTGTCTTCGGAGAGGTAAAATGACGGTCCTTTTCTAGTATCAGCTACGTGCGTTGCTACAACGCGGTTGTGGTGGCTGCCGTTACGCATGACAATGCCCTCGGCTGTTCTTTCGGTTTTCCAGCCAATTACTACGCTATCCCAAACATTATCTAAGGCAATTGCTGTTCCGCCCACTATTAAGACATGACCTTCTGATAGATCATGCCCTTCGCCGCCTTGAATAAAAATACCATTGCCCCCGCAACGAGAAATTTGTACGTCATAGAGTTTAAGCTTATTCACGCCAATAGCAATGATTCCATCCTGATTATGCAGATGAAAGGAATCAGGAGATTTACACGTGATTATTACATTTTTTAATGTGACATTATCGGCATTTATGATCACACTCCCTGTTATGCTGATTTTTTGATTGCTGATGACTGTACCGGGCGTATCTATAGTGTAGTTTCCATTGATAGTCTGGACGGCTGTACCTTTTGTCGCCATTGCTTGAAATTTAGTATTAATATATTCGTTTTCCAATGCCAAAGAAAAAAGAAAAATAGCAATAATTGCTGTTATCACCAAAATAAGAATAATCACAGGACTGCCCTTTTTTTGTAATTTGGAGCCTTTCATTCTATACCTATCTAAGATTTGAGTATGCCATCATGTCGCTAATATATAAATATTTCCAAAAAAAGGGCTTGCGTGGATATTCATTATTTCAATGATTCTTATCCCAAAAATCAAATTTATTTAGAAATTGGATATAACTTTAAAGGCATTTGAAACTAACGAAACATATTTATAAATGGATTGTTATACTGCTGCAATGCCAAGCAAAAATTTTCTGCTGTTATCTTTGGAAGATACAAAAATAAAAAAAGTATCTAATGTGATTAGCAATGACTCTTGTAGAAAAATATTGGATTATTTGTCAAACAAAGAAGCAACCGAATCAGAGCTTGCTGAAAAGCTGCAGATACCTATCTCAACTGTGCATTATAACTTACAGCAACTTATGGAAACTGGTTTGATAAATGCAGAGGAATTTCATTATAGTGCAAAGGGCAAAGAAGTGAATCACTACAGACTGGCCAATAAATATATTATAATAGCGCCGAAAAAAACTTTCGGGATAAAAGAAAAATTAAAGAGCATACTGCCTGTTGCATTGATTGCTGCTGGAGCTGCTGGAGTAATTCAATTAGTTTCAAAATATTTTTTTAGAACTCGAATAGCTCAGCAAGAAGCATTTGTTGCAAAATCTGCTGCTGCAGAGCATGCTTTAGAAGCTGCTCCAGTTGCATTAACGCAGGCAACACCTCAAGCTATATCAACAATCTGGCAAAATATTGCTTTGTGGTTTTTGGCAGGAGCTTTATTTGCTTTAATAGTTTATTTAGTTATAAGTTTAATAAGAAAAAATATTGATTGATTCGTTATAATTAACAATAAAACATTAAAAATTAAATCAAAAAATAAACGGAGCGACTTTTGAATTTCCTGCATGAAGAAAGTGAACCGCTTTTGATTTTTTAGTGTATAAATGGGCGAGGGCGAGCGTGTGTGCAAACAGCGAGCCCGAGCACAATTGTTTGCGACGAAGTCGCGGATTGAAATTATAAAAATTCATAAGAAATAGTTAATAAAACAGAGCCAATTAATAACTTCAAACCAATTTGAAGCTATAAACATATATTTATATACAAGCAGTTTACCATAAAATGTGACAAAAATGCAGCACAAAAATTTTTTTGTATTAATATTATTGATTTTTGCATTAGCTATTGCAGCTTGCGAACAAGTAATCCAAGGCGGGATTAGAAAAGAAATAACCAATTTCGATGAATGCGCAAAAGCAGGCTATCCAATAGGAGAATCTTATCCTAGACAATGTTTTCTACCTGGACCAAATGGAAAATCATTTGTAGAGGAAATTGAAAGCAAAGAGCCAGAAAAAACAATAGAAACTGAAAAAGGAGAGCTAAAATTGGCTTACAAAGTCAGTAAAGCTATTTTGACAGGAACTCTTTTAAGATCAACTCCATGCGTTAACTGGACTGTTCAAATTGGAGGCACGAAAGACTTGCCAAGATCTCAAGTGACAATTAATATATTTAACAGCAACAAAGAAGCAATTTGCATACAAGTATTGGGGGAGCCACAGGAAATTTATGAAAAAATATTTGATGTATCAGAAGAAACAGAATATACTGTAAAAATAGAACAGGAAGTTGTTTTTGAAGGCAAATTAAGGTGAACGGAATGAAAAATAAAAATATCAATGGATTTTTGATTTTAACATTTTTAGTATTAAATATTTTGGTTATTTCATGCAAACCTATTGTTGAAAAAGAAACTATACCAATTGAACTTCAATCAACACAAGAGTTAAAAAAGTTTTCATCTGCGCAAGAAATTAGGGATTTCCTGAAAAATGCTGCTGTTAGTGGAGGTTACAGTGATATTTTTGTAACAAAAGGGCTCGGGGTTACGAGAGTAGCATCGTCCCAATTAGCTGAAGCTGTCGGTGCTCCTTCAGTAGCAAAATCAGCAGATTCAGGAGGGGCTGTTGATTACTCGACAACAAACATTCAAGTTGCTGGAGTTGA
Source organism: Candidatus Woesearchaeota archaeon (assembly GCA_018303505.1). GTDB lineage: Archaea > Nanobdellota > Nanobdellia > Woesearchaeales > GW2011-AR4. Next base: position 2,769 of record JAGVYA010000047.1, read on the forward strand.
TGAAGCAGACTTTGTAAAGAATGACGGAAAATACATTTATGCATTAACACAAAACAGGCTCGTAATAGTTGATGCGTTTCCAGCAGAAAATGCAAAAATTCTTTCTGAAACAAAGATAGATGGAAATGCAAGAGATTTGTTTGTAAACAAAGACAGATTGGTTGTTTTTGCAGATGACAGCAATGAAATCCCAGTTTTTGCAGAATTTGACTTTGTGCCAAGGCCAAGATACACTCCAATAACTCATGCTTATGTGTATGACATCTCTGACAGAGAAAAGCCAAAGCTTGTAAAAGACTACAACTTAAATGGAAACTATTACCAATCAAGAATGATAGAAGATTATGTATATTTTATTGTAATTGAAAATGTCTATTATTATGGACCACTAATTGACTTGCCTGTTGTGAGGGCAGCTTCTGCCACAATAGTAAAGCCAGATGTTTTCTATTTTGACAATCCTGAAGAAAATTATAATTTCAATACAATTGCTTCCTTTAATATTTTTGAAGACAAAGACAAGGTTAATGCAAAGACATTCATGATGGGTTACACAAATAACTTATATGTTTCGCAAAACAATATCTACATAACATACCAAAAAAATCTGCCTTACAGGTATTATGAAAAGCATAATGAAGAAAGATTTTATGATGTAGTTGCGCCATTGCTGCCAAGTGATGCGCAAAGCAAAATAAAAGCAGTCAGAGAATATTCAAGCTTGAATTCTCACGAAAAGTGGGACAAGATATCTGCAATTCTGGAAGAAACTTACAACAAAATGGATGAAGATGAAAAAGAAGAACTATTTGAAAAAATAGCAGAAGCAATTGATGAATATGAAGCAAGGCTTGAAGCCGAAAGAAGAAAAACGGTAATTCATAAAATCAAGATAAATAATGGAGACATCGACTATGGCTCAAGAGGGGAAGTTCCAGGCTACTTGCTTAACCAGTTTTCAATGGACGAGTACAATGATTATTTTAGGGTTGCCACAACAACTGAATTTTATGGAAGAGTGCCTGTGCCATTACCAGTTGAAGCTACAGAATCTAGACAGACATCAAGCGATGCGCCACAAGTTGCTAAGCAATCTGAAGCTGTTGTGGCTTCTAAACCAATGTCAATTGCAATACCAAGACCAATTAGAGAGAGTAGATATGTAATGTACAACAATGTTTATGTACTTGATAATGAATTGAAAATAGTCGGCAAACTAGAAGCAATTGCACCAGACGAAAGAATCTATTCAACAAGATTTATCGGTGACAGATTATATATGGTGACTTTCAAGAGGATTGACCCATTGTTTGTTATAGACTTGTCAAATCCAGAAAGCCCAGAAATATTAGGAGAGCTGAAGATACCGGGTTTCTCTGATTACTTGCATCCTTATGATGAAAACCATATTATTGGAGTTGGTAAAGAGACTGATTCAAATGAGTGGGGCGGCGTCTCAATACATGGTGTAAAACTGGCATTATTTGATGTCTCTGATGTCAAAAATCCAAAACAGCTTGACAAATACGAAATTGGCGAAGCAGGAACTGATTCAGAAGCATTAAGAGACCACAAATCATTTTTGTTTGATAAGAAAAAGAATCTGCTTGTGATTCCTGTAACAGAAGTTAAAGGAAAGCAGTATTACGACCCTAGATTAGGTTATTATAGGCAAAGATTTTGGCAAGGCGCTTATGTTTTTAGTTTGACTCCAGAAGGTGGTTTCAAAGTCAAAGGAAAAATAACTCATAACGAAGGCGATGAACAAAGAGATTACTATTATTATGGCTCTCCAAATGCAGTAAGAAGAGCTTTGTATATGGACGATGCTCTTTATACAGTCTCAGGAATAAAGATAAAAGCAAATGATTTAAGCAACATAGACAACGAAATAAAAGAGGTTAAACTGCCTTATGAGAAAGAGAGATATTACGATTATCCATACGTGAAGGCTGTTGAAGGAAGTGCTGTGGTGTCTGTACCAACATCTGTTGAGGTAGGGGAAAGTGTGGCAATTGAATAACTCATGAACTTCAAAGAATTAGCCAATCAGTCATAATGTTAAAGTTATCGACGACATTCAGAAAACTCTCGACACACACTTTTGTCGGCTATACCATTTTTGCTAGTAACTTCTATTGTACAGCTCAATAATCTCATCTAAAACAGGTTTCAGCGGACTCTCCTCCGGTAACCTGTATCTTATGTCTTTTTTCCCTCGACAACTTCTCAAAAAATTTACTGCCGTACTGACCATCGGGATGCCACTTTCATGCAGCCTTCTTTTAGTATCCTGGTCGTTTAAGTTGCTTAAGTGAAGCCATATTTTACATTTTCCTAAAAATTCCGTAAGTTCTTGAGATTTTGATGTATAAATACCTCCAATAAACCATTTTTCTTCAGTTTCTTTTTTTCTTTGGGAATAGTGCGCCATTTTTGCTTTAGCATCAGCTGTTTCCTTAAAGTACCTGAAAGCTTTAACAAATCTTGACCTCATTTCTTGATTCACGAAGCTTGAATTGAAAGCGTAAATTAAGCCAGAACCAATGTCCGTTGCATATAAAATACAAAAATATTTGTCAGTGTCTATATTGTCAAAATAATTTGCAAGGTCAGACACTTCATTTTTTTGGAGTGCAGCACCCTCACCTCTGCGCGGTTGAACAGCGTTTACACCAAGTAGTTGCCCCTCTCCCAGCAAATGCTCCTCGACCATTCTTTCTAAATTTTGATGTGGACTTGGCATTTTGGAGCTAAAGAAGAGTGTTAAATATAAAAATTTAACTATAACAAAGTGATAATATCAAAAATCAAATTTCTGCTTTTTATTTTCAACATTCTCGGAAATCTTCTTTAATAATTCATCAGCCTTAACATCAAAATAAACTTTGTTGTCCAAAGTTCTGACTGCAACCGTATTATTTTTTTCAAAAATGTTAATTTTAATCAATTATTTTTATTGCTTGTACTATGGCGAACTTCCAGTTTCCACAGCTTTTATATAAATAGTTGTGTT
>JAGVYA010000048.1 GCA_018303505.1 Candidatus Woesearchaeota archaeon
CATTTCATTTAAACAAAATGGTAGAGTATTCTTATGAATTAAAAGTTCCCAGGAACAGGGTTGCTGTTATTATTGGAAAAGAAGGCAGCATAAAGAAGGAAATAGAGGAATCTACAAAAACAAAGCTTAATATTGACTCAAAGGAAGGGGATGTTTTTGTTTCAGGAGAAGATGCCCTTGGGCTGTATACGGCGAAAGAGATAATAAAGGCAATCGGCAGGGGCTTTAATCCAAATATTGCAAAGCTGTTGCTTAAGCCGGATTATCTTTTTGAGGTTGTTGACTTAAGCGAATTTGTTAAGTCAAAAGATGCAATGCTGCGCCTGAAGGGAAGGGTTATTGGCAGGGAAGGAAAATCAAGAAGACTTATTGAGGAGTTGACAGAATGCAATATCTCAGTTTTTGGAAAAACAATAAGCATAATTGGGCTGCCGGAGTCAGCTGCGAATGCCAGGCAAGCAGTCGAGTCATTGTTAAGGGGCTCTACACATGCAAATGTTTACAAGTGGCTTGAAAAAAGAAGAAGGGATTTAAAGAGAAGAGCAGTAATGGAGATGTGACATGGCAAACCAGCAAGCAAAATCAGAATTGAAAGATAAAGAAACTCCAATAGCATACGAGCTTGCCAAAAAGCAAAAGGAAATCTCAGTAGCGGAATTCTTTACAAAAAACAGGCATCTTCTTGGCTTTGACAACAAAAGAAAAGCTTTGCTTATGGCTGTCAAGGAGGCTTGCGATAATGCATTAGATGCATGCGAAGAAGCAAGGGTATTGCCAGAAGTTAGTGTTGAAATCATACAAATGGCAGAATTCAAATATAAGGTTATTGTAGAGGATAATGGCCCTGGAATTGTCAAAAAGCAGATCCCGAATATCTTTGCAAAATTGCTTTATGGCAGCAAATTCCACACTTTAAAGCAGGCAAGAGGCCAGCAGGGTATCGGCATTAGCGCTGCTGTTTTGTACTCTCAATTAACAACAGGAAAGCCAGCCAAGATAACCTCAAGAGTCTCGAAAAAAGAGCCTGCGTTCTATTACGAATTAAACATAGACACTCAAAACAACAAGCCAGTAATTGCAAAGGAAGAAACAATTGAATGGGCAAAAGAGCATGGAACAAAAGTTGAGATTGACTTGGAGGCAGAGTACCTCAAAGGTTCCCAATCTGTTGATGAGTACTTAAAACAAACTGCTGTTATTAATCCCCATGTGACCATTATTTACACAAATCCAAAGTCTGAGCAGATAATATATGCAAGGGCAACTGACAAATTGCCTGACGAGCCAAAGGAAATAAAGCCGCATCCTTATGGAGTGGAATTGGGAATGCTTATGGACAAGCTGAGATGGACAGAATCAAGAACTTTGCAGAGCTTTTTAACATCAGAATTTTCAAGGGTTGGCCCGGGAACTGCAAAAGAAATCTGCGAGCATGCTGCTGTTTTGCCAAATACAAAGCCAAGCTTGGTAAGCAGGGACATGGCAGAGAAGATATTGCAGGGCATTCAAAAAACAAAAATTATCGCCCCTCCTACAGATTGCTTAAGCAATATTGGAGAAGAACTGCTTGAAAAAGGCTTAAGGAAAGAGATAAAGGCAGAATTTTACTGTGCAACTTCAAGAGCGCCATCTGTTTATAGGGGAAATCCATTTATAATTGAAACAGCAATTGCGTTTGGCGGTGAAATTCCAAAAGAGGAAAAAGCTAACATATTGAGATTTGCGAATAGAGTACCTTTGCTTTATCAAGAAGGAGCTTGCTCAATGACAAAATCCATAATGGAAACCAGTTGGAAGCCTTATGGATTGCAGCAATCCGGTGACTCAATTCCATTTGGCCCTGTGGTGATTTTAGTGCACATGGCATCAGTATGGGTTCCATTCACAAGCGAAAGCAAGGAAGCTATTGCTCATTATCCTGAGATTATAAAAGAGATAAAATTGGCATTGCAGGAATGCGGCAGATTGCTTGGCACATATATAAGAAGAAAAGGTAAGATTTCAGACCAGATTGAAAGGGCAAACATGTTTGAAAAGTACATTCCGGAGATTGCTTCTTCTCTATCAATCTTAGCAAAGGAAAACAAGGACAAAATTTTAAAAGGATTGCAGAAGATGCTTGTCAAGCCTGAAATAAAAAAGGAAATTATTGAGGAAGAAGACGCTGACGATAAATTGTACAGAATGGAGTTTGCCAGTAAAGAAAATGAAGAAGCAAGAGAAGAAGCCAGCTAAGGAGCTGGAGGAATTTGGAAGAAAGATTGTTGTTGACATTGAAAAAGGCAGAAACCCAACTATCGAGTTTTCTTTGAGGACATTGAGCAATGTTGTTTATGACACTAAAACAAAAACCCTTGGACTGGGAGAAAAGCAACAGCAGAGGACATTCTTCAATGTAGGCCATGCAAAGAAGTTTTTGCAGACCTTGGAAGTTGCCAAAATAAGCAAGACGCTTCTTGATGTTCAAAAGCATGCAAGCTTAAGGGATGTTTTTTACATGGCAAAGAGGACAATCCCCCAATCCAGCATTAACATTGTCGATGACCAAGTTGAAAGCGACAAAGCCATAGAGGATTTGGAATTGATAACTGACTGCTCAAGAGAGCAGCTTAACATTAATGCAAACAAAATGGGCTCTGTTGCAGGCAATGTAGTAATTGAGGACTCTGGCGACACAATAAACTGGGCAAAGCTTGGTTCAGGAGGCTGGAGCATTCCATCAAATGTTGAGTACATAGATTTCAAAAGTGTTAAAGCAAAATACATAATTTACATGGAGAAGCAGGCAGTCTGGGAAAGGCTGCATGAGGATAAATTCTGGGAAAAGCAAAATTGCTTGATTGTGACATCGCAAGGGCAAACTACAAGAGGCATAAGAAGATTACTGCAAAGGCTGAATGAAGAGCATAAGCTGCCTATCTATGTTCTTGCGGACTTTGATGGATGGGGTTTTTATATTTACTCTGTATTGAAATTCGGCTCAATAAGCCTTGCACATATGTCAGAGGAACTGGCGATTCCAAGTGCAAAATTTTTGGGCATAACTGCAGATGATGTCATTAATTATGATTTAAAGAAGCATTTCATTAAGCTAAAGGATGTTGATTACTCGCGCTTAAAGCAGATTGCAGATTACGACTGGTTTAAGAAAAACAAGGAATGGCAACGCCAATTCAAGATGATGAAGGACTTTGGAGCAAAGCTTGAAATACAGGCATTGTCGTCAAAAGGCATAACATTTATATCTGACAAGTACTTGCCTGAGAAAATAAAAAAGCAGGAGTTTTTGGATTAAATGGAAGAGCAAAAGTTAAAATGTCAAAGTTTAAAATAAAAAATAATAAGGAAATTGTTGCTCATTCAACATCATTGCCCTATTTTAATTTTAATAACAAAAAGGTTCATTTAAATACATTGGAATTTGGGAAAATGATTATTGACGGATACAAATTTACTGATTTGACAACAGAGGGAGGAAGATTCAATCAATTTTATACATATAAGATAAAAATAAAATAAAAATGACAGAACAAAAATTAGAAGAAAAGCCAAAGAAAGACGTTCCAGCATGCTGTGTAGGTTGTGTCAGATGGGAAAAATTCGGCAAGAATTGTTATTATTACTGGGAGGGCAAAAAGCACTGCACGATGTGGATTGGCTCTTGGGAAGAGGCCATCATACAGTAATTTCTCAAATAATTTGTTATAATACATTCAATATTTATTGACAAATTTTATAAACAATTACTTTTATTCTTCTTCTTTACGGGCTAGTAGCTCAGCTTGGAGAGTAATCCGATTGCGTTACTCGCGCAAATAGAGCGCCTGCCTTCTATTTCAAACTAGGGGTTTGCAAACATTTTGGTTTTGAAGTAAGCAGGAGGTCGGGGGTTCGAATCCTCCCTGGCCCGTTTTCTAATAGCAAGATTTTTAAACTCTAAATTTAAGGAGCTATAAATCAAACAAAAGGAGGTGCAATAATGGATCCAATGTGTCATGACGGCTATTGTGCAAAATGTCATGGAGCCAAGTGGGTAGTGTTTGGTCTTATACTGATTGTAAACCAGCTCTATCTTAAATGGGACATATGGGTTGTACTGGGTGTATTGATTGCGTTAAAAGGCGTCATGAAATTAGCAATGCCTTCATGCAGCCACTGCCAAGGCGAGATGAAAAAAGGCAGGAAATAAGCCTGCTTTTAGATTAACTTTTTATAGCCTAGATTTTTCTATGCCTATTTATGAATACGATAAAAAAAGTTCTTATCACAAGCCAAGGCAGGAAATTCTATGCAAAAGACCTTAACGAGGACTTGCATACCCAATATGGTTTTATAAAAAAAGAAGACCTGAAAAAAGCAAAAGAAGGCAGCCTGCTCAAGTCAAACACAAACAAGGAGTTTTTTATTTTTAACCCGTCTTTCATAGACTTGTACAGGAAGATAAAAAGAGATGCCCAGATAATCCCATTGAAGGATATAGGATTAATAATTGCGGAAACCGGTTTGAATAAAAAAAGCAGAGTTCTTGATGCAGGCTCTGGAAGCGGAGCACTAGCATGCTTTCTGGCAGCAATAGCTAAAGAGGTTATATCCTATGAAATAAGGGAAGATTTCATCGAAATTGTTAAATTTAACATAGAATTTCTTGGGTTAAAAAACATTAAAATAAAAAATATTGACATATACAATAAAATTGAGGAAAAAAACATTGATGTTGTAATCCTTGATGTGCCAGAGCCATGGAATGCTGTTGATAACTGCTCAAAAGCATTAAAGATTGGCGGATTTCTTGTTTCTTACAGCCCGTCTGTGCCTCAAGTTGCTGATTTTGTAAATGCTGTCAAAAAAAATGAAAGCTTCGTATATTTGAAAACAAGCGAAGTTGTTGAAAGGGAATGGGAAGTTGAGGAAAGAAGGGTAAGGCCAAAAAGCAAGGGCATTGGGCATTCTGGATTTTTGAGCTTTGCGAGGAAAGTGAAAAACTAGAAAAATTTATATATAAGTTATACATGTATAACTTTATGATGGAAATAAAGGCAAAGACAAAGAAATGGGGAAACTCTATAGGGGTGCTTATACCAAAAGAAGTGGTTGAAGAAGAAAAAATAAAGCCTAACCAAGAAATAACACTAATGATAAGCACAAAACCTATAACAAAAGGTAGGGATATTTTTGGGACATTGAAATTTAATGAATCGACAGAAAAATTAATGAGAGAAATAGATAAAGAGTTTAGAGTTTTTTGATATTGGTTCTTTTTGTATAAGGGTTTTATAAAATGGAATATTTTTCGGATAGTTATGCGATAATAGCACTTGCAGAAGGTAGCCAATCTTATAATAAATTCCAAGGAATGCAAATTGTTACTAGTATCTTGAATATCGGAGAAATATATCAGATCATTCTTAGGAAACATGGAAAAGAAACAGCAGATAACTGGTTTAAAGAAATTAATTTCGAATTGCTTGAAATAACTCCGGAAATTATAATTAATGCAATTTATTTTAGACATATTAATAAAAAAAAGAATTTGTTATTGACTGATGCAGTTGGCTACACTTTATCTTTAAAACATAACCTTAAATTCCTAACTGGAGATAAGCAGTTTAAGGAATTACCAAATGTTGAATACGTTAAATAAAATGTTCTTCAAGCAAGTTCAACTCGGTCCAATGCAGAACTTCAGCTATATAATTGGAGATCAAGATAGCAAAGAGGGAAGCTGATAAGTTGATTGATATTTGCAATAAAGAGAAATTGAAAATAAACAAAATAATTTTGACACATTCTCATTATGACCATACGCAAAAAGCTGATGAATTAGCATCAAAAACAAATGCAGCAGTTTATTTCCATGAAGATGATTATAATGAAATTAAAAGAGTCATTAAAAATCCAAGTATTACAATTAATAAATTAAGAAATAATGACGAAATTAAAGTTGGCAGTATAAAAATCAAGGTTATTCATACTCCAGGCCATTCACCAGGTGCAATCTGCCTTCTGTTTGAAAATAAATTAATAACAGGCGACACTTTGTTTGTTAATGCAATTGGCAGGACTGATTTAGCAGGAGGAGATTCCATAAAACTATTCGAAAGCCTTCAGAAATTGAAAAAACTAAAGGACGATATTGAGGTTTATCCAGGGCATGATTATGGAGAAATACCATTCTCAACAATCGGTGGAGAAAAGAAAAACAATCCTTACTTCATGTGCAATACAAAGGAGCAGTTTTTGAATTTGCTGGGGATGTTTTAGAAAAGAGTTTATAGGTATCCTTAATGTACCATCTTATGAATGTTAAAATTAAATATACACTAGTTGTAGTATCTATTATTCTAATAATATTTTTTATATTCTACATTAAAACATTATTAAACCCAAAATCTTGTAAATCAGATAACGATTGTGTGACAAGCTGTGGTCAAATCACAGGAAGAGGGAATTCTTATAATAAGAATTATTTAAAATTTAGGCTGAATCAACCTCCAGATAATACGTGTTGTTTTTGCGAGAATTGTCAGCAGTGTGTCATAAGTAAATGCGTTGATAACACTTGTACAGCTGTGAGGACAGATGGTAATTGTTGCTGATTTGAATAGCTAATTAAAAAAACATACTATACACATACTCGTCCTTATCTTTATAATAATGTTGTTTTAAAGTTGTCTCGTGCTTAAATCCAAGTTTTCCATAGAATTTATGCGCCCTTATATTGTCAGCATGCGTCAATAAATATAATTTTCTTAACCTTGACTTATTCTTCTTATAAAATGATTTTGCATCTTTAATTAATGATTGAAACAATTTTTGCGCAATACCTTTTCCGCGATATTCTGGTAATACAGCAATTCTATCAAGCTCTGCTAATTGATGTTTTGGAAGCCCATGAATAATCCACGTCACAACTCCAATTATTTTATTATTTTCTTCTGCAATAATATAGTGATGTTGTTTTTTTATTTCATTTTTAAATGCGTCAATTCCTTCCTTCAAATCCTTAATGTTATAACTTTGCATAAGAACATTGGCAATTCCTTTTGCATCTTTTAAAGCTGCTTTGCGGATTTTCATGTTCATCTTCTAACTTTTTTCTTGTAATTCAAATACTTCTTTCCAAAAATCTTTTCCATTAATCTCTCTTCAAAAGGGACAAAGTAATAGTTCATTATCAAGAAAAATATAATTGGCGATAGTAGTGAAATCAGGTTTCCAATATAAATTGAAGCTCCAAAAAGCGCAATTGTAACTCCCAAATACATGGGATTTCTTGTAAAATTATATGGACCTTTTGTGACCACAAATGTGGGTTTTTGCCCTGGAATTATAGGAGTTTTATTCTTCTTGAACAGATAAAAAGCCCAGCACATTAAAGCAATGCCCAATATGAAAATATATATCCCTAATCTATTCAAAGGATTATTTATAAAATCAAATTGCGGGAAAAAATAATCAGCAAGCCATGATAAAAATAAAAGCAAAAAAGCTATGTACGGCGGTTTTATTTTAAACGGTTTTTTTGTTGGATTCATTCTTATTAAAATCTAATACCTAACTTTGTACATATCAGACAATCCGTTTTCTTCCAAGAAAATTTTCTTTTCTTCCATTCCTCATCATTTAAATCACAAATTGTCCTGTCATTTCTTATCATCGATAAAAATTCCTTGTGAGTCATTTCAGTGCCTTCCATTTTCTTTGCAAGTTGCTAAAGCTTTGGATAATGGCTTTGCTGCCTTTCTTCGTCATCATGGCATTTTGTAACGCAATATGTTCCATAAAACCAATTAACCAAAGTTTGTATTTTTGCTGGTTTCTTTATTTCCATATTAAATTAATTGTTACTGGTTTTATTCCTTTCTATAAGCTTATTAATTTCATTAATCAATATATCATAAGTCTTGTTATCAATCTGGGCAAATGCGCTGATTATTAGACTTTTCTCTATTTGCATTATCTTATCAGCGCGTATCCTGCTTTTTATCGGCAACTTTCCCTTTGAGAGATTTTTATTGTCAATAATGACGCTGTAAAGCTTTTGCTCTAGACTTGAGGTAACAGCACATACTACAACATCTTGGCTTCCGTTGTTGTATTCATTATTAGAAACTATAACTGCTGGCCTTACTTTACTTTCTTCTAAGCTGGAAAATGGCAGCTTTACCCAGACTAAATCTTGCTGTTTCATTTGCTCGATTGCTTAAAGATTTTATCCCACACCTCATCCTCTTTGCTCCACGCTCTTTTCATAGCTTCTATTGAGAAGTATTTCCAAAATTTATCCTCTCCTTCCATTGCTATTAAAACATCCGATTCTTTTTTAAGTACAAGCTCATTATCCTTTTCTATTATCACAAGAGTTGCAGGTCCTATAATTCCAAAGTCCTTTCTTATATCCTCAGGTATTACTATTTGTCCGCGCTCATTTAAATTTACTGTCCTTAATCTTTTAATTTTCGTATTAATCATCCTAATCAAACTAGTATAATTAGTATGAATTTAAATATTTTTCGCTATTTTTGTTAAGAGTTTTGCGTGTTCTCTTTTTCAATTTTAGAAGTGGTAATTATTTTTATTCTACTGTTACTGATTTTGCAAGCGATCTAGGCCTATCTACGTCTCTGCCCAATTTATCAGCAATGTGATAAGCCAATAACTGTAACGGTACAATTGCAAGTATAGAACTTAAAGTATATAGATTTTTTGGAATGTAAATAACATGTTTTGCCCTCTTTTTAACCTCTTTGTCGCCTACTGTGGCAATTGCAATTATTATGCCGCCTCTTGCTTTAACCTCTTCTATATTGCCTAAAACTTTTTTATAAGTGTAAATATCATGAGGGGCGATAACAACAACAGGCATATTTTTGTCTATCAATGCAATAGGCCCATGCTTCATCTCTGCTGCAGGATAGCCTTCTGCATGGATATAACTCACTTCCTTTAGCTTTAATGCGCCTTCCAAAGCAATTGGAAAATTAATGCCCCTTCCTAGATATAATGAATTCAATTTATTGTAGTAAAGTTCTGCGCATTCCAAAATTTCATCATCTTCATCAAGAACAGACTGCAGTTGCAAGGGTATTTTTCTTATGCCTTCAATCATGTCCTTAATCTGCTTTTCATTCAACGTCTTCCTTATTTTTGACAATAAAATTGTAAGAAGGTACAAGACTGCTAATTGAGTTGTGAATGCTTTTGTTGAAGCCACGCCAATTTCAGGTCCAGCTCTTGTATAGATAATATCATGAGATATTCTTGTTATGGAGCTTCCAATTACATTGCATATTGACAATGTCTTGACTCCATATTTTTTTGCCTCTTTTAATGCAGCTATTGTATCAGCTGTTTCTCCTGATTGTGAAATTGCAATAACCAATGTATTTTTGTCAAGCAAAGCATGCCTGTACCTGAATTCAGAGGCATACTCCACTTCAGTTGGTATTTTTGCTAATTCTTCAAACATAAATTCCCCAACTAAAGCTGCATGCCATGAGGTGCCGCACGCAACTATTACTATTCTTTTTATTTTTTTCAAAAAATCGTCGGACAAAGCAAATTCTTTTTCAAAAATAATGCTGTTGTTCACAATCCTTTCATTCAATGTGTCAGCAATTGCCCTCGGCTGCTCATAAATCTCCTTAAGCATAAAGTGTTTATAACCGCTTTTTTGGGATGATTCCTTGCTCCAATGTATCGTATGTACCTTTTTTCTTTTTTCTTTTCCATTTAAATCGAAAACATCAAAGCCATCATTTGTAAGAACTGCAATCTCCTTGTCCTCAAGATATACGATTTTATTTGTATAGCTTAAAATTGAGGGCACATCAGAAGCAATGAAGTTTTCATTTTTCCCAAGCCCAATAATCAAAGGACTTTCGTTCCTTGCAGCAAAAAGCTTGCCAGGCTCATCTGCAAATAAAATGCCAAGGGCGTAGCTGCCTTCCACCTTTTTTAATGCAGCCCTTAACGCCTCTTCAACTTTGTTGCCCTCCAAATTTTCCTCTATCAGATGCGCAATAACCTCTGTATCTGTTTGGGAATAGAATTTATGTCCTTTTTTTGTTAACTCATCTTTCAATTCAGAATAATTTTCTATGATGCCGTTATGCACAACACTTATTTTATTTTTACAATCTACATGGGGATGAGCATTTTTTTCTGTCACCCCGCCATGAGTGCTCCATCTGCAATGTCCTAATCCAATATTGCCATTAAGTTTCAAGAAATTGACTTTTTTATGAACTTCCTCTAGCTTGCCAACACCCTTTTTTATACTGAATTTGCCTCCATTAATGAAGCACATTCCCACAGAATCATAGCCTCTGTATTCTAAATTAGATAAGCCATTGAACAGCTTTTCATTAACATTCTTGTTTGATACTACTCCTACTATGCCACACATTTGAAATAACCACCTCAAGCACTTGTTTCATTTAAAAATAAAAAGTGCACCCCAAAAGAGGAAAAGGGATGCACTTGGAGTTTAGATGAGATTTCATATAATATGATAATAGAGCTTATTTATATATCTTATTAAAAAAATTATAATAGTATTATAAAAAAAGTTTTAATATGTTGGCTTGGGTTCAGGAGCAATTGTGATAGGCGCAAGATAACGCCCGAAATCAGGGTCATCTGCCTGTATACGAAGTCTTTGTATTATGGCATTAGTTTTTCTGTATTTTTGTATGAGATGTGCCGCTGTGAAAGCCAGCCCAGCAATAAAGATAGACGCAGGCACGTTATTGCTTGATTTCAACATGGATACTACCCCTGCCGAGCTTGCTGTAAGCAAATCCGCGCCAAGGATCCTTCCTCTGTCCAGAAGTGAGCCGTCATAGATTTGTGCATGAAGCAACATAAGGCGATCACCAAGCTTCTGCTTTATTCTTGTATATTCCGGCTCTCCTATAAGCTCGTACTGAAGAGCTTGTTCCAGTGTTGCATAAAAGTTGTCCTCTTTTTGTATTGAGTCGAACAGCAAATGCCCAATGTGATATCGGCCCGAAATTTCAACAAAGCCGGGAGTGTAAAATTCCTCCGGGCTGACAGAAATAGAGTATCTCCTCCTGAATCCAAAAGGGCGGGTCTCGACGATCATCCACATTAAGTTTTGCTCTCTGATTCTGTCACCCCTCACAAAGACTGTAACCATGCCGTTCACCTTCATTCGCTCAGCCATTCTGCTGCCTTCCCTGAGAGTTATTATCTCAAGCCCCATAAGTGAATGAAAAATACATCTGTATTTTAAATCTTCCACAACCAAAAACTTTATAAACATTAAATTTATAACATCATTATAAAATAATTTTTAATGGTAAGTTGATAAAATGTTCATCATAGACAAGAAAAAGAACGAAGTTTATTCGTTGCCTGCCAAGGAAATAAGCGCAGAGCATGCAAACTCAATAAGCTCTGAGTTAGCTCAGAAGATACTGCATTTATTGGCAAAAGAAGCAATGTATCCTATAAATATAGCAAAAGCACTGAAAGTTCATGAGCAGAAAGTATATTATCATATACGAAACCTTGAGAAAGCTGGCATTATAAAAGTTGTAAAGAAGGAAACAAAGCAAGGAGCAACAGCAAATTTCTATGCTTTGACAGAGCCTGCTTTTGTCATCAAGTTCAAGAATTTTGAAAGCACAAGCAAAATAGCTCAAATAAGAAATGAGTCAGAATTTCTGGAGCCATTTATAAAAAATGGGCAGCTGGATGCCTTAATTATAGTTGGAAGCCCTGATCCGCATGGCCCAGACAAGGCAAGAAGCAGGGACGGCTATTATGGAATGGACTTGGCTTTATTTTTAGGCACATTCCTTAATTATGTGCCAAAGTTCAATGTAAAGCTTGACACAGAATTCAGAGAAGAGGATTTGGAAAACAATCTAATCCTGATTGGAGGTCCGCTTGTAAACAAAGTTATGGAAAGAGTAAACTCCAAGCTTCCTATAAGATTTGAAGACGGCAACATAAAATCAACAATATCAAACGAAACTTATCCGCAAGATGAATGCGGCTTGATTGTAAAGGCAAAAAGCCCTTTCAACAAGGACAAGTGCATATTAGTTGTTGCAGGCAAAAGATTCAGCGGCACAAGAGCAGCAATAATCGCATTTTTGAAGGACTTCAAGAAAATAACAAATGGCAATGTCCATAATCCAAGCATTAAAGCAAAAGTTGTTGAAGGCATTGATTTGGATTCAGATGGAATAATTGACGATATTGAGTTCAGGGAATAGATTTTACTATTTTATAGTAATTAAAAAGCGAAAGATTTATAAATACCCATTATTTTCGTAGTTGAATAGAAAATGCTAGAAACTCAAACTCTTGAAAGAAAATTAGAAGTTAAGATTGGACAATTAGCAGAAATATTTCCATTATTTGATGATTCAACTCTTCAGCACGCTCTTGATATTAACACAGCCAGAAGAACTGATGCAAGTTTGCGAAACCAATGGTTCTGGACAGCAGATTTTCCCATGTACAGAGTAGAAGATGG
>JAGVYA010000052.1 GCA_018303505.1 Candidatus Woesearchaeota archaeon
AATTAATTCAACACCATTCCTTATTCTTATTCCTTCTTTTTTTATCGCATCAAAAACCTCTGCATCAGTCTTTGAAATATCGTCCATCATTGAAATTTTAACCACCTAAGATAAAGACAAGATAAATTGTTTATATAGTTTTCGGGGATTTTTGATTTGCTTTATTCAAAGAATTTAAAAATTAAATGCTATTAGTGATAAAGTATGGAACCGATTAATACCATTGACAAAATTATAGTATCGCATTTGGCGTCACAGATGGCTTTAGGATTAACTGCACTTAATGGGATGTTATTGTATATACAGGAACGTCCCAAGAATGACTACATAACTTTTCTTGTAACCAGCTTAATAGCAATTGACTCTATTGCAACTCCATTGTTTGCTGGAGGCAAATCTTTGCATGATATGTTGGGTTTATCCCCAAATCACAGAACCGAACTTGAAATAAAGTATTATGCAACATGGGCAGTAACTGCAGCAAATTCTTACCTTTTTATAAAATATTTGCTACATAGAATGATGTCATAATAATCACATAAGAAATTAATTTTTACCCAGCCCTGTGCTGTTTTCTCAATCTTCTCTCTTTTTTCATTCTCTTGCGCTGCCATTTCCATCTCATTTGCCTCTTTTTTTTCCAGCGACGAGAACTTCTTTTCATAAATAAAAGAATTTAATTTCAATATTTAAAGGTTGTGAGAAATTTTTGAGTTTACATAAATAAAACAATAATTTTAAATACTTCCAAATGAAAAATATATCTTTGATAGTGTTAGCTGTAAAATCCGCAAGCTTTATATATAACCAACTAATCCCAAATACGATGAGAAATAATCCTTCTTTAGGCAAAAGACTATGATTTCATTGATAATTTTGCTAATGAGGGATTGCTATGCCGTTTAGCCGCGTAACGCCCTGGTGGTGTAATCCGGCTATCATGAAGCCCTGTCGAATGAGACTTGTCTCGCTCACATGCAGATCGGCTTCGATTCGGGTTCAAAAATTCGGAACTTTATGTTTCGCAATATATCGGCGGAGTCAGTTGTGAGCGAGTTCGCAACGAGCTCACTCGCATTCCACTGCCGCTGTTGAAAATCCCGACCAGGGCGCTCTTATATTGAAAGCGGGAATGCTCTGAGTTGAGCGAGCGAGAAGCGAGCTCTCGCATCTCACACATTTTCGCATTCATATTGAACGCGAGAATGCTCGGGAAGAGCCCTCGCATTCAGTTCAATGGGCCGGTAGCTCAGCCTGGTAGAGCACCTGTCAAACGCTCCTTAAACGGTGCCGGGGTGAAACTTTTAATCAGGTGGTCGCGAGTCCGAAATGCCCAGTTAGCATGTCTAGCTGGTTTGCACGCAACTCTCGTCCGGCCCATTTCATTAAGCTCATAAATCACAGTAACAAAGCAAAAGATGAAGAAACAGAAATTTAAGGTCGACAAACACATACTAACTCCAAAACATTCAAAGCTTGGCGAAAGGGAAAAAGCACAGCTGCTTGAAAAGTATCACGTAACTTCTAAAGAGCTGCCAAAAATACTAAAGACAGATTCAGCTATAAAAGAGTTGGATGCTAAGCTCGGCGATATTATAAAAATAGCAAGAAGGAGTCCAACTGCTGGCGAATCAATTTTTTTCAGAGTGGTGGCAGATGTATAAATACGGCAAGACGCTTATACAAAAATATTTTGAAGAGCAGAGTTTTGTTGACTCCGATATAGAGTCATTCAATAATTTCATTGACAAAGAGCTGCTGAATATAATTGAAGAAAACAGGGAGATTATACCCACAATCATCCCGCACAACATAGACGAATTTAAAATAAGGCTTGACAAGATTTGGGTGGAAAAGCCAAAGATGATAGAGGCTGATGGCTCCAGCAGAAATATCTTTCCAATGGAAGCAAGACTTAGAAAAATAACTTATTCAGCTCCGACGTGGATAACTGTCAGCGCCCATATCAATGGCGTTCAGCGTGAAAGTTTTGATACGCAAATTGGAAACCTGCCGATAATGCTGAAAAGCAAGTGGTGCCATCTGCATAAGCTGACCAGAGACGAGCTCATAGCAAAAGGCGAGGATCCTGACGAGCCAGGCGGTTATTTTATAATCAACGGCACAGAAAAGGTTCTTATCACAATTGAGGATTTAGCTTCAAACAGATTCTTGATAGAAAAGGATGCAACTGGTCCAAGCGAGGTTGTAGGAAAATTATTCTCAGAATACGGCTCATTTAAAATACCCCATACAGTAGAGAAGATGAAAGACGGGTTGTTCTACATTACTTTTACAAGAGTGAAAAGAATCCCGGTTATTGTTATAATCAAGGCGCTTGGCTTATTAAAAGACGAGGAGCTAACAAAATTTATTTCACCGGAAAGACAGTTTGATGAAATCATAATAAACCTATTGGAGTTTGTAAGCATAAAAAATGAGGAAGAGGCGCTTGATTATATTGCAAAAAAAATTGGAATTACCCAGTCAAAGGAAGTAAGGATAGAAAGGATGAAAGAAATTCTGGACAAATACCTGTTGCCTCATCTTGGCATAAAGGCAGAGGACAGGATATCCAAAGCCTATAACCTGTGCAAAATGCTGAAAAAGTATATTCTTGCTTCAAACAACGAGATTAACATGGACGACAAGGATCATTACATGAATAAAAGGCTTAAGATGAGCGGCGACCTGCTTGCTGATTTACTGAGATTAAACTTGAAAGTCCTGATTGGGGATTTATTGTATAACTTCCAAAGAATTGTTAAGAGGGGAAAATTCCCGTCTATAAAAGTTATTATAAGGGATAAATTGCTTACTCAAAGGATTTATTCTTCAATGGCAACAGGAGTCTGGGTTGGCGGCAGAAAGGGAATAAGCCAGCGTATCCAGAGACTAAATTATCTTGAGACTTTGTCACATTTGCAAAGGGTTGTAAGCCCCTTAAGCGCTTCACAGGAGAATTTTGAAGCAAGGGAACTTCATCCAACCCATCTTGGAAGGCTTTGCCCAATTGAAACTCCTGAAGGAACAAACATAGGTTTGAGAAAAAATCTTTCATTGCTCTGCACAATATCCGGTGACTCAAACGAAGATGACATTTTAAAATCATTGAAAGGAATGGGGTTAAAGGTTATAAAATAAAAATTTCAATAATAAAAACTCATTAAAATAAGATTTAATAAACAGAAATCAACTAAAAATTAAAAAATCAAACTAAGATGACAGAGGTATACTCACTATCGTTCGTGACTTCTGCATTTTTGTGTTGTAATTTTGAAAGTAAAATGAAAGTATAAATTAAAAATAAAATGACAGAAGTATATCTTAACAGCAAATTTGTTGGCAATGTTGATAATCCTATTGAATTTGTGCAGAAGATAAGGGAAGAAAGAAGAAAAGGCGCAATTACAGAAAAACTTAATGTTTATTATAATGAAAAAACAAATGAAATTCAGCTGGAAAGCTCCAAGGGAAGAGCAAGAAGACCTTTGATAATAGTCAAAGATGGAATTCCATTGTTGACAGAACGCCATATAAAACAGCTGGAGAAAAATGAAATTTCATGGTCTGATCTGGTAAAACAAGGATTAATTGAATATTTAGATGCTGCAGAAGAGGAGAATACATTAGTTGCATTTTTCGAAAGCGAGCTAACACCAGAGCATACTCATCTTGAAATAACTCCTTTGGCAATGCTTGGTTACTGCACATCCCTTGTTCCATACGGCAACTTCAATCAATCAACAAGGCTTAATGCAGGCTCAAAAAACCAAAAGCAGGCTTTAGGATTTTATGCTTCTAATTTTGCTGTTAGAATGGATATGGATGTAAACCTGCTTCACTATGCGCAAAGGCCTGTGGTTAGTACAATAATAAATGATATTTCTGATTATGACAAGCACCCGGCTGGCCAGAATATAATTGTGGCTATAATGAGCTACAAAGGCTATAATATGGAGGATGCTATAATTTTAAACAAGGGTTCTATAGAAAGAGGCTTTGGAAGATCTACATATTACAGGCCAAGCACAGCAGAAGAATTAAGGTATGCAGGCGGCTTGATCGACCAAATATGCATTCCTGACAAAGATGTCAAAGGATACAAAACTGAAAAAGACTACAGGTTTTTGGAAGATGATGGGATAATCTATGCAGAAGCAAGTATCAAGGAAGGCGATGTTGTAATTGGAAAAACATCCCCGCCAAGATTTTTGAGCTCAATGGAAGAGTACAGCTTGGCGTCAAGCACCAGGCGGGAAAGCTCTGTAAATTTAAAGCATGGAGAAGAGGGCGTTGTTGATTTTGTCATGATAACTGAAAATGAAGAAGGGAACAAGCTTATACAAGTAAGGGTAAGGGATGAAAGAGTGCCTGAGGTCGGGGATAAATTTACCAGCAGGCACGGCCAAAAAGGAATTGTTGGATTGATTGTGCCCCAAGGCGATATTCCCTTTTCAGCATCAGGCATAGTACCAGATTTGATATTTTCTCCTCATGGGATTCCATCAAGAATGACCATATCCCATTTAATAGAAATGATTGCTGGCAAAAGCGGGGCTCTTGCTGGGCGCTACATCAACGGGACAGCCTTTGACGCAGAGCCTGAAGAAAGGTTAAGGAAGGAATTGCTTTCATTAGGCTTCAGAGAAAGCGGTGTAGAAACATTGTACAATGGACAGACAGGCGAGCAATACCAAGCAAAGATATTCATCGGGAGCATGTATTACCTAAAATTAAAGCATATGGTTGCAAATAAAATACACTCAAGAGCCAGAGGCCCAATCCAGCTTTTAACAAGACAGCCGACAGAAGGCAGGGCAAAGGAAGGCGGACTTAGATTAGGCGAGATGGAAAAAGACACTTTTGTCGCTCATGGGGCATCTTTATTGCTAAAGGAAAGGTTTGACAGCGACAAAACAATTGTGCCAGTCTGCGAAAGCTGCGGAATTATCGCAATCAAGGACAACTACAAGAACAAATCTTACTGCCCTGTTTGCGGCGAAAATGTTGAGATTAATGACATAGAGATAAGCTATGCATTTAAGCTGATGCTTGATGAATTCAAGTCATTGGGAATTTATCCAAAACTTCAGCTGGAGAGCAAATATTAGAAAATAAAAATGGAAATTTAAAATAAAAAAATGACAAAAACATTCCAAAGAACAGAAAATGGGCAATATTATGTAGGAAAAGTTCGAGACATCAAGCCAAGAGAGTTAGGTGTTTCGGTTTTTGTTGGTCAAAAGCCTAAATCTGAGGAATATATTTTTGATATAAATCGCGCACATTTTCCAAGAGATGTTAAGGTTGGCGACGTATTCAAGTATTTTCCAAATGGAGCGGTTGAGTTAGTGCAATCTAAAGAGCTATCAGAACTCGAATTACAAACACTATTAGCAGAAGTTGAAACCCAATTACAACAAAATGAATTTTAATTTTTTGAAAAATAGAATAAAATTCAATAAAAAACAATTAAAAAATAAATCAAAAACAAAATGTCAAATATAATTTCAGAATACGAGGACAGGCTTCCGATTAAGATAATCGAGGAAATAAAAAATAACCTGCCTAAGGGCATAAGCGACGCCAAATTAAAAAAGATAATGGAAGCAACTTATGAAGAGTAC
>JAGVYA010000065.1 GCA_018303505.1 Candidatus Woesearchaeota archaeon
TGGTGCAGGAACATCGTGGGTGAGATTTGCAGTTCCGCAAGATAGGGTGTATTATTTAAAGGGCGATAAAGTGTCACAAAAAGATTATTATGGCAGAGATTGGTCATTTTATAATTTAATGCATATTAATTATTTAACGTCTGACGATTTTGCTACCCAATTTGGACTTGAGATTGCGCATAGAGAACTCTATGGATTAGATAACCCATTTAATGCTATCAAACCAATTCCAGGAGTAAAAGAAGATGTGTACATGGGAACCTCGCCATTCACTCCAACAAGCGTGGTGGTAAAAGACGAGGCAATATCTTTGAATGACAACTTACTAAAAGGATACAACAGAAAATCTTATTTAGCAAGGTTAACACAACTATCTATAACCTCATGCAGTAGTGAAGGTTGCGAAACAAAAATCATTGATTTACCTTCACCAACATATAAAATATATCTCGATGGAAATTTAGTTGAGGAAGGAGAATTAACATCTCAGAATGAATGGAATCACAAATATTTAAAACCCAATTTTTAATGTAACCAAAATTAAGTCAAGCTTTAACAAGAACTCTGAAGCTAATAATTACCAGCTTCCAGTGCTAAAGCACATAGAATTCCCGCCAAGCTTTAAAGCAAATAAATCATTGCAAATAAGCCTGCAATTCGAGGATGAAAGCATTATAAAAAATGTGTCAATGTTCTATAAAACTGATTTGATGGCAGATTGGAGTTCCTTAGGCAGCTATAAGGGCACGAAACTTGTAATAAAAGACGGGAATGTCAAAGAAATCAATTTTAGGTTTGCTGTTGCAGCAAATGACGGCATTGCAGAATATGAAATTTATCCAATTTCGCTTAGAAGCCTATCTGTCTCATGCAAGCCTGAGTCGCAATACATTAACAAGTCAGGCATATTGCAAACTTGGGTTCATGGACAATGCCTAGACGAAGAAAATAATCCTATTAGGGGCATAAGAGTTGAACTTAATTCTCGTGGAAAATTTTTAGGCGCAGTAATGACCAACCCTGATGGCTATTTTGAAGCGCTGTATAATGGCATGGTTGATAAAGTAACAGCAAACTTCAAGGGAACTGGAGTATATGAGCCTCAAAAGAAGTGATTATTGCACTATTAGAAATGAAATTCATAACCAAATCCCAAATAAGGCTTCCAACAAGAAGTAAAGAAAGCCATAAAGGCGACAATGGATTGGTGCTTGTTGTCGGCGGCTCCAGGGATTTTGTAGGGGCTGTTGCATTAGCTGGACTGGCGGCATTGAGAAGCGGCTGTGATTTAGTCAAAATAATTGCGCCTGAAAAAGTTGCATGGGCTATAAACGCTTATTCCCCAGATTTGGTAACTGAAAAATTAAAATGCGATTATTTTAAATTAAATCATTTTAAACTTATTGAACAATCAATGCGAAAATTTGATGTTTTGCTGATTGGCAACGGAATTGGATTGAATAAAAGTACAAAACAATTTTGTAAAAAAATAATAAAAAACATAAAACAATTCAAGGTGATAGACGCCGATGCAATCAAGGCAGTTTCAACGGATGATTGTGAAAATTCAATTATAACTCCCCATTCCAAAGAGTTGGAATACTTTTTGATTAATTCAAAAATAAATAAATCAACAATAAAAAAAATCAATAAAGAAAAAAACATTAACAAAAAATCAGAATTAATAAAAAAAATAACTCAAAAATTTCTTGATAAAAACAACATAATATTATTAAAAGGAAAAATTGATGCAATAATCTCAAAGGATAAGATATTCTATAACAAAACTGGAAATGCAGGCATGACGAAGGGCGGCACAGGCGATGTTTTGGCTGGATTGTGCGCTGGCTTTCTTGCGCAAAGCAGGAACTTATTGCAGAGCGCAATAAACGCGGCTTATTTCAATGGATTGATTGGGGACATTTTGCTCAAAAAGAAAAAAGGGTTTGCTTATCTGGCAAGTGACATGGCGGAGGAGATAAGTAGAATAAAGATTTAATTAGTCAAACATTAATATTTGGATTTAATGGAATTTTGCCAGCAAACAGCAAGCCAACTATTACTGAAACCACAAGTATGCCAATTAAAAATGCTAGTATAATATACAAAATGAACCAAACTAGCCAAACTAAAAGAGTCTTACCCCAATCTAATTTATAAAATGATTTTATCAGCCATAGGGCAAGTAATATTGAGATTATCAGCCATTGGGCAATTGTAATGACTAAGCTTAGGCTTTTAATTGTAATGGACAAAATTCCCAACAAAAATCCAATTATGCCCAGAATTGTTGTTAATTTAATTGCAGTTCTATAGCTTTGGTCAGCTAATTTGAATATTTTAGTTGTCAGCATTAATAACAAGCCGTTGAGCGGTATAGTTATTATTGTTATTATCAATGACTGAATTAATTCTGAAATGGCCATTTTGTAATATTTAGTCCTAGAATATAATACAGTTAACTTAACCTGATTGTTTATTAACTTTTCTATTTAGTTCATCGATTAAACCTAAACACTTAATTCTTGAATCAGAATTACTAATTTTATAACAATACTCTTTATCCTTTTTAAGTACGGCATTGCAATAATTTTTCATTTCAAGATTCCCGATTTGAGCATCACAAATGTTTTTATCTATGCCCTCTGTATTGTTGATATTGGCAGCTAATACTAGGATGATGCAAAAATCTTTACCGAAGCTGGATTTCGATTTTATGCACTTGTCTATGCTCTGTTTTGGATTTTTTGAGTCAATACTATTAGCAAATCCTGAAAATAAGCTATATACAGAAAAAAATAAAATAATTTGAAGTGCCGTGACTAGCAATCCGATTATAATTGCTGCGATTGCCAGACCTTTTCCTTTCAACTTTGGATTTTTTTGAATATGAACAAATGCCGCAATCCCGGCTATTAATCCGATGATTGAAAAAGTCGGTATAAAGAATATAAGACTAAAAATAAATGCCGCAATTGCTAGAGTTGAAGTTTTCTGAGGCATAGAAATGAATTGTAGCAAGAGATATTTAAATATATTGGGAAAGAAAAGCTAAACTTAGAAATATTCATTCCTGGATATACTCAACTCCAAGCGCGAGGCATAATTCAGCCTTTTTCAATTCCTTGCCAAGATAAGCGGCATGGTCCAAAACCCTAAACCAATTCTTCTTATGCTCGTCGTTGTACTTGAAGATTGCAACATAAATGTCATTGGCTCTCCCGCCCCTGAACTCCTTGAGTATTGTATGCTGATAATCGCATATTGCGACTCCAATTTCATGGGTGTCCCAATAAATTTTTATCAACGTATAGCAACCGTCGTCATTCCTGTGGTCTTTATAGTCGTCATAAGGCTTTGTTCTTATAACTTCAAAATCCCCTGCAACTTTCTTGTCCTTTACCCATGCTGGTTTATCCATTCCCATAGCTGAAGCGAATTTTAGTCAATTTATAATTATTTTGGTTGCAAAACCGCAATTATCTAGAATTCTCAGAATTCTCGGACCTTCGGAATTTTTCAAATTCCGAAAGCTTTAAATACTATTAAAAAAGATATTTTATAAATTATATTTAAAAATATTTAAAAAACTATTAAAAATACTATTATAAAGATGGTAAAAATCCAAAAACTTCCTTCTGGACAATTAGTCATCACAATCCCAAAGCTTATTGCAGAGTATGAAGGCATAAAGAAAGGCATGGAAATGGAATTCAAGAAGCATAATGAAGGATTTATCCTAAAGATAACAAAGAAAAAAGGTGATCAAAACTGAAAATAGACGATTTGGCAAAACTGCTGGGCAAAACCAGAATGGAAGTTGAGGAAATGCTTAACAAGCATGATATTATAGAGATAAACCTGAGCGAAAGAAAACCAAAGTACAAGGAAGAAGATGATCTCAAGATTTTTGAGTAAGCTCATTAACAAAATCAATAGCATCGAAAATCTTGATTTTCGGGCTTTCGGAAATCAAAATTTCCGCAAGCTTTAAAAAAGACAACTCCATTAAAAATTATAATATTAAAAAAAGGCAAGATGGCAACTGACGCTGAGCTTAAAAAATATGGATTTGAAGAAAATGAGAAAAGCGAAGAATTTAGGAGCTCAACTATAAAAACAGGCTACCCAGCTCCATCAAGGAGGTACAGGCTTCATTATGAAGGGTACAACATTTCTATTGAAGAGCCTTATTTCTGGACTTTGCATTATTTGAGGTATTTTGGCGGCTTTCCAAGAATTGACAAGATAACAGATGTTTTTGCAGCTGCAGAAAATTCAGCATTTTTTGGAGCATCGCAGCAGAGGCTTGGATTGCAGCAAGACAAGGTAAGCCAGTTTCTTGCAACAATTGGCAAGATGGTAAGGGAATTATTCCAGCTTGTCAGGGAAATGAGAATTCTTGATGAAAGGCTAAGCTATTATGCTGACAGCTATACAAAAAGCCCAAGCGCTGAAAGCGCTGAAATAACCCTTAAGGGCATTTGGGTTGATTTGGTTGAACAGGGAGCAAAAAATCCCGCTTCTGTTTATGGTATGGCACGGGAAGTGCAATTTACAACATTGCCGGATTTGTTTTTCTCGACGCATCCACCAAAGCAGGAAGATGTTGATGTTGTTGTTGAGAAAGAAAGAGGACAGTTCAACAGAAAGGTAAGGGAAGTCTTGAAGAGAAAGCTAAGAAGCTTTTTGGCGTGGAAAGAGCACACATATGAAGAATTAAAGAACAGAAGAAAGTTTACCTTAAAGTACTTAAGGCAGCACTTTGAGATAATAAGGATGTATATGACATGGGTTAAGCCGTATTTAAAAAATATACAAAGGATGCAGCTTGACCAGTCAAGAGCTGATACAGCAGACTTGATAGTTGCTTTTGAAAGCTCTATGATTGAAGTGGAGACTTTAGCGGTAAAGCCTGTAAAGATAGCAGGTGTGGATATCAACCAATGCATTCTGATGCATTACCTTTTCAGAACAAGGCCAGAAATGAGCTACTCGCAGGAATACCAAAGAGGGCCTTTGCATCTTGGCAGAGTAGAAATAGACTTTAGGGCTTATGCATGGACAGACAAGGAAATTGAGAGCTATAAGAGGATGCGCGAGCAGGAGGATTTCCAGCTGCTTGGAGTTATTGATGGTTCTGTAAAAGCTGCTTTGGAGGCATTAGGAGACGAGCTTATGAGATACTTAAAAGAAGCTGGCGAAGAGTTTGAGGAAAGGAAAGAGTTGCCAAAGCCACCTGCCAAAAGAGCCGGGCCATTCCTGTCTGTATTTGAAGGATTTGCAGAATTGTTTGCGTCATTTAAAATGAGAAAAGAGCTGAAGCAGGCAAGGAAAAAGCCTACCCAAACAAACATTATGAAAATGGCACTTGCAAAGAAAAATGCAGAGAACTCTGTTAAAAAAGTAATGTGGAACACTTACCATCATTTCAAGAAGCAGCATGATATGCTGAACTGGTAAAGCCTTTTGCCTTTCCAATTAAAAAAACAAAAGTGCGTGTAACGTACAGAGCAAGGCGACCCGCAGGGCTCAAGGCGAGAAATTTTTTCCTCGAATTTTTGAGGCAACCCGCAAAATTCAGAGTTGAAAAAATTTTGAAGCACTCGAGACTTTTTTCCGCAGAAAAAAGTTTGCCTTGCGAGTGTTAGGCGACCGATAGGCGAGTGAGCATTGCGAACTCGAGTTTTTGAGCTGCCGAAAGTCTAGTTGGTGGCGTAATTTTTAGTAATACTTTTTAGAAGAATCAATAATTCTAAGATACTGGCTCATACTTTCATTTAAAATAGCATGCATAAGTGGTCTTATTCCTCTGTAATAATACTTTAATTCGGTATTTGTAAGTTTCTCGTGCTGGAAAATTTTTTCCATTATTCTGCGTTTAGCCGGAGAAAAAATTTCTGATATGGATTTATTTGTATCTAGTTTACCTCTGAATTTAATATTTTCCCTAAATCTTTCATCTTTAATATCAGTTGTTCTTCTAGAGAAATCTTTGAAGGAATCATAATAATACTTAAATTCTTCATCTTTTATATCTTCTTTTATAGAGTATCTATCTATGGTGTTTTGTATATCATAATTTAAACTTTCTAAAGTAAAAATCTTATTTGTTATAATCAGTATTTTATTAAATTGTTTTATTAGTCTGTCAGCCTCATCCTTATTCAGAGAAGACAATTTGTTAATTATTATATCATAATCAAAATGGTATTGCAATATTAACGGAATCGCCAAGAAAAGTCTCTGATTATTGGTCTTTAGTATTTCAAATATTCTATCTTCATTGGATTTATAAGTAGGAAAATCTAATTGAAATCCAATCTTTTCAAGATCCTTAATCAGTTTTGCTGGTATCATCTTTATACTCCTTCTCTAAAACCTTAAATTTTGCATCGTAGTCTGAAATAATTGATCCTTCCGC
>JAGVYA010000066.1 GCA_018303505.1 Candidatus Woesearchaeota archaeon
CAATCAACTTCGTCACATCCAACAAAAACAAAGTAAAAGAATTCAAGCAGATTCTAGAGCCAGAAATCAAAGTTAATCACATCAAGCTTTCTTATCCCGAATTAAGAAGCGATGATCCAGAAGAAATAGCAAGGCAATCAGCGCAGATGCTTGCAAACAAATTAAAAAAAACAATTGTTGTAGAAGACTCTGGACTGTTCATCAAAGCACTAAATAATTTTCCAGGTACTAGCTCTGCTTATATCCATAAAAGAATTGGATTGCAAGGCATAATCAAATTGATGGAAGATATAAAAAATAGACAGTGCACTTACAAAAGCGCTGTTGCCTACTGCGAATATGGAAAAAAAACAATTAGCTTTCTTGGAGAAGAAAAAGGAAAAGTTGCTGAAAAAATAAGAGGCTCTTATGGCTTTGGGCACGACCCAATCTTCATTCCAGAAAACAGCAACAAAACATACGGAGAAATAAAAAACTGTGAAGAGTTAAAGAAGTTTAGAAGAAGGGCAGTCTTAAAATTAAGAGGTTATTTGTTAAAAAAGAAAAGATTATAAAGCTTATTAAAATAATTCTTGATAAAGTGGTTAATACGCCAAAATCTTATGAAGGAATTCGGGAACAAATATCCTTAATTGCAATTGTAGAAGCTCAATTTTTTGATGATTGCATGGTACTTTCATTTTTAGATCCGAATCACGGAGGAAGTTATGAATTTCCTGACGCACTTAGAATTCCACTGAAAAATCAAACAGCAACTGAAGTTCAAAAATATTTACAAGAAGGACTTGAAGGTTATTTTGAAGGTTATTATAAAAAATTAAGAAATAGAGCGTCATCATTAATTCAAAATTTTATTGGGATAGATAAACCATTCGGAGCTTTAGAAGGACGAATTCATTTGAGTAATAAATTTTATAGAGTCCAATTTGAATTTGGTTCCGACCCTCTGTTTCCTTTTCTACCATGGACTGAATTAAGCCATTTAGAAAAGATATAAATAAAATTATTTTATATTATTAGGTGTTATTATGCTTCAAAAAATAAGAGACTTGATGAGAGTAAAAGATGATATCGATGCAATAAACAAGATTATAGGAGAGAACAATAAAATAATTTCTGAATTGAAAATCCAATTGATTGAATTAAAAAAAGAATTGAACGACACGAACATAAATCAACAAGAATTTCTAAAGAATTTCAAAGAAAATCTCAATGTAATCAAAAATCTCAGAGAAGATTTTGGAAAAGAATTAGTTGAATTTAAATTATTAAAAGGCCAATTGCAGAGAAAAATACTGGACAAATTTGAAGAAGAACTTCAAAAAGACTTGGAAGTCAATAGAGAAGCTTTAAAGAAAGATACTCAAGATTACAATGAATTAAGAAAAAAAGTTGCTGAAATTCTTTCAAGATTAAATATGACATCAGAAGAAATCAATAAATTCATTGAAATCAGCAAAAGCATAAAGAAAGAGGACTTTGAGCTAACAAAGTTCGCAAGGAATCTTATGGAGATGGACAGGGAAAAGCTTGAATTGATGAGAAAAATAGACACTCTTGAAAGGCTTGTTTCCAAGATAAGAAGAAGGGAACTGGTTAGGTAAGTGGGGGGCTCCAAGGCATTAATCCTTCTTCTACTAAATTATCAAGATAACCTTTAAGTCTTAAATAAAATTGGTGACTCTTAATATTGCCAGATTGAACTGCTTGGATAAGTTCCAGCAAAGGTGTTAATGAATCTTCAAATACTGCATCACGATTGGAGATTTCTTTTCTTAAATGAGTATATTCATGCTCTGCTTCTAATCTAAGTAGATTCAATTGTATAATAACAGCATTAGATATTTCATTGGATGGTAATTTGCCTTGATAAGAAGAGAGTAAATCTGAGGATAATCTATTAATATCTTCTGCTAATTTTGCTTCAATACCTAATTGACGATACATACTATCAAATTCGAATTTAAATACTTCTCTGTCTAAAACATCTTTTTGTAATACTACTATTTCTCCCTTATACTGCTCAACAACCTCAACAATTCCTGGCATTTTAAGCTTTAGAAATAGATATGAATATTTAAGCATTTCCACTTTACAGAACCAATCAAAAAATCAACACAAAATATATATAAACACTTAAAAAACAACTTTTAGTATGGAAGTAGACAAAAAGCTTTTAGAGCATGTTGCCGAGGTTGCAAGAATAAAGTTAAATGATGAGGAAATCAAAAAATTTCTGCCTCAGCTTAAGGAGATATTAGAGTTCTTTTCTCAATTAAAAGACATTAATACAGATAATGTGAAGCCAAGCTTCCAGCCAGTTGAGCTTAAAAACATAATGCGTGAAGACAAGGAAGAGCAATGCCTTTCCCAGGATGATGCCTTGTCTTTGACAGAGCACAAGAAAGACGGCTACTTCAAAGGACCGAGGGCTGTTTGATGGATAATATTTATGACTTTATAAAAAAAGTTAAAAATAATGAAATTGATATAGTTGAGCATACATATAAGCTAATTGAGGAATGCAAGGAAATAAACAAGGAATATAACTATTTAAATGCAATTTCTGAGGATTTGGCATTGAATTCTGCAAGAGAAATAGAAATACAGCTAAAACAAAAAGCCAAAATAAAAAACAAAAAATTGCTTGGAGTTGCGATTTCTGTAAAAGACAGCATTTGCGTCAAGGATGTCGAATCAACAGCTGGCTCAAAAATTTTGCAAGGATACAAACCATTGTTTGATGCTTTTGTAATTCAAAGAGTAAAGGAAGAAGGCGGCATAATAATTGGCAAAACTTCTCAAGATGAATTTGGCTTTGGAGGTTTTTCTGTTAATGTTGGCATTGGATTTAAAGTGCCGAAAAATCCTTTTGACAATGAAAGAAGCTGCGGTGGTTCAAGCGGTGGAGCTGCTGGCTTGTCACAAAAATTAAGCAATCATATTGCTTTGGGAGAATCAACTGGCGGTTCAATTGTAGAGCCTGCTTCATTCTGCGGAGTTTTTGGATTATGCCCTACTTATGGAAGAGTTTCAAGATATGGTTTGATTGATTTTGCAAATTCTTTGGATAAAATAGGTTCTATTGGAAAAACAATTGAGGATGTTGCATTATTAATGAATGTGATTTCTGGCTATGATAAAAATGACAGCACTTCATTAAAACTAAAAAATGAGAATTATGAAAGTTACTTGAAAAAGCCAGTCAAAGGTATGAAAATTGGCATTATAAAAGAAGCATTTGGAACAGGTGTTGAAAGAGAGATTGAAAAGAATGTTTACAATGGTATAGAAGAGCTTGAAGAAGAAGGCGCAAAAACAGAAGAGATCTCTTTGGAGCTTCCGATAAAATATGGAATTGCAACTTACTATATGATTGCAACAAGCGAGGCAAGCACAAACCTTGCAAAATTTTGCGGCATGCGATATGGCGCAACTGAAAAGCTTGAAGGCAGCTTTAACGAGTATTTCACAAAAGTAAGGAGCAATAATTTTGGTGATGAAGCAAAGAGAAGAATAATACTTGGCACATTTGCAAGAATGGCTGGCTACAGAGATGCATTTTACTTGAAAGCAATGAAAGTAAGAGCATTGATGATTAATGAATACAAAAAGGCATTCAAGAAATTTGATGCATTGGTTTCTCCAACAACTTCAATATTGCCGCCTAAATTTTCCGAGATTGAGAAATTAACTCCATTGCAGCATTACATGATTGATGTTATGACAGTCTCGCCAAATGTCGCTGGCTTGCCGCATTTGAATGTTCCAGTTGGCTTTGAAAAGAATCTTCCAGTTGGAATGCTGCTGATGGCAGACCATCTGCAGGAAGGAAAACTGATACAATTGGGAAGCGCTGTAGAGAAGGGAAAATGAAGAAAGACAAAATTGATGATGAGGAAGATGATTTTTGGGAAGAAGGCTATTTTGCTGAGACAATGGGTTCAGAAGAAATAAAGGAAAAAATGAGGACTTTCCACATGAAACATGATGAAGAGATGAATTACAACTGCAAAAAATGCAATAAGAAAATTTCAGCGCACAACAAAGATTGGCATGATGGAATGTGTGATGATTGCTTTAATAAGAAGTATTACAAAAAATGAAAAGATTCACTAGCGAAATTATTATTGGACTTGAAATCCACACAGAAATCGATACTAAAACCAAACTCTTTTGCAGATGTCAAAAAGCAAAAAAAGAAGATTTACCAAATTCTAAATGCTGCCCAACATGCCTCGGGCATCCTGGAAGCAAACCTGTTCTAAACAAAAAAGCAGTTGAATTTGCTTTGAAATTGTGCTTGGCTTTAAATTGCGAAATCTCCCCAGAGTTAATTTTCTCAAGAAAATCTTATTTTTATCCTGACATGTCAAAAAATTATCAAATCTCTCAATATGAGATACCTCTTGGAAAAAACGGTAAATTAAATTTAAGAAATGGAAAAGAAATTGGAATTATTAGAGTTCATATGGAAGAAGATCCTGCTTCTTTAATTCATCCTGCTGGACTAAAGGAAAGCCAATATGTTTTAGTTGATTACAACAGAAGCGGCAATCCTCTTGTTGAGATTGTGACTGAGCCAGATTTAGCAAGCCCAGATGAAGCTAGAGATTTTATGAAGCAATTAATCACTGTGCTTAACTATCTTGAAATTTTTGATATCAATGAGGGAATAATAAAAGCAGATGCAAATGTTTCGATAAAGGAAAGCGGCTACACAAGAGTTGAAATAAAGAATATAACTGGATTTAAGGAGATAGAAAGAGCATTGGTTTATGAAGTTAAAAGGCAACAAGACGAATTAAAACATGGCAAGAATATTTATCAAGAGACCAGAGCTTGGGACTCTGAAAAAGGAACTACTTTCTCACTAAGAAAAAAGGAAACAGAGGAAGACTATGGCTACATAATTGATACTGATTTGACAGTTGTTGAAATCACTGATAAATGGGCTAATCAAATAAAAAAAGAAATGCCTGAACTTGCTCAAGACAAAGTCAAGAAATTTGTTGAAAAGCACAAAATAAAGAAAGAAGATGCTGAAATTCTCGCTGCTGAAAAAGAATTGGCAGAAATGTTTGAGAAAGTTGCAAAAGAAATTGATCCAATCTTAGCAGCAAAATGGCTTAGGAGAGAGCTTGTCAGAGTTTTAAATTACAACAAAAAGGAACTTCATGAAGTTGAAATTGATGAAAAACACATGATTGATTTGTTAAAGCTTGTTGAAAACAAAAAAATAACAGACAATGTTGCAATACGTCAAAAAAGAAAAACTTGAGGCAGTTTCTGATATTTCTGAATTGGAAAAATACTGCAGGGAAGCAATTGAGGAAAACCCGCAAGCTATAGAAGACTATAAAAAAGGAGAAAAAAAGGCATTAAACCATATTGTGGGCAAGGTCATGCAAAAAACAAGAGGAAAAGCAACTCCAAAAGAGGTTAATGAGATTATTTTGAGGATGATTGAGAAGTGAGTATTTAGCTAAAAAATTCACTTTTTATTAAACTCTCTATCTGAAGAACTTTCCCAAGCCTCTCTTGCAGAGTCTTTAAAATCTTGTCCAGATATTTTGGTTTTTAACTTTCCAAAAATATCCTTCAGGTTTCCATTTTTGAATTCAATCATCATTCATCACTTTTTAATTTAATTTTAATTAACGAATGAAATTTTAAATGTTTCGATTCCAGAAAAACATTTCACAACTCCATCTCCAAAATCCTGCTTACTTCTTCCCTTACTCTTCTCTCAAAATCAGGAACTGTTTCGCCTTCCTGCTTTTCTGTGATTAAAATTCT
>JAGVYA010000067.1 GCA_018303505.1 Candidatus Woesearchaeota archaeon
AAAACTCAACAAAAAGGAAAGATTTAAATATTACATATCATACATGTTTACATTGATGACCAAATGAACATAACGATAAGAGACGTAAACTCCAATTTGTGGAGAGAGCTGAAGATAGAAACTGTTAAAGAAGGCATGACAATAGGCCAAGCCATAAATCTTGCTTTAGAAAATTGGATTAGGGAGCACAGAAAAAGAATAAATGGAGATAAAATGAAAAGCTTTTGGGATTTAAAGCCGGTGAAATACGAAGGAAAGGACGCCGGGCATTTAAGCATGAAGGTTGATGAAGCGCTTTATGGGTGGAAAAGTTGAGCTTGATTATGGATACTTCTTTTTTAATCGCCTTGAACAACGCCAAAGACGAGAATAATAAAGATGCCCAATCCTTAAAAGCCAAGCTGAAAGATAAGGAATTTGGGCAGTGTTATATTTCTGATTACATATTTGATGAATTTGTGACCTTTTTGAGGGCTAAATCATTTCCTGAAAATTCAATCAAGGAGATTGGCGATGCTTTGCTGGCAGATCCAAGCATAAAACTTTTGAAGATTGACGTTGACATATTCCTTAAATCATGGGAGTCTTTCAAAAAATCAAATGAATTAAGCTTTACGGACTGCTCAACAATCACCTTAGCCAAAGAGTTTGGAATAAGGAATGTGGCAAGTTTTGATTCAGGCTTTGACAGATTTCCTCACATAAAAAGAATATAAACATTTACCACTCGCATATTTGGAATTTATGGTGAGAAGTGGAAAAGGTTTGCCAGTTATTTCAAAGGATTTCTTGCGCTTGAAGAAAGAAGTGAAGGAAGAAGAGCTTATTATGAAATGCACGCTGAAAAAAAAGAACTTAGAAAGATACAATCTCTTGTTGCACAACATAAAGTTTCTAAGGCTTTAAAGGGAAGTGAGAGATGGCATCACCACATTGCTAAAGCTGTAGATAAAGAAGTTAAGCTAGGCATGAGCCAAATTTTCCAATATTTTCATATTTTAAAAATAACAAATCATTTCGTTGATATTCTTGGCAAATTTGTTAGCCACGCAAGATTAAGAGGAGACATATTCAAAGGAAGATTAGATGCAGTAGCCCAAGAAATGACTCGCAAGATGACTGCAGCAATTGAACAGGCTGAAGCTTGGGGCGGCGAAGACATGAGAAGAATCATGGCAATCATAAATGCCGCTGTTGGTAAAGGTCCAGCAAAATTCTTAGACGCAATAAGAATGGCATTCAAAAACGAGCAAAACCTATCGATATTGGGAAGAATATCTCTTAGGATGGACATAAAAAGAGAATTATTAAATGAAAAAAAGCTGGATGCTCTTTCAAAAGAGCTTGAAAAGCTTGACAGAAGGTTGGAGGCAAACAAAAAGGGGGAAAATTATGATAAGATGCTTGGGGAATTTGAGAGGATATTGTTTGAAGGAGAGCACGACATTGAAGGAATGTTCAAGGCAGCCCATCTAATAATGAAGAGGGATTTGCTGCTGATGATAATGGTTTTGGTTGATATAGAAATAATGAAAAAGCTTGGTGCAAAATGGGTGCAAATCCATTTCTTGCCTGAGAAACCTGTTCATGAAGAAGAATTATCACTTGAAGAACTTGATAAAAAAATGTCTGATAAAGCCCATACGTTAGCAAATGGTTTGGGTGTAATTCTAAAAGGTGAAAGAGCCATAGAACAAAAATTGAAGGTTTTAATCAGAAGATAAAAAAGAGGTCATTACCATGATGCAAACCCGTGACTGGATTTCCGGTATTGTGGGAGCTGTAATATTTTTATTGGGCCTGTTTCCAATGCTTGGCAAATTTACATTCCTAAATGAATGGCCAATTCCTTTATTAATATGGATAGTCGCAGGGGCTGGCTTTTACCTGGCAATAAATTCAATAATTGAGATAACCAACAGCAACATCATAGGGTGGTGGAGTTTTGGAGTTGCAATCGCTGTTTTGGTAATTGGCTTATTTCCCTTGCTGCATTCTTTTGGAATTGGACCATCATGGTTTGAATTTAACTGGCTTAACAGGGCTGCTTACAATATAATCTTCATAATAGAAGGATTTTTCTTGATGATAGCAACTTTTGCAATGGAATTGTAAAAGTTTTCTTATTATTTTTATCTTTTAATTTTTTCAATCCGCCTTCGGCAAATTTTAGTGCTCGGCAAAAATCTTCTACCATTGATTTTTGCCTCACCTATATATTCAATAAACCATCGCAACGGTTTACTTTCTTCACGTTATGAATCTAAAAGTCGTTGGTTGTTTTTTGAATTTTTATATTGAAATTGTTTTATTGAATTAACTACCTTCACAATCATATTAAAAATTAAAACAAATAATTAGATTATTTCTGGCAGAATGGATTGGGTATTGTAATGTAATTAATCCAAACGTAAGCTAAAACTAAGCCAAGTATCAGAGCAATAGCAAACATCATTGCTGGATGCGTAATAATTCCTTTCTTGTCATTAAAAATAGTCATGTTATCACCTTTTTTGCGTTATGTATCAATCTTAAAAAAGCTTATATATAAAAGTTTCTATTTTATGACAGTGGAAGTAGATAGTCTATCACAATAATTCCACCGGCATATCAGGAGAATACAAACTATTTTACATAGATTTTTTGTATTCTCCGTATAGAAAAGTTTTTATAGAAAAATAAAGCAAAGCTAGGCATGGTCTTTGCGCTTTTCCCATTTAAATATTATGCAGTTCTGCCTGATTCTACACTGACAACTAAGATAAGGGAAGAAAGCTGGAAGCTTGATAAATTATTTCCTCTTCTAAAAGAGTCAAAAAAAGAGCTTAACAGGCTGAGAAAAAGCGTTAAAGCAAATCAAGGTGATGTGCTAAAACTGCAACATGCTATTGCAAAACTAGCAGCTTGCATAATTGCAGGGATTCATGACCTGAAGCTGATAAATTTCTATGACAGCGCTATACTTTATCTTTATTTCAGGCTATTGCGCCAAGTGCTTGATTTATGCAAAAAGGAAAAGGCAAAATTGGAAGAGGAAAAGCGGCAAGCTCTTTCAAAAAAGATAAAATTTAAGGGTAAGAAATTAGAGGATATAAAAAAGGCAAAGGAAGATATTGAAAAAAAGGTAAAAGAGCATGAAGAAATCATGCATGGCTTAGCCCTTGGTGAAAATGAGCTGATAAATGCAAGTGCAAAACTTCTGAATGAGTTGAGAAAGCTGAGATGGAAGGCAGAAAAACAAGCACAGGACGAATTTTCGTTCTCAAAAATTACATTAAGGAGCCTGGAAAACTTAAACAGAAAAATAAAGACAGAGGCTTTAAAAGTCAAGAAGATTGTGCCTCGAGAAAAAGAATTTATTAGCAGGATTAGAAGAAAGCATATTCCTAAAGATGTTGCTTCTCTAGCAAAACTCATTTCAGAAGCAATAGGCAGGATAAGCAAAGATGTCTACTATTCGTCAAAGCTTATTTCAAAGTTCGAAAAGGAAATTAAAAAATTAAAGTCAATTGTAGAAAACCTTAAAAAGACATTAAATAAATTAGTAAAAGAAAGAAAAATAACAGAAGAAACAGCAAAAAAGATATTTGAGCCTTGGGATAATACGATCAACTATATTGAAAAAGAAATCCACAAGGACTTGATGCGGATTTTCAGGAATATTTTTGTGTTGTATAAGCATGTCGGAACAAGACAGCCAAAAGCAGCATAAAAAGAGGTGGCAAATGGAAGTCAAGTTATGGAAGAAGCCGAAGAACTGCACTATAATTGAAGGCTTTCCAGGTTTTGGGTTAGTAGGCACAATAGCTTCAGAATTCTTGATAGAGCATCTGAAAACAGAGCAGATTGGCAAGATCCTTTTTGATGATATGCCTGCAATGGTTGCAATACACGAAAATAAGGTAGTAGAGCCACTGGGCATTTTCTACAATCAAAAATACAATATTGTGCTGTTGCACGCAATAACAGCTGCAACGCATTATGAATGGAGTATGGCAGCTACTATAAGCAAGCTTGCTTCTGACTTAAGCGCAAAGGAGATAATATCGCTTGAGGGAGTTGGCTCAGGAGAGGAAAGTGAAGGTTCAAGAGTATTTTACTATTCTAACAATGATAAAAATGCCAAGCTGTTTGAGAAAGCTGGCATAGAGGCTTTAAAAGAAGGCATTATAATTGGAGTAACAGGCGCTGTGCTACTTAGGGTTGAAAAGATTCCAATAAGCTGCCTTTTTGCAGAAACGCACACAAATCTGCCTGACAGCAAGGCTGCTGCAAAGGTAATAGAAGCGCTTGACAAATACCTTGGAATGGATATTGACTACAAGCCTTTATTAGAGCAGGCTGAGAAGTTTGAGGAGAAGTTAAAAACAATAATGCAAAAAAGCCAGGAAGCTCAAGAGATAAGCGAGAAGAAGAAGCTTAGTTATTTTGGGTAAAAAAGTGTATTAAAAACAGAAACATATTTCTTCACCAAATCTTCATGCAATTGCTTGGCCTTTCTTCCGTTCCTGACCATAAAATCTACAAATGCAAAAGCAGCATCATGCAATCCATTTCTTGCTGGCTGAAATTCAAAATCGTCTTTAATGCTCAAACCTAAGTTTGCAATATTGTGCTTCTTAATGGTTTTTGCCCACTCTATCGAGAAGGCAAATGCTTTTGCTTCTTCATCGTGCTTGTTTGGCAAAGTTTCTGTGAGTACATGCCCGATTTCGTGCCCTACAACAAGCATTAATGCATCTAGATGATTTTCCCTGATAAATATTTTTTTATCGTAGCTATTAATAGAAAATCCAAGAATTCCGTTGCTCCATGCACCAAACCTTGAATGTAATGCCTTGAATTCGTCAAATGGCAAAATATTGATTGAGATGTCATCCGGTAATTTCTTATCTATCATTAGCTCAAAGGTTTGCTCTGCAATGCCTCTTATTTCATCGTTGTCGTCTACAAACCTTGATTTTTGCCTTGAAGGCTTTAGAAAAAATTCTGGAGTGAATGAATGACTTGCAGTGTATTGAGTTGAGTATTTTTGTGGATTTTTATATTGTGGGGATTGTGTTTTTTTAGTGTAATGTTGTTCAATTATTATTGAATCTTCTCTTCTAAAACCATAATTATCGTCGATATTTTTGGAAAAATAATTGATTTTGGAATAAGGGTTATGTGAATAATAATTTCCAACAATGTATTCTAAACCGCTTGAATAATTCATTTTGCCCTTTAATCTCACTTTATTGTTAATTCGCTAGAATTTATATGTCTATTGGTCATTGTTTAGAACGTCTAAAAAGGTAAAATTTAAAGCTTATAAGCCTTATAAAGTCGAATTATATACCAATTTTCATAGTGCCTAATTTTTACTATAAACTCTCACTTTTGCTTTGGGTTTTTGATTTTGATTGTTATTTTATCTCTTTTCCCAAGTTCTTATCATTTAGGCTATGTATTTTGTAATAAACAGCTCTTTTATATCTTACTCAAAATTATCCAGCTGTCTGATACACCCTAGATATTGATAGAAGCTTCTTATTCATGGCAATTTATCAATAAATCCATATTTCCAATATTTCTTTTTCACTCATTTTTGCTATATTAACTCTCACTTTTTACTCTATAGCATCACTTTTATCAAAAGTTTTCAATATAGAAAATAAATAATAAGATTAATATATAGTTTAAAATATATTTTATAAAGATTATTTAATAATAAATTTATTA
>JAGVYA010000026.1 GCA_018303505.1 Candidatus Woesearchaeota archaeon
TGCTGTACAATTTATGGCAGTGGTTTAGGTTAGAGATTGAAGGAATAACATTGAGAAAATTTGTCAATTTTGTATTGGGGCTTCTTGGGATAAGAATTGTGGTGGATAAACCACCGCCTTTAACGTCAAGAAAATCAAACAGTATTTTGTTGTTTGCCAGTTAGCAGATTTTATTTTGTGATTATTTTTTAATCAGTTATTGTTTAGTTTATTGTTTTTTAGTTAATGTTCCATCGTTATTGGGTTTATTGATTAAGGGGGTATTGATTTTTCTGTTGTTGGCCCTGATGACTTTCGGAATCTCTGCATTATTGCGAAACATTTAAATATAACTTGCTGTATAAACTTTGAGTATTAACTAGAGAGGGATAAACATGCCGGAAGATGATAAGAAATTCTCAAAGCAATTGATTGGAAAGACAGTTGTAAGCAAAACAGGCAAAAGATTTGGAGAAGTAGGCGACATAATATTTGAGACAAGAAGCGGCGAATTGATTCATATGGTGCTTCACAACCCGACTTCTTACACAGAAAAGCTTGAGCTTGAAAAAGACAAGGAAGGCCATATTTTAATACCATTCAGCGCAGTTATCGCTGTTGGCGACTTTATGGTTGTTGCTGAAGAGGATATTATTTAGTCAATAGCTTTTTAAATATACTTTATTTTCTCAAATAAGTTTAATTTGGGGGTTAAATGCAAGACAATGCTCTGTGGACTGAGAAGTATAGGCCATCAGATTTCTCTGAGATAAAGGGCCAAAAAGAAATTGT
This sequence comes from Candidatus Woesearchaeota archaeon, assembly GCA_018303505.1. Classification (GTDB taxonomy): domain Archaea; phylum Nanobdellota; class Nanobdellia; order Woesearchaeales; family GW2011-AR4. The sequence goes on from JAGVYA010000026.1 coordinate 772, forward strand.
AAAAAGGGTAAAGGCATTTGTAGAGATGCAAAATCTGCCTCACTTGCTTTTTGCAGGACCTGCAGGAGTAGGCAAAACAAGTTTAGCCTTGGTAATAGCAAAAAAGCTCTTCAAGGACTTGTGGAGACAAAATTTTCTTGAGCTGAATGCTAGTGATGAAAGGGGAATTGACATTATAAGAAACAAAGTCAAGGATTTTGCAAGGACAAGGGCAATAGGCAATGTTCCTTTTAAAATAATTTACCTTGATGAATGCGATGCCTTGACAAGAGAGGCGCAGCAGGCTTTGCGTAGGACAATGGAGAACTACGCTCAAAATTGCCGTTTTATACTTTCGGCAAATTACTCCTCAAAAATAATTGAGCCTATCCAAAGCAGATGCGTTGTTTTCAGGTTCAAGCAGTTAGATAAAAAAGAAATAATAGCAATAATTGAAAAAATTGCAGAAGAAGAAAAGCTAAAGATAGATGAGAAAGCAAAAGAATCCCTTTATGAAATTTCTGAAGGTGATTGCAGAAGATTGGAAAATATACTGCAAAGCTCAGCTGCAATAGCAAACCATATCACAGATGATTTGATACACTCAATTGCTTCAGTCGCAAAGCCAAAAGAAATAAGGGAAATTTTGGACCTTGCATTAAGCAACAAGTTTATTGAAGCAAGAAATAAGTTGCTTGATTTGATGTTAAGTTACGGTTTGGCAGGCATAGATATAATAAAGCAAATCCAAAAAGAAATATTAGAGCTCAACATTGACAACAAAGCTAAGATGATTCTCATAGAGAAGTGTGGGGAAATAGAGTTCAGGATGACAGAGGGCTCTGACGAGTTTGTTCAATTAGAAGCTTTGCTGAGCCAGTTTGCGCTAGTTGGCAGTAATTAACTTAAAAAGTCTCCTGAAGTATCTGCTAAGTGCTTTACTAAAACTTTGGTTTCTTTATTATCAAGAACATTATAAACCAAGCGCACGCCAATTGTCTTCTCTGCGTCAAGCCTGTCTGAAACTAGATCAGCAGTACATGTTATTGTCCTTTTGCCGCTAACTAACTTAACAACTCCTTTATGACCATTATCTAAGCCGCCGCACTTTGGAGTGCCTGATAATATTGGGTCGCCTGGTAACTCTGTTATTTCAACGCCAACATTATTTTCACGCTCTCTTCTTGTTCTAGGGTCTCTTGGACACCCATTATCAAAGCTGGTTGGTTTGCTTTCTTGCTTGTCCCAGAAAATATCAACGTTTCCGCTTAAGCTTATATCAAAGCTGAAAGAAAGCTTATCTTTGCCTCCTACGCTCTGCCTGAAATTTGTGACTTGTACAGGCGCTGATGAACTATGCACAGTTCTGCTTGAGGTCGCCTTGCAAACAGCATCATCTCTTATATTAATCATATCCTTTAATATGCATAACTTTGTATTTGCTTCTGTCTTGTAATGGTAGCATGCATCTGTTCTGAAGGTAAATTCTGTATTGCCGCTGAATTTTCGTGGATTAAAAGCATCGCCAATCCCGCCTTTTGGAAAGGTTGCAAATGTTGTTGTTCCCTCTACTATATTGCCCTCTGCGTCTCTCTTTTTTGACTCAATACTATCTTCTGGCTGAATGTCCTTCATATCATCAAAAACTTTGCCAAAGTCGTTTGGATCAAAACCAACAAGATTAAGCTTCATGTCATTTTTATCAACTTTGGCTTCGCCATCATTCTTTAACCTTACAATTACATTGAATTCAAATGAACCGTCATCAGTAACCTCTGGAGGCGGGCTGTCTTTCTCAAAATTTATTGTAATTCCAGCTGTTCCGCCAATAAAAGGCGTTCTTGGAGCTCCTCCAGCAGCTGCTCCGCTCTTCTTGCAGGCAGAAACCAAAAGAATTAAGCAGATAAGCAATGCAATAACATAATATCTTTTATTCATTTTGCCTCTTTTCACCGATTAGATTTAATTTCTTTTATTTTAATGTGTGTATATAAAGTTTTTGGTTTGAGTTGGATTATTTATATATTTATACATCCACCTTTGTTTAAATTGCTGCTCCCCAGTCCTGTGAACCCTCGCTACTAGATGTCGCTAAACCGCTTATTTCTTGCTTTATCTGAATCTTTTTTTCTATGCTGTTTCTGTAGCCGTAGCTCAATTGTATTAACAATGGCGTTGTATATGCAGAAATTTTATTGCTGTATTCATTGCTTGGCAACTCACAAATAACAAAACCTTCGCCATTTATGACCCTTATTAAACCGCCTGTATTTTTTGCAGGACCTTCTGCAAATGGTCCGCACATCAAAGCCTTGTCAGATATTTTTACCCATATTAAATTAACTTTATCAATATCTTCTCTCGCAATTTTTTGTGTTCCTGATGGGTCGCATTTGTTTAATGTAGCATCTGCTTTTAACACATCCCCGCCGCCAACATTCTTTATCGTTATCTTGAATTGTGTCTTTGTTGCAAAAGCTTCTTCATCAATTTTTGTAACAGCTATTGGAGCTCCTTGATTTGATAACGCAATGTCCTGGACTTCACAAACCTTTTTTTCTTTTACAGTAGAGTAAGGATTTGGATCTATACATACAGATGGTCCTGCAACAGTAAAATAATAATAACACGCTGTAGCCAATAAAGTTGGCTCATATTTTTCAACATTTAAGTTTTCGGCTATTACTTTTCCATTAAAGCTTAATATATCTTGACCTCCATTTGGGTTTATTGTACTTTTTCCCTCTAAAGTCAATTTACTTATATCCCCAGATTTGCCATCTTTTGATTCTAAAGTAATGATACTAGGGTCATAACCGCTTAGAAAAACTTTTCCAAAACTAGGCCCTAATCCGCCTACTCCCTCGTCTGGTTGAGGATATGCACCTTTATTCTTAATTTCCAAAACTACATCAAAAGTATTCGTCTCAAGAGGTGCTCCTTTCTCAACATGAATTGTTGCAGGTGGCGCATTTGGTAAAAAACTTAAAACAATGCCCTCAGTTCCTGTCCTTATCTCTTCTAAAGATTTCTTTACATCCTTTTTTCCTTTGCATCCAGAAATTAAGATTATTATAATTAAGAATAATGCAAAAACTAATCTTTTTTTCAAGTTTATCACTTTTAACTCAAAAACTTGGAGTTTTGATATATATAAAGTTTGTTATTATCTTGCTGTCTTTTGTATTAAGTAATTGGCAGAGATTGATTGAGTGTAGCCGTAAGTCATGTCTATCTTAAGAGGCGACGAATATGTATCTTGTTTGCCATCAATGCCTTCTTTCAATGTGCATCTTATCAAATCTTTTTTATCTTTAAGCTTTACATAGCCCTGTTTTTCTGTGCTGTCTTTCTTTTCTTTAGGCTGGCAGTCAAGTTCTAATATTTTTCTTTCGCCTTTTTCATCTATGCCTGGTAGATATGCCTTTACAAAAATAGTATTAAATTTTTCATGACTTATTTTTCCTTGAGTGCAAAATTCTTTGACTGCATCATTTTTTATAACTAGTCCATTTCCTTTGTTCTCTATAAAAATTAAAAATTGAGGTACGATTTTTCCATAGCCTCCAGAACTTTGCTGAGATTCCTGGCTTGGAAGCATTTGGACCTCTATTTTTGTAATAGCCACTGGCGCGCCTTGGCCATTTGTAAATGTTATATCCTGAAGCTTGCATACTTTTTTTCCAGGCCTTAAATTGCTTATGTCAGTGTCGATGCAAACCGTGCTGTCTAGTATTGTTTCATAAGGATAACATAATGTTGCAATAACCGTTGAGCTGTGGAACTCGCTTTGCGGGTCTACTCTTCCAGACACAAGGTTGTAGCTTATAACTTCTTCTCCGCCTTTTTGATTTATTTTGGTTCTTCCTTCCAAGTCAAATACTGCTGTATTTTTTATGTTTGATTCGGGAAAGGGCTGTACATTTCCGCTCTGCAGCAATTCTACACTTTTTGTATAGTCTTTTTCAAAAGCAAGCGAAAGAACACCTTGTTTATCTTTTATGTCAGCAGCTCCAGCATTTTTTACTTTTATTACAACAGGAAATTTATCTCCTTCAAAAATTCTTTGAGGCGGCGTATTTTTAAGGAACTCCATTGTCAATCCGATTAAACCTACACGCACATCTATTTCTTTAGTTTTTTGAGTTTGTCCAGAACATCCTAGTATAAATATAATTAAAGTTAAAACAATTGGGAAAAATTTTTTGTTTGACATATTTATTAGTTGATAGTTAATTGTGTTGATGATTGTGAAAGACCGCCAGTGCCTGTGTACGCATAAACATTATATGTATAAGTGCCTTTTGGCAATTTACTTGAATCTATACAATAGAACTCTGTCTTTACGTCACTGCAAACTATGTACTCTTCGACACCTTCAGTATATCTAATCACATTGAAACTAATTACTTCAGGGCTAGGTGATTTTTCCCAAGTTACTTTTATAGAGCCACCTAAATTCTCAGCGCGTACATTTGCAGGCGCAGCTGGATTGGATGTTCCTGTTGGGCTTTCTGTTTCACCTCCTCTTGGCGTTGGATCAGCCATACCTTCTCCTTCTCTAGTTATGCCTCTCAAAGTTGAAGGATCAATTATTTCAATTCCTTTTACATTATTCTTTGCTTTTAATATTTTTTCTACATAGTTTACATCAAACCTGCTGTCACGTCCCCATCCATTATAGCCGCGTATTGCAGCTTGATAATCTCTATAAGAATCATAACGAACTCCAGATGATGTAACACCATTTTCACATCCATCTATAAATGTTTTATATTTCACTCTATCTTGTGATTTATACTCGCTTGTCGCCTTACAACCATATCTAAATTGGTCGTACTTAGACTTTAGGATAGCTATTCCAACTTTTACATTGCACTCGTAATTGTTGATATTTATATCATTTCCATTACTATCTTTTCCGCAATATTGCCTAGATAACGAATCTACCCAATCTTTGCTTTCTTTTGTGTTATATTTAATCTGCATTATTCCAAAACTTGAGCCACTGGTTATTAATTCCTCAAAAGGACACTCTTTTTTACCACTATCAACACAATTTCCAGCTCGATTTTTACTTGCATCCTGACAACAATGCCTAAATCTGCTTTCAACAGAAGCTATTGCAGAAACTAGTTCAGAAGTAAGCCCGTCAAATCTAAGTCCGGAAACTTGTATAAATTCTGATGTAGTTTTAGCCAGAGGCTCTGGCACTGTATTTACAGCACCTACAGGAACTGTTTCAACATTAACAGTTACAGAATTCTCAAGCAGATAGTTATATCTTGTCCTAACCCTAAAATATCTTGTTGTTATTGGAGTGTCATCAAGAACTGCTGGAGTTGGGTCAAATCTGCATACAAAGCTTCTGGATTTGTCTATGTCCTTGTTTAAATCTCTAAATTGTTTGCTGCCTACATCAAGCGCATATGCATTGTATTTTTCTTTAGTTGAGCCCTCTCCTTCATTAACCTGAAATAAAAAGTTGCATTCTTCAGTGCATTTATCTGTAGCTGTTACGCACTCATTGATACAATTTTCCTGTTGTTGATTTTTTGTGGGATTGCTGATTTCGCATGCGCGATTACATGGCTCTAAAATTTGTTTATTGCACGAAGTAAAACACTTGTGAATATCATACGATTCAAAGGGCATACTGCAAGGACATTCTAATTTTTCTAAATCAGTTTTTGGCTCTTTGCATTTTTCTGTATTCTGCAGAGTAATCCCAGGAGGTGTTAATAAAATTAATTCTGTTATATTTTTTATCTTTCCTTCCCATCTTGTGATTATTCTTTTATCTTTGTCCGATATTTCTTTTCTGTTCGTTAAAGTAATGCTTATAGTTGGCTTGATAGCATAACCTTCGCTTACAGTGACTAGAGGGCCTGCGCCCAATCCTATTTCAACAGGTCCATTGGTAAAAACTGCTGCAGGAGTTTTATCCTTTATTCCAAACTGTGTTAATGGCTCAATGCCTTCCCTTGCGCTTGCTCTGAATCTTTCTCTGTCTATAAAGTAGGTTTTAAGATAAGCGTCAGTGCCAAAATTGTACTCTGCTGAGAATGTAACTATATTAGCTCCTGCTGGAGTTGGACTTTCAGTTTTAGGCAGGAATGTGCATTGGGTATCAACTTCCTCTAATGTAAAGATGGGGAATATTATCTCTGGTATGATTTTATCAGCCCTTATTTTTTTATTGTCTTTCCACCTGTAGCAGCTGAAGTTGACAATAACAGCGTCTTTGTAGGTTTTGCTTCTTAGAGTGCCCCATACAGTAATTGGCTCATCAGTATAAAATCGAGGGTCAGCAGCCCTTATATTGCCGAAATAAACTCCCAAGCTTTCATAGCGGTTTTTCTCAACATTGCCCCTGTACAAGCCTGCTGTGGCGATGTCTAAACGCCCTTCTATCATTTCTCTAACCTTATCTTTAAATTGAGTGTAAAAATCCTTATAATCAGCGCCTCTTTTAGCTTCAAACGGTATGCTTGTAGCATCAACCCCAAGCGATTGAATTGTGAATATCAAAAATATTCCTAAAACAAAGAAAAGGGACACCAATGCATAAGTACTTTCTGCTCTAGCATAACAGTAGAATAAAACGAATAAAACAAGTATTGGAATAAACCTAAATACATCGATGCCAGAATTCCAAAGAAGTCCGTATCCATAAAAATCAGCAATTAGAAGTCCTGGTATTAGCATATGCCAGAAAGTTGGGTTATCTCTTTCATTACGAGCCACATAACCAAATCCAAATGCTAAAATAAAGAGCACATGTATAAATGCTCTTACATTTGTTATCCAGCCAATGTTAACCCAAAAGAATGAAAAGACAAGATTCATAAAAAGAAATGTTGGGTAACCAGCCAAATCTGTTCCTTGAAAATGATTTCTAAATTTAAATGCTAGAAAAAAACCAATTATCAAAATACCCAGGAATATATAATTTATATAAGATGAGTTAACTGTGCGCCCTAAACCCAAGATGTTATAGTAATTAAAGATTTGATTAATGACTAATATAAGAGAAAAGTTAATTAGAAACAATATTGGTCGTTTTTTTGCCAAATCATAAAATGCGCCAAAAAGCAATGCTATGAAAACATAAGAAGATGTTATAACAGCTGCCCAGTTTGTAGTAAGTAAGCCTGAAAGATCAAACTTAAATCCAGCATATGGAGGACCTAAATAATCACCAATTATTGGTATGTTTGCAGGCAATAAATCTATGCCCCAAACAACAAAAGCTAGTACAATAAATATTGCAGCACTTCGCTCAATTTTGTCTTGGCTTTTGAAAGCAATTCTAATTCCAAAGAAAATCAATAATCCAAATAATAAAAATAGAAGAATCTGTAAAAATGTCAAAAAAACTATTTTTAATTTTCCGTAGTACCATAAAAAATATACAGTGCCCCCTACTATTATGACAAACCATAACCAGAACATTCTATTTGTGGCTGTGTTAACTGTTAAGTTTATAGCACTGTTTACAAATGCATCCTCTTTTGCATTATAGGCTTCGCCAGCACGCTTTATTTTGTTTCCTACTCTGCCTCTTAATGATTGGTCGGACATTCTCTGCTCACCTATTCTTTTATTTTCCTCCAAAGCTTCTTCATGTGCTCTGTTTATTGCTTCCTGCCGTTGCCTTTCTGTTGTTTCTGCCTCGGCTCGTTCTCTGGCCAAAGCTATTCTTTCACGCTCTAAAATAATCCTTCTCCTTTCGGCTTCCAGCCTTTCAGCCTCTTCCCTCTGTCTTCTTTGCTCCGGAGTTTCCCTAGCCAATCAAAATCACCGTTTCAACCATTTTGCGAAATAACAACACCTAAAGAATTCTTCCCAAGCCACCTCTTCCTTTTTAAGCAATTTATGAGTTTTTTATTATAAATGCGAGCCATTGAGCGAGCCAAGAATATGCCGTAGGCGGATTGATTTATTTCATTATTATTTTTGTTATGTTTTTTATTAATATGAGCTTTATGTTTTAGCTAATGTTTTCTTTTCTTACACAACGCATTATTTAAATTATTTTAAAAAATGAATAAAAATCTTAAACTAGTTCCACCCTTAATTCAACAACTTCCATGTCCTCCAAAGGCTCTAGCCTCACAAAATTGTTGCCTTCTGAAACTTTTGTATCAATATTTTTTGTGAATAAAGCCTTTTCTGTTTCTATTGTCTCAACATGACCATTCACATCAAGCTTTGCTCTTTTCCTTTTTTTGTCTTCTACAAATTTTATTGATAATTCGACATCTTTATCGTCATTCCTTATTTGCTTGAAAGTGCTTGCATCAATCTCAAAGAAATATGTTTTTACTGTAGGCTCTTTAAACTCTAATGCTATCTTGATTTGCTCAACAGAGTAGCTGCCTTTGTTTGTTTTGAATACAATATTGTTTTCGCCTTCATTCAAAGCGCTTTTTGGTATGCTCTGCTTGTAGGCATTGTCGCAGACAGGAACTGAAGAAAAGAGCTTTTTATTATTGATAAAGATATCCAAAGTGCCGAGCTCATTTACATTGCCGCAGTATGGTATGAATTTAAGCGTTGCCTTGTCCATGCTGGAAAACTCCGAATCGCTTAATGTAAAGATATTTGTGCTTTCCTGCTTGCTTGTATCTGTAATGTCTCCAATTATCTTGACATTCTCCAAGCTATATTCATTTGTTGTCCAAAACTTTAACCCAACAGAAGAAACGCTGAACTCAAGAGAATTTGTCTTTCCAAGTGATTTTTTATCCAATTTTACCGGCTCTATAATATCGTTTGCCAATTCATTTTCAAAAACAACTGCATTATTCAGCTTTATAGTCAAAATGCCATTTCTTTTCTTTGCTGTAAAGGAAACAACAACATTATCTGTATTGCCATGGTCTTCAAGCTCAAAATCAATCTTTTTAGCTCTTTTGTCAAACCAGCCGCTTCTTACAATAAAAGGGTTTATCTTTTCCAGTTCCTTTGCATTAGTGGTTTCAACCAGAAATATATTCGGGATTTCTTTTTCATCTTCCAATCCTTTGGATGTGCTCAGTATCCCTGGGAACACTTTTAATAGTACATTAGCTTTTTCCTCTCCTTCGGTTGTCTTTGTTGTTTTTTTTTCAACAAGCTTCTCTCTTTCAGATGTTGGCAAAAATACAATGTAAAGAATAATCAAGCCGGCAATAATAGCAACTAGAATGGCAGCATTCATGCCTCCTTGCGCCTTTTTTAGCATTATAACACCTTTTTAAATAACTAACTTAACTACTCTAAAGAAATTAACATAAACATATTTAAATGTTTTTATTTTAGTATTCTGTATGAAATTGCTGCATTCTAACCTGAAAAAAGGAGAGGCAAAAGTGATGACACAAAACCTTGATGACTTGTGGTACTTAAGCGCAATTATCGAGCCTAAAGACATAGTACAAGGAAAAACATTAAGGAAAATAAGAGCAGTTTCAAATGAGGAAAAGTCAAAGGAAGCCACAAAAAAACCTGTCTTTATAAAGATTGAAGTTGAAAAGGTTGAATTCAGCAAATTCGCCAGTACACTGCGTGTTCTTGGCATTATAAAAGAAGCGCCTGATGAAATTCCTCTTGGAGAGCATCATACATTTAATGTTGACGACAACACTGTAATTACAATAATAAAGCAGGACTGGCTTAAGTACCAGCTTGACAAGCTGAAAGAGGCATGTTCTGAGAAAAAGAGCTCATTGCTTATATGCGTGCATGATAGAGAAGAATCTTATTTTGCCTTATTCAAAAAGTATGGCTATGAAATATTAGCTCATATACAAGGAGAAGTGCAAAAAAAGAGGGAAGAGAACATAAAGAAAGAGAATTTCTATTTAACCATTATCAGCAAATTAAAGGAGTATGTTGAAAGATACAAAATAAAGCAGGTTATTATTGCATCTCCTTCATTCTGGAAAGATGAATTAATGAAAGAATTGAAAGATGATGAATTAAAACAAAAAATAATTCTTGCCACATGCTCTTCGGCAACAAAAAACGGCATTGAGGAAGTTATAAAAAGGCCAGAGGTAAGGGAAGCTCTTAAGCAGGAACGAACTGCAAAAGAAATTAATAAAGTAGAGGAATTATTCACAGAGATTGCAAAAAACAACCTAGCTGTCTATGGCATGAAAGAAACTGAAAAAGCATCATTAATCGGCGCTGTGAAAGAACTCTTAATTACAGACTCTTTCATACAAAAATCAAGAAGTGAGAATTTTTATAATGATATTGAAAACATCATGAAAACAGTTGATAGAGCTAAAGGAGAGGTTGAAATTATAAGTTCTGAGCATGAAGCTGGAAAAAAGCTTGATGGCTTGGGCGGAATTGCTGCAATTTTGAGATTTAAGTTGAGGTATTAACAAAAACTTTAAAAATATTGGCCCCAAATTGCATTTTAATTTTGGGAAAAGAAAAATTTGTGATTAAACGTAAATACATTTTAATATCGGTTGCTATCCTCATTATTATTTCTACGGCTGTTTTTATTTTAGCTTCGAAGCCTAAATTTTGTTTAGAGAATATAAGTCTAGGAAGATCTTTAAACAAAGAGAAGATCCCGAATACTGCGGAACAGAATGCAATGGCGAAGTTATTCATTGAATTTGAAGAATTTAAACAAAGCCCACTTATAGCACCAAAATTCGTAGTGTGGAATGACATAAAAAATAAATTATTCTATGTAGTAGATCAAACATACCCGATAGTTTATGCGTGGTACGGTCCCTTTAGTGGAGAACCCTATAAAGTTTTGCGATGCTCTATTTCTTACTCCTTACCTTTTTTAAACAAATTGAAGAAGGAAGAAACTTTTACAGAAACTTGTCTCAAAGAGAAAGAGCCTGATTTAATCTGTACTCAACTTCTTGTTGGCAAAGGACTTATGCCACCTTCGGTTTGTAACACCATCGAGACTGAAAAGGAAAGGGGGGCGTGCTATTACAACGGGGCGATAAAAGCTGATGATATCTTGGTGTGTGATAAAATCTCTGATATAGAATGGCAGTCCACCTGCAAAACTGTATTAAAGAAAAATCCAGAATTGTGCAAAAATTTAATGTCAAAAGGTATTTTAGGAGATTATTATGTAAATCTTTGTTATGAGGATTTAGCGAAAATCAACAACGACCTTTCTTTATGCGATCATTTCAGGGGTAATAATTATAAGTATGTCGATTGTTATCAAGGCGTGGCAACATATTTGAACAGCACTAGCGTGTGTGAAAAATTGGAATCCAAGGGGTTAGTCACTCAATGTAAATCCCAATTTAATAATCTGAAGAAATCATATTGACCTATTAATTATTTTTAAGAATTTGCCGCCAAAGAAAAACTTTAAAAATATCATCTTAATTTAATAACAATCAAAAAAAGAGGTGAATAATGGATTACATAACTTCAATTCTAAAAGAGAACAGGGTATTCTATCCTTCGCATGAGTTCAGCAGAAAATCCCATATAAAAAATATACAGGAATATTCAAAAATATATAAAAAATCTATTGAGAATCCTGAAGCTTTCTGGGCTGAAAAGGCTTTGCAATTAGACTGGTTCAAGAAATGGGACATTGTTTTTAGGAATGACTATGGTTTTTTCAAGTGGTTTGAAGGAGGCTACTTGAATGTTTGCCATAATTGTCTTGACAGAAATATAAAATCAGGAAAAAAAGATAAGATAGCTTTTATTTGGGAGCCTGAATCTGGAGAAAGCAAGTCATACACCTATGAGCAGTTATTGAAAGAAGTTTGCAAATTTGCAAATGTTCTCAAGAAAAAGGGTGTTAAAAGAGGACATGTTGTTGAAATATATTTGCCTATGATTCCGGAGCTACCGATTGCAATGCTTGCTTGTGCTAGAATTGGAGCAATACATTCTGTTGTTTTTGCTGGATTCAGCTATGATGCATTAAAGGACAGAATACAGGACTCAAAAGCAGAGTTATTGATAACAGCAGATGGAAGCTTTAGAAATGGAAAGATATATCAATTAAAAGACAATGCTGATGCTGCTTTAAAGGAATGCCCTGCAATCAAGAATGTTATTGTCGCCAAAAGAGCAAACAATAAGGTTAGCATGGCAAATAGAAGAGATTATTGGTGGCACGAACTGGTTAATGAAAAAGGCATAAGCGATGTTTGCGAGCCTGAAAGCATGCACTCTGAAGAGTCATTATTTATTCTCTATACAAGCGGCACAACAGGCAAGCCAAAAGGAATATTGCATACGCAAGCTGGCTATTTGCTTTTTGCTTACCAGACTTTTAAGTGGATTTTTGACATAAAAGACAATGACATTTATTTTTGCACAGCAGACATTGGATGGATAACAGGGCATTCGTACATTGTTTATGGCTCATTATCAAATGCTGCAACTATTGTGATGTACGAAGGCTCTCCAACATATCCAAACCCTGATAGATTCTGGCGCATAGTTGAGAAACATAAAGTCACAATTTTTTACACAGCGCCAACAGCAATAAGAGCGCTTGCAAAAGAAGGGGGTGATTGGCCAAATAAATCCAACATAAGCAGTTTAAGGTTGCTTGGCACTGTTGGCGAGCCAATAAATCCAGAAGCTTGGATGTGGTACTACAATGTAATTGGGAAAAATAAATGCCCTATAGTCGATACTTGGTGGCAGACAGAAACTGGCGGAATTCTGATATCGCCATTGCCAGGCGCAACTCCTCTAAAGCCAAGCTCTGCAACAAAGCCATTTTTTGGCATAATTGCTGATGTCTTGAGAGAGGATGGGAGCAAAGCAAATGTTAATGAAGGTGGCTACTTGGTTATTAAAAATCCATGGCCAGGCATGCTAAGAACTGTATGGAATGATCCTGAAAGATACAAGCACACATATTTTGAAAAATTTGGAGTCTATTTAACAGGAGACAGCGCTAAAATAGACCAGGATGGCTATTTCTGGATTATGGGTAGGATTGACGATGTTATAAAAGTTGCTGGCCATCGCATTGGAAGCGCAGAGGTTGAAAGCTCTTTGGTGAGTAATGAAGCAGTTGCAGAAGCTGCTGTTGTGCCGTTTCCTCATGAAATAAAAGGGCAAGCAATTTATGCCTTTGTTGTTTTAAAGAGGGGAATTAAAAAAAGTGAAGAATTAAAGGAGGAATTAAAAAGGCATGTTGCCCAGCATATTGGCCCGATTGCAAAGCCTGATAAAATACAATTTGCAGACGATTTGCCGAAAACAAGAAGCGGCAAAATAATGAGGCGAATTCTAAAAGTAATAGCAGAAGGAAGCACAGATTATGGCAACATAATGACATTAGCAGATCCAAGCGTTGTTGATGTTCTTGCTAAAGATAGAGTGAAGTAGCGATACATTTAAATATTAGTTCTATATATAGTGTAATAACTTATCAGTTAATACAATTGATTACCATTTTACAATGAAATTACTACTAACTGATAAAAAATAATAACATTTTAATAGTAGCGTTTTTTACCTCCTATACAATAATAAAGGGGGGGTGTGTTTAAATGATAGTTAAAGAAGAATTTTTGAGTAAATTAAGAAGGTTCTTTTCATTGAACCTTTATGAAGTAAAAATCTGGACAGCTCTTCTAAGCAGAGGAGTATCAACAGCAGGAGAGCTAAGCGATATAGCAAACGTGCCTAGGTCAAGAAGCTACGATGTTCTTGAATCTCTTGAAAAAAAAGGCTTTGTTATAATGAAGCTTGGCAAACCAATAAAATACATAGCAGTTCCTCCAAAAGAGGTTGTTGAAAGAGTAAAGAAAAATGTCCAAGACTATGCAAAGGAGGAAGTAAAAAAGTTAACTGACTTAAAGAATACAGATGTTATTAACGAATTAAGCACTTTGCATACCCAAGGGGTTGAATTAGTTGAGCCAGCTGATTTATCAGGCTCTTTAAGGGGAAGGCATAACTTGTACAACCATTTGGAATTGACAATCAGAAATGCAGAGGAAAGCGTAACTTTAATGACAACAGCACAAGGCTTCTTGAGAAAGGTGGAAGGCTTAAAGCCAACATTTGAAAAATTAAAGAAAAGAGGAGTTAAAATAAGGATAGCTGCTCCACTAACAAAAGAGTCTGTTGCAGCTTTAAAGGAATTGCAGGGCATTGCAGAAGTAAGAAATACAGACACCAAAGCAAGGTTCTGCATTGTTGATGGCAAGGAAATAATATTTATGGTTCTTGACGACAATGAAGTGCATCCAACTTATGATGTTGGTATCTGGGTCAACACTCCATTCTTTGCAAGCGCACTTGAAAATCTATTTGAGCTTGCATGGAAAAACATGAAGCCAGCAGCTGAAGTTATTAAGAGATAATTTTCTTTTCAGTAAGTTGTGAGCGAGTTTCGCGTAGATAAGCGAGCGAAAGCCGAGCTTTCGCATTCGACTATTTTTTATTTTAATGCAAAAGTATAAAAAATAAGACTAATTCTATATTCTCATGGCTAAGCAGGATTTGATTATTCAACTCAAGCAGAAAGCAAAAGAGCTTAGAAAAGAAATTATAGCTATGATATACAATGCCAAGTCTGGCCATCCAGGCGGCTCTTTAAGCGCAATTGATATGATGGTTGGATTGTATTACTACAAATTAAGGCTTGAACCTAAAAATCCTTTGTGGCAAGATCGCGATAGGTTTGTGCTTAGCAAAGGCCATTGCAGTCCTGCAATCTATGCTGTTTTAGCTGACAAAGGCTACTTTCCAAAATCAGAGCTTGATGGCTACAGGAAAATTAATAGCATGCTTCAAGGGCATCCCGAATTAAGCATACCTGGAATTGATTTTGCAGGAGGCGCTCTTGGGCAAGGAATTTGCTTTGCGCTTGGAATTGCACTTGCGTGTAAGCTTGACAAAAGAAATTGCAATGTCTATGCAATGATTGGTGACGGTGAAATGCAGGAAGGCGCTATTTGGGAATCCTCGATGGCAGCAGCTTTTTACAAATTAGACAATTTAATTGTAGTGCTTGATAAAAATCAAGTCCAGCAAACAGGAAAAATAAAAGAGATAATGGACATTGGCAATGCTGCTTTGAAATGGAAGGCATTTGGATGGAATGTCATTGACATCAACGGGCATGACATGCCGCAAATTGTAAAAGCCCTTGACAAGGCTTCAAAACTAAAAAATAAAAAGCCGACAATCATTATTTCCAACACAATAAAGGGTAAAGGTGTTTCCTTTATGGAGCTAAATCATAAATTTCATGGAAAAGCACCAAATGATATGGAATACAAAAAGGCAATTGAAGATATAGAAAAAATTGATGTTAAAAAATTTAAGTGAAATTTGATTTTTGATTTAAAAATAATATAAATTGCGTTGAGAAAGTTAATAACAATATAACAGATTACATTAAATTCACATTAATAAAACAATTCAAAAATTAATAATGAAAAATTAAAAAATGGAAATTCAAAAAAATGCTACAAGAGATGGTTATGGCAAAGCTTTATTGGAACTTGGAAAAACAAATGCAAATGTTGTTGCTCTTGATGCTGACTTAAGCGACAGCACAAGAAGCGAGTACTTCGCAAAGCAATTCCCAGAAAGATTTTTTTCAATGGGAATTGCAGAGCAGGACATGGTAGGCGCTGCTGCAGGGCTTGCATTTTCCGGCAAGATTCCTTATGCAAGCACATTTGCTGTTTTTAGCGAAAGAGCTTATGAATTTACAAGAAACATTATTTCAAGAAACAATCTGAATGTCAAGATTGCAGGCTCTCATGCAGGCATTGCAACTGGCGAGGATGGCAAGAGCGCACAGGCAATTGAAGATATAGCGATTTACAGAGCTTTGCCAAACATGATTGTTTTGCAGCCATGCGATGCAATTGAGGCTGAAAAAATAGTTTTTGCATTAGCTGATTATAAAGGGCCTTCTTACATGAGAATGCATAGAAATGCAGTTCCCATAATTCATAATTCTAATTACAAATTTGAAATTGGAAAAGGTGAAATATTGAGAAAGGGCGAAGACGCTGTTATTTTTGCAACAGGAACTTTAGTGCATGAAGCCTTGAAAGCAGCTGAAATTCTTGAAAATGAAAAAATAAAAGTGTATGTGGTTAACATGCACACAATCAAGCCGCTTGATATCAATTTAATTATTGATTTGGCAAAAAAGACAAATTGTGTGATTACGGCAGAAGATCATAATGTAATTGGCGGCTTAGGAGGAGCAGTTGCAGAAGTTTTAAGCGAGAATTATCCTTGCATTATGAAAAGGGTTGGATTGCAAGATAAATATGCAGAATCCGGCAAGCCAGATGAATTGTACAAGAAATATGGATTGGATGCAGAATCGATTGCAGAAGAAGTTATGAAGTTTGTTAGCAAGAAGAAATAAAAATAAATTTTCAAAATGAATAAAATTTTCTTAGTAATTTTGATTGCAGTATGCATTATTTTAATTATTCCACTATATTTTTTGTTTGACATAATTTTGTCCAATTTATCTTCTAAAGGCGAAATAGATAAATTGAATTATATTAAGGGGGTTGAGACTTGTGAAAGCATATCGCCGCGTTCTTATAGCACCGCACTAATTTTCAATCCTGAAGATTATGGAATATTTTATCTAAGATCTGAATGCTTCAAAAGATTAGCTGTAAGAAACAGGGACGAGAAATTATGTGAGAAAGTGCGGGAGAGGAAGTCTTTATTTTATGATGGATCTGCTGTGTCTAAAGAGGCTTGTCTTAGAGAAGTCAAAAAACAGAAAGAAAGTAATTTTGCTGAAAGAGTACAAGTAGAAACAATACATAAAATTCAAGCGTTGAATATAACTCAACCACGACCCGGTGATTTTGATGTACGGGTTACAACGATTGGGTCTTTGTGGGCTACATACAAATTTTCATTGAAATTGTATGATTTAGACAAAAATTTTATAGGAACTTTATATGATATTGAAACTCATATGGGCTCAAGTGGTGGTACTTTATTTTACACTGTATATCAGAAAGACATTAAAAGATTGGTTGGTAACGACTACTCAGAAGGACAAAAATATTTATTACAAGTAAGTTTAAAGCTGATTAGAGATGATGCTGGACAGCTAGAAAGAAGTAACTTACCGCCATCGGTTCTAGAAAGCAGCCTGGAACAATTTATAGTTACTTGAATGATAGAAAATTAAAATGCCAAACTGGATTGTTTATGGGATTATTGCATCTGTTTTCTTTGCTTTGAACACAATTTTGTATAAGGTTGCAGCTCAGAAAGGGAATTTCTCCCCTTATTATGGCAGCTTTATGTTTGGCTTAGGAGTTGTTTTGATTTTTGGCTTGTTTTTATTGTTCAAGCCGAGCTTTGAGTTTGAATTAAAATCAAGTAGTCTAGCTTTAATTGCTGGCATGATTTGGGGCTTAGGATTTTTAGCTATTGCAGTTGCTATTGCGCAAAAAGCGGATATTGCAAGATTAGCGCCAATCTATAACACAAATACAATACTTGCTGTTTTGATGGCTATTATTTTCTTGAAAGAAATTCCAGATGTTTCGCAAGTGTATAGGATTATTGCAGGAGCTGTTCTGATTGTTATAGGAGCGATTTTGGTGAGTGTGTAATTAAAGGAAAAAATTAAAAATAGTATTATAATCCAAAAATATAGGTGGAAAAATGCAATTGTTTATCGACTCAGCCGAAGTTTCTGAATTGAGAAAAGCAGCAGAGACAAATTTGATTAATGGCTGCACAACCAACCCATCATTGGCCGCAAAGGCTGGAAAGGATTACAATGATGTTTTAAAAGAAATCTGCTCAATAATAAAAGGCCCTGTAAGCGCTGAAACTATTTCTTTGGATGCTGATGGAATGGTAAAAGAAGGCGTTGCTTTTTCCAAGATTGCAAAAAATATTGTTGTAAAGGTTCCGATGACAGTTGAGGGCATGAAAGCATGCCAGAGATTGACAAAAAAAGGAGTAAAAGTAAATGTAACATTATGCTTTTCTGCAAACCAAGCATTGCTTGCAGCAAAATCTGGCGCTTTTTTTGTAAGCCCGTTTGTCGGAAGATTGGATGATATTGGAAAAATTGGAATTGATGTTGTCAGAGAAATAAAGCAAGTCTATGACAACTACAAATTCAAAACCCAGATTCTTGTTGCATCAGTAAGAAACACAATCCATGTCTTAGACGCAGCAAAAATTGGAGCAGACATTGCAACAATGCCTTATTCTGTCTTTGAGCAGTTGTTCAAGCACACTTTAACTGATGTTGGCATTAAGAGATTTCTAGAGGATTGGGAGAAAGTGCCGAAGAAGAGATAAATTATTTAAATCATCAATATAAGTACAATAAAATGATTAAATTTCCTTACAAATCACTTATCTATTCTACTTTGATTTTTATAATCATTTTTTTGGTAATGTATTTATATGGTAAGGGTTCATTGGAATACATGCCAGATTTTATTTATGGATTTATTTTGTGGGCGTTTATACCTGCTATTATAGTATTCATTACTTTTGGGATTGCTGAAATTAACGTGCAAAAATATAGTGATAAACAAGCAGAATATCAAAGAATACTTTTAAATATAAAATCTGTTAAAATAATAGCATTAATTTTAGTTTTCAGTAATGTTATTGGCATTATTATTGAAGCGTATGGACCTTTGAATAATTTAACACTTGGTATATTTGATTCAGCAATATTCGAATTTTTAAATACTTATTTGCTCTTACCTTCATTAATTTTATATTTCAATCTTGTAGATTACTCAAAGTCAATAGGAGTGAAAAAAGAACTAAATTTTATGAAAGTATTCCTTAAAGGTGTATTAACCACATTTTTATTTGTTGGTGTTTTATTTTTGTTATTATTTAATTGTAGAGGGGAAGCGTGTTTCGGGCTTGTAACATTGCCATTTTATTTTGTTGGAGGTGTAATTATCTCATTGGTTGTTACTAGCATTTTTTATTTTAGGAGTAAGAAGAACATTAATTTTTAGTTCTTAATAAAAAGAAAGTTATTCCATTACCAAATTGTCAAACAAACCTTTTTATGTCATTTTCTTTAACTTGATTTATATTTCTTCCAGAATATTTTTTTTATTATAACTAACAAAATTGTTTTTTAATATAATTTCAAATTCTAATGAATGCTCTATTGGGATTTTAATCACACCTTTAGCAAGCCTTTGCCCTTTTAAAAGCTCGATAACGCCCTTCTGATTTCTTCCAGCAAGTATGTAATTAAATTTCACTTTTTGTGTATGGGTTAATCCTTTCAAATCATACCAGAAGATTGTATAAGAATCAAACCCTAGAGTTTGGCAGAATTTCCGATTTTTTGATACGCTGTATCCTTCCAATAAAATTCCAGTCCTTGCCAAAAATTCCGGAGAGAATAAATCCTTCAGCAGGGCTTGTTTTATGTCTATGTTTAAATCAAATTTTGATTTTAGCTTGTTCCTTATTTCTTGGATTAAATCCAATCTTTCCCTAAGAGCGCCTTGCAAAAAAATGACTAAGATATCTATGTCTCTTGGAGAGGGCTTGCC
>JAGVYA010000027.1 GCA_018303505.1 Candidatus Woesearchaeota archaeon
TGACAAATGCGGTGCAAGATGCGAAGTTCCTTTCAAGCCAAGCGGGAGCAAGCCAGTTTACTGCAATGATTGTTTTAGAAAAGGTGAAAATTTTGAATCAAAGAGTCCTGATCAATATAAAAAAGAGTTTGGCATAATAAACGAAAAGCTCGATAAGATATTGGAAGCATTAGGAAAGTAGTAATTTATAGAAAAATTACTGCAACTCCCTTCTTAAAATTTTATGGGCACGGTTTATTTCCTTGAATTTGTCAACATTTCCCTCTGGCATGTCTGGATGATATTTCTTTGCCAAATCAAAAAATTCAAGAAAAAAATCTTAAATAAAAAACCTTTTACTTGCTGACATTAACTGCTTTTGGGCCCCTGTCCCCTTCGCCTACATCGAATGTAACGGAATCGTTCTCGCTCAAAGTCACGCCTTCATTTAATCCGGTCTTATGCACAAAATACTCTTTTCCGTCCTCTCCTGCTATAAACCCAAATCCTTTCATTTCATTAAAAAACTTTACTGTACCTTTCATTTTTTCCCTCCTCATCAATCATTTTGTTTATTGATTTTCAACTGGCAGTCATCGCAATAATTCTTTTTTGAATTAACCTTATGCACCACAAATCTTTTTTTGCACAGCCTGCAAAACTTGACAATTTTGTAATCTATTATTTAATCCCAAAATGCGTTTGATATTATGCTTTTATTTTTAAATGCTTCTTTTTTATCTGAAGACAAGATAGTTTTCTATGATTTTGGCCATCACGATAACATCTACAATAATTAAATATTTAAACAAAATTAAGAACAATTAAAATAAAATGGAAAAAGCAACATTTGCAGCAGGTTGCTTCTGGGGAGTTGAAGCGGCATTCAGGCAAATAAAAGGAGTGAAATCAACAGCTGTTGGCTATATGGGAGGCCATATGGAAAACCCAACTTATGAAGATGTTTGCACTGATGAAAGAGGGCATGCAGAGGCTGTGCAGGTTGAATTTGACCCTGAAATTGTGTCTTATGAAGAGCTTTTGAAAGTGTTTTGGGAAAATAATAACCCAACAACGCTTAACAGGCAAGGCCCTGATGTAGGAACCCAATATAGATCTGCAATCTTTTACCATAATGAAAAGCAGAAGCAGGCTGCCATTAAATCAAAAGAAGAGCAGCAAAAGAAATACAAAGCTAGGATAGTGACAGAAATAACAAAAGCAGCTGAGTTCTATAAAGCAGAAGAGTACCACCAGCAATATCTTGAGAAAAGAGAGCTAAGCACCTGCTGAATATGATGGGCACTGGACATTCTTGCCTAAACTATTTAAACGTCATATTCTTCCTGTTTTGACAAGAAACAAAATATTTAAATATAAGCGTCACTTCAAAAATACACAACATATAGTATATTGACGATATCTGATATACAACATATTGTGTTTTCGGCAAAGTAGTAAAAACTGCAAAAGAGGGTTAAAGATGGAAACCAGAATGTCTAGGATAAGGAAAAGGGACGGGAGCATAGTGTCATTTGACCAAGGCAAGATAACAAGCGCTATATTCAAGGCTGCCAAGTCAGTTGGAGGAAAAGACAGAAGGGTAGCACAGCAGCTGAGCGACAGGGTTGTTGCAGAGCTAGGCAAACTGGAAAGCACTCCTTCAGTTGAGCAGATACAAGACTTAGTGGAAAGGGTATTAATTGAAGAAGGCCATGCTTCAACAGCAAAAGCGTATATACTTTACAGGCAGGAAAGAGCTGCAATAAGAAAAGAAAAGCAGCTAGTATTAGAGAAGGAAGATATTGATGAAGTTGACAAAAGGTTTGATGTCAATGCATTAAGGGTTTTAAAAGCAAGGTACTTGAGAAAGGACACAACAGGGAAATTGATAGAAACTCCAAAGGGGTTATTCACAAGAGTTGCTGTGCATGCAGCATTGCCGGACTTATTCTATGACGCAAGAGTATTTGATATTAATGCAAAGCAGCCAGTCAATATGATAGAGGATTTCAAGCCAGCTGTTTATGAATATGGTATTGGAAATTATAAGCTCAACAGATACCATTTAGAAGCTCTAAAAAGAATGTACAACAGGTTCAACAGGAACAAGCAGATGAAAGTTGCATGGGGCAAGTTTTTTGAGATGATTAAAACAGGCCAATTCAATGATTATGAAAAGAATATAGATACATTCTACAACTTAATGACTTACAAGCTATTCATGCCAAATACACCGGCAATTGCAAATTTTGGAAATCCATTAGGAATGGGAAGTGCTTGTTTTGTATTAGACGTGCCTGACTCAATAGACGGCATTATGGAAACTTTGAAGAGCACGGCAATTGTCTTTAAGGCTGGAGGGGGCATGGGTTACAATTTCTCTAAATTAAGGCCTGAAGGTGACTTTGTAAGCTCTACAGGAGGAGTTGCATCAGGCCCATTAAGCTTTATGAGGCTATTTGACACTATGACAGAAGTTATAAAGCAAGGCGGCATAAGAAGAGGAGCCAATATGGGCATTTTGAACAGCAACCATCCTGACATTGAAAAGTTCATAACTGCAAAAGATGGCAACAAGTCATTAAGAAACTTTAACATCTCTGTTTTGATAATGCCTGACTTCTGGGAGCATTATGAAAAGAATGAGCCTTATCCATTGGTCAACCCAAAAGATGGCACTGTTGTAAAGACAGTAAATCCAAGAGTGTTATTTGACAAGATAGTATATCAAGCTTGGGAGTCTGCAGAGCCTGGTGTTATTTTCTTTGACAAAGTTAATGACTACAATCCATTTTATGAGCATCTTGGGCCTATTGTGACAACAAATCCATGTCTAACAGGAGATACTTTAATTTCAACCAGAAATGGTTTTATGCCTATAAAAGAAATTGCTGAGAAATATCCAAATGGTGGAATTGAGTTAGTTGTTAATCAAAGAGTTCAAAGCGGAAACTTATTTTCAATTGTAACTGCATATGTTTCAGAATTTAGAGCATTTAAAACAGGGATAAAACAAACAATTAAAATAACAACAAAAACAGGAAAACAATTAAAATGCACACCTGACCATAAGATATTAACAATAGATGGATGGAAAGAAGCTTATAAGTTAACAGAAGAGGATGGGATTCTTGTTGATTCTGAAGAAAGTATAGATAAATTACATAGAATAGAACTAAATGGTGTTGAAGAAGTTTATGACCTAACAGAACCATTAACTCATTCATTCATAGCCAATGGCATTGTTGTCCATAATTGCGGTGAGGTTTTATTGTATCCAAACGAGCCGTGCAATCTTGGCTCAATAAATGTATGGGCTTTTGCAAGGCAGGATGAA
Source organism: Candidatus Woesearchaeota archaeon (assembly GCA_018303505.1). GTDB lineage: Archaea > Nanobdellota > Nanobdellia > Woesearchaeales > GW2011-AR4. The sequence continues at coordinate 3,320 of JAGVYA010000027.1, forward strand.
GAAGGGAATACACATGTTGACTGGGATGCATTAAAAGAAGTCATAAGAAGCTGCACAAGATTTTTAGATAATGTTATCGATGTTAATAACTTCCCATTGCAGGCAATTGAAGAAATGAGCTTGGCAACAAGAAAAATAGGCTTGGGCATTATGGGATTAGGAGACTTGCTTTATGAATTAAGATTGCCTTACAACACAGAAGAAGGGCGCAGGTTTATGGAGCAATTGATGGAATTCATTGCTTACTGGAGCAAGGTTGAAAGTATTGAACTAGCGAGGACAAGAGGGAATTTGCCATATTATGATAAGAGCTTCTATAAAAAAGGCAGGCTTCCAATCAGGGGGGCTGATTTAAGACAGGAATGGCACTTTGACTGGGACAAAATAAGCGAAGACATCAAAAGACATGGCATTAGAAATGGCTACACAACAATAATAGCTCCAACAGGGAGCATTTCAATGATTGCGGGCTGCTCATCCGGAATGGAGCCAGTTTATTCCCTTGTATTTGAGAAGAATGTAAAGGTTGGAAGCTTTTACTATGTAGATCCTGCTGCTGAAAAGGTGTTAAGAGAAGAAGGATTGTACAATGATAAGTTAATGGAAGACATTAATGAGCACAAGGGCTCTATCCAATGGATTAAGTACGTGCCTGAAAGAGTCAGAAAAGCATTAGTGACTGCAATGGACATCACTCCAGAAGATCATATAAGGGCATTAGCCTCTTTCCAGAAATGGGTTGACTCTTCAATATCAAAGACAAACAATTTCCCGGCAGATGCAACTCTTGAGCATATGAGAGAAAGCTATATTTTGGCTTACAAGCTTGGCTGCAAAGACGTAACTGTCTTTAGGGACTCCAGCATTAAAGACCAGGTGCTTGTTGCGCCAAAATCAAAAGAAGCAAAAGAAGAGGCAAAGGTTGAAATCAAACAAGAGCAGAAAAAAACAATAAAAGAGTCAGAAAGCGGATTAGTTTTTGCAAATGGAAACGGAAGCGAGGCAAAACCAATGACCAAAGCAACAATAGAGAATTGTCCAGAGTGCGGCACAAAGGTTGAATTGAAGGAAGGCTGTCTGCACTGTCCAGGCTGCGGTTGGGGACTCTGTATGTAGTTTTTTCTTTTATTATCATTCTAATCTCCAAAAAAGAGTGATTTTTTGTTGGATATTGTAACCAATAGATTTTGTTATGAAGTTTAATTACAAACAACGCATTAACGAAATAAAAATTCAAAAAACGAGAGCGACTTTTAGATGCAAAGGCGATAAAAGTAATCCGCTTTTGATGTTTAATGAATAACTAGGCGAGGCGTAAATTAGTGACAAACAATTTACGCCGAGCACAAAAAAATGTTGCGAAGCAACAGATTGAAAAGATGAAGAATATAATTAAAAATATTTCAAAATAAGCCAATAAAATGACATTAACAAAAATCAAAACTCCAATCAAAGTGAGAGGAGATAATAGTAAAGAAAGTCTTGGCTTAGTCCATGTTATTACAGGCGATGGCAAGGGAAAGACTACATCTTCATTAGGATTAGCATTGAGGGCAATTGGAAACAACCTGAACGTTCATATGGTGCAATTCCTTAAAAGCGGCTTTACAGGCGAGCTGTACAGCGCCAAAAAACTAGGTTTTGAAATTGAGCAGTTTGGAGTTGATGCCCTGAAGGAAAAGCAAAAGCACTTGCAGGAATTTGCGGACAAAACAGGAGCTTTTGTTTTCCAGCCTGACATAAAAGAGAAAGATGCTGCAATGCGTGGATGGGAGCATGCAAAAAATATTATTAAAAGCAGCAATTATGATATTATTATTCTTGACGAGATAAACTGCGTTTTGGAAAAAGGATTGATTCCTTTGGATGATGTTTTGGAGATTGTGAAAGAGCATGGAAAAACAGAATTGATTTTCACAGGAAGGGATGCTCCGAAAGAATTGATGGAAGCAGCGGATTATGTAAATGTTATTCAAAGAATTAAGCACCCCTGGCAAAAAGGGATTGTAGCAAGAAGAGGAATTGAGTATTAGAAGATAATATGGATTTTAAACAAAAGTTTAGATAATAAATTTAAACCAACTGCTCAATAATCTTTGCCAGCTTGAAGTCATCATGAGTCAAGCCACTTGCTTCTTGTGTTGTCAAATTTATTAAAACTCTGCTGTTTCTGATGATAATATCAGGAAAATGATGCAACCTTTCTGCTTCTTCTCCTACTTTTTGCACAAAATCCATTGCCTCCTTGAAATCATTGAAATTAAATTCCTTGGTTATTTCATGTCCAATCATTTCCCAGCCTTCAAGCTCAAAAAGCCGGTCATGAATATCTTTTATGGATAAATGCTCCATATCGGATTCTTTGATTTAAGTTTATATAAAGTTTTTGAAAATAAAGGATATTAAAACAATAAATTTATAATGATTATGCACAAAAACAATTAACGATATAAATGATGCAATTTAAGGCTGTACCTAGAAAGCATGGAAATAAGTTATGGGTAACTATTCCTAAAGAGGTAATTAAAAAAGAGAAGATAAAGATAAATAAAAAGATTAATGTTCTAATTTTTAAATATCTTATAATACTATGCCAAAAATAAACCTATCAAAAAACGCGTTAACTATACTTGAGAATCGCTATTTAATAAAAAACAATAAAGGCAAGGTTATAGAAAAGCCAGAGGATTTATTCAGAAGAGTTGCTAAAAATATTGCACAGGCAGATTTAAAATACAAAGGCAAGAACATAAAGAAGATAGAGGAGGAATTCTACAATTTGATGGCTTCGCTTGATTTCTTGCCAAATTCCCCGACATTGTTCAATGCAGGAAGAAAATTGCAGCAATTGGCAGCATGCTTTGTGCTTCCGATTGATGATGACATAAGCTCGATATTTAAGACATTGCACGATGCAGCCTTAATCCACAAAACAGGAGCTGGAACTGGATTTAATTTCTCAAAGCTAAGGCCAAAAGGTGATATAATAGAAAGCGCTGGCTTGACTTCAGGGCCTGTTTCCTTCATGAAAATATTTGATGCCGCAACTGAGCAGATTAAGATTGGAGGTGTGCTAAGAGGAGCGAATATGGGCATTTTAAATGCAGAGCATCCAGATATTGAGGACTTTATAACAGTAAAAAGCAAGGAAAATGTCTTGACAAATTTCAATGTGTCTGTTGCAATAAATGACAAGTTTATAGAGGCTGTAAAGAAGAATAAGAATTACAATTTGATAAATCCAAGGACAAAAAAAGCTGTCAAAAAAGAAAGCGCAAAGCGAATTTTTAAGCTTATTTGCGAGCAGGCATGGCTCAATGGCGATCCTGGAGTTGTATTTATCGATAGAATTAATGAATTTAATCCAACACCAAATCTTAGTGCAATAGAATCTACTGATAGCTGCGGCGAGCAGCCTCTTCTTCCATATGAATCTTGTAATTTAGGTAGCATTAATTTATCAAATGTTGTTAAAAATAGAATAATTAATTTTGAAAAACTTAAAAGAATAATTCACACATCAGTTCATTTTCTTGACAATGTTATTGACATGTGCAATTATCCCTTAAAGGAAAATAAAAAAATCGTTTATAAAAACAGAAAAATCGGATTAGGAGTGATGGGCTTTGCGGATATGCTTATTAAATTAGGGATTGCTTACGACTCTGAAAAAGGAACCAAAACAGCAGAAGAAGTCATGAAATTTATATCAAAAGAGGCAAGCATTGCATCAATGGGGCTTGCTTCAAAAAGAGGCCATTTTCCGGAATGGAAAAACAGCGCGTGGAACAGGAAAAGCAAGGCATTCAAAGGCTGTCATATGTTATTGAGGAATGCAACTCTCACAACAATTGCGCCAACAGGCACAATAAGCATAATTGCTGATGTCTCAAGCGGAATAGAGCCGTTATTTGCTTTAAGCTACGCAAGAAGGACTGCAGAAGGGAAAACATTGATTTATTTTAATGAGGGGTTGAAGAAAGCATTAAAAGAAAATAGATTGTATAATGACGAAATTATTGAAAAGATAAACAAAGAAGGCTCAATACAAAACATTCAGGAAATTCCTGAAATGTCAGAAATGCAACGCATTTCTGAGCACGCTCAAAAATCTAAGATTTTTGACGAACTGAAAAAAATTTTTGTTGTGGGCTCTGACATTGCAGCAGAGTGGCATGTAAGAATGCAGGCTGCATTCCAAAAATATGTCGACAACGGAATTTCAAAAACTGTTACTTTGCCACAAGACGCAAATGTTAAAGATGTTGAAAAAATATTTATGATGGCTTATGAGCTTGGGTGCAAAGGCATTTCTGTATATAGATATGGCTCAAGGGAAGGGCAGGTTATTTATTTGAGCTCTAAACGAGATGAGCAGATTACGCTGAGTGGGTTTTTGAAAAGATAAGATGGTAGTCATAAAATCAAAAAAATTTATTTTGAGGCCTTATAAGAAAGGTGATGAAAAATCTTTGCAAAAAAATATTAATGATAAGGATATTTATAAGTATACACTGAGGATTCCTTATCCGTATACAATAAAAGTTGCGAAGAAATGGATAACCTATTGCATAAATGAATCAAAGAAAAAAACCCCAAAGGAAATAGCGTTTGCAATTGATATTAATGGAGACGTTGTTGGTGCTGTTGGGCTTCATAATATAGAAAAAAATCACAAGGCAGAAATTGGGTATTGGATGGGAAAAAAGCATTGGAACAGAGGAATTATGACAAAAGCTGTAAAACTAGTCACAAATTTTGGATTTAACAAATTAAAATTAAGGAGAATTTATGCAAATGTGTTTTCCTTAAATCGGGCTTCTGCGAAAGTTTTGGAAAAGAATGGATATAAGCTGGAAGGCAAAATGAAAGATTACCATGTTAAAGACAGAAAATTAATTGACGCGCTACTTTACTCAAAATTAAAATGAACTTCTTCATAATCCACGGCGTTTATGCAAATCCAGAAGCAAACTGGTTTCCATGGCTTAAGACAGAGCTTGAAAAAAGAGGTTTTGAGGTTATTGTTCCAAAATTCCCTACTCCGCTTGACCAGTCACTTGAAAGCTGGTTAAGGGTATTCTCACATTATGAAGATAAAATAAATGAAGAAACTGTGTTAATTGGGCACAGCTTAGGCACTGCATTTATTTTGAATTATCTCGAAAAAACAAGCAAAAAAATAAAGGCTGCTTTCTTTGTTGCAGGATTCCATAAATTGCTAAATAGTTCTTACGATGAAATAAACAAGACTTTTGTTGACAAGGAATTCAAGTGGGGGAAAATGAAGAATAATTGCAATAAATTTTTTGTTTTTGCATCTGACAATGATCCATACATCCCATTAGGAATAACTAAAGAGTTAGCAAAAATTCTTGATGCAAAATTAACAATAATTCACAATGGAGGACATATAAACAAAAAGGCGGGTTTTGATAAGTTTCCTATGTTGTTAGAATCTATATTAAAATTCAACAACAACGCTTAAAAATAACAAAAAATTCTAGATTATTATGGAAAAACGCATTTTTACAATTTTGTTCATTGCTGTCTTTGCAACAATGCTTGGCACAGGCATAATAGAGCCATTTATGGCTATCTATGCAAAAGACCTCGGCGCAAATGGGTTGATGATTGGGCTGATTTTTGGCTCCTTTACTTTGTCAAGGGCAATACTCACGCCCTTAATCGGAAGAATATCAGATTTCAAGGGAAGAAAAAACCTTTTGCTTGTTGGATTAGCTGGCTACACTATACTTTCTTTTTTCTACGCTGTTGCAACAAGCACAACATCATTAGTAATCGTAAGGATTTTACATGGATTAGCATCTGCAATGGTATTGCCAATTTCAATGGCTTATATTGGCGACATTGCGCCAAAAAACCAGGAAGGCAAGTATCTTGGGACTTTCACAATAGCTTTTTTCATGGGCTTGGCTTTTGGCCCAATTATTGGAGGGGCATTGCATGACATCTGGCATATGGATGCCGCTTTCTATGCAATGGGAGCAATAAGCTTTTTGTCGCTTCTTTTGCTTATATTTATGCTGCCAGAGATTAATGCCCATAAAAACATAAAGCCATCTTCATTTAAAACCATATTAAAAAACAAAACAATGCAGGCAATGCTGATTTTCAGGGTTATGAATGCTTATGGAATAGCTACTTTAATGGGATTTCTTCCGCTGATTGCTGAAAGGATAAATGTAACTATTTTCCAGATTGGGTTTGTTGTGAGCGCAAATTTGTTAGCTTCTTCCTTATTTCAGAGATATTTTGGAATAGTAGCGGATAAAAGCGATAAAGTTGCAATGATGGTTGCTGGAAGCGTTATGATGCTTATTGCCCTTGCATTAATGCCTTTGTCAGCAGGTTTCTATACATTATTGTTATTTAACATATTAATGGGTTTAGGTTCAGCAATTTCAATACCAGCTGGAAGCGCAATAACAGCTCAGCTTGGAAAAAAACTTGGCATGGGCTCTGTGATGGGGTTGTTCAACACAGCATTCGGCATTGGCGGCGGCATAGGGCCGATAATTGCCGGGTTGATAATGCTTGTAACAAGCTTAGCATTTGTTTTTGTTTCATCTGCAGTTATTGTTTTGGCTGGAACAATAATATTCTATTATTTGATGAAAAATAATTTTGAGTATAAAAATTCATTAAAAAATATACAATAAATAAAAAATAAAATGAACAACTCACTAAAAAGATTACTTCAAGAGCTAGAAATTTTTGGCAGAACCCATGACGGCTATTACAACATTTCTGCCGACACAGGCGAATTTTTTTATATCCTTGTTTTGATTTCAAAAGCAAAAAATGTTCTTGAAGTTGGAACCTCTGATGGCTACTCTACAATCTGGCTTGGCAAGGCTGCAAAGCAGAATAAAGGGAAAATTACAACTATTGAAATATCGGAACATAAGGTAAAGATGGCTGCTTATAATTTCAAAAGGGCAAAACTAAGCAACATAAAAATAGTTCAGGAAGATGCCTTGCAAGAAATTCCAAAGTTAAAGGGAAAGTTTGATTTCTTGTTTTTGGATGCTGTGAAAGAAGACTACATCAATTACTTTAAACTGGCGTATCCTAAACTAACAAAAGGTGCTGTAATCGTGGCTGACAACGCAATAATGTTTGAAAAGTATATGAGAGATTACTTGAGTTATGTAAGAAAAAACAAAAATCTGAAAAGCGTTTTAGTACCGATTGGAAGTGGAGTCGAGTTTAGTTTGAAGTTGAAATAAAATTAATAAATTAAATGAGCAAATAACGACAAAATGAATATAAAAAATAAGCTTCTAATGTTTTTATTGGTATTATTAATATCTTTATTTGTTTACTCATGTGAAAACAAAATTGAAAGAACTTATCCTCTAAGTTTAAATTACGATTTTTTATCAATAGGTGAATTAAGAAATAAGAATGTGACATCAGGAAATTACAATATTGAAGGATATGTAGTTAAAATTTATACTTGTCCACCATGTCCTAAGAATGCTTTTTGCAAGCCATGTGCTTCAGACCATATTTTAATTTCAGAAGATGATAATATTACAACCTACGATAAAGGGGTAACTGTTTTAGTTGATAATCCAAAGCAATTTGAGTTAAACAAAAAATACAAGTTTTCTCTAGAATTTTTACAAAGTAGCAATGTGGAAGGAAACACATATTTATCATTTCGACTTTTAGGGTATGAATTATTACAATAATATTGCTTAAAATGGACATTTTTGCTCATGGTTTATGGACATATGCTGTTTTTCATAAGAAAAAATATGTTTGGCTTGCAACTTTATTTGGCTTATTGCCAGATTTTCTTTCTTTTGGGATTATTTTTGTGATTAATTTATTAAACAGCAATTTTCATAGAGGGCCTCCTGCAATAAATTCTCTTCCAGATTGGCTTTTCGCTGCTTACAATATGACACATAGCTTTGTTGTGTTTCTTTTTGTATTTATTTTGATTTATGCTTTCACAAAAAAATTGTTTTGGGCGTTAACTGCATGGGGGATTCATATACTCATAGACATACCCACACATTCATTTATATATTTCCCTACGCCATTCTTATGGCCTTTGTCAGACTACAAGTTCAATGGCATAAGCTGGAGCAATCCATGGTTTATGCTGGTTAATTATTCCGCATTGATGATTGTTTTTCTTATGATTGCGCATAATAAGGCAAAGGAAAAGAAACATACAACAAAGTTTAAAAAACAATAAAAAATCCTACAATTTATGGATAAAATAGAGCAATTAAAACAAGATTATAATAATAAAAAACACAAAATCAAAGAAAGATTAAATCAATTTAAGATTTTCTTTAACGATCCTTATTCTTGGTTTTACAGGAATGGCGAATTAATCCTATTACCAGTTGAAACTAAAGATGACGATCGTTTATTTGAAGAGCTTGCTTTTTGCATTTTTACAGCCAATACTAGTGCAGAAATGGGCGCAAAAGCAGTTGATGCAGTCAGGAATGTTTTGATAAATGGCAGCGCAGATGATATGACAAGAAGATTGGAAGGTATTTACAGATTTAATAATGTAAGGCCTGCTCATATTATTCACACAAGAACATATCTTAAAAATTCATTAAACTTTCAATTAAAAAATAAAATAAAATCATTCAAAAACAAAGATGAGTTGCGAGATTTTTTTGCACTAAACAAGGATGTAAAGGGATTAGGATACAAAGAATCTTCACATTTCCTGAGAAATATTGGATTTAAAGGCTATTCAATATTAGACAAGCACATAATAAACTCTCTGCATGAATTTGGAATTTTAAAAACAAATGAAAAGCCAAAAAATAACAGGGAATATTTAGAAATTGAGCAAAAATTCATTGACTTCTCTAAAGACAGTGGAATTGATATGGACGAATTGGACTTATTGCTTTGGAGCAGGAAGAACGGAAGGATTTTGAAGTAAAATGTCTAAAAATTACATAAAACATATCGACAAAATAATAAAACTTCTAAAAAAAGAAATAAAACATTTCGAAAACCCAATCGCTACAGAAATCGGAGAAAAAACAAAAAATCCTTTTCTTGTATTGATTTCCTGCATTTTAAGCTTAAGGACAAAAGACACAACAACAGCTCCAGCATCGAAAAGATTGTTTGATTTAGCAGACAACCCAAAAGACATGCTGAAATTATCAAAAAAGCAAATTGAAAAGGCGATTTTTCCAGTCGGCTTCTACCCAACAAAAGCAAAGTGGATTAAGCAAGTTTGCAAGATTTTGATTGAAAATTATAATGGGAAAGTGCCTGATAAAGAAGAGGAATTATTGAAATTGCCAGGAATTGGAAGAAAATGCATGGGAATTGTGATGTGCTATGGCTTTGGCAAAAACTCCCATATACCGGTGGATACCCACGTCTTTAAAATAGTAAACCGTTTAGGCTGGGTTAAAACAAAAACTCCAGAAAAAACTGAGCGGAAATTGATGAAGATTATTCCAAGAAGATACTGGCATGATTTAAATAATTTATTAGTAGCTCACGGACAAAATATTTGTGTTCCAATAAGCCCCTTTTGTTCTAAGTGCTACATAAAAGATTACTGCCCAAAAATAGGCATTACTAAAAATCGTTAAATTACATCCTAAAATCACATTTCAAAACTGCTATGTTTATATAGTAGTTTTAACAAGGAAACCTTAAAAGAGGCTCAAATGAGAGATTTTGTGTTGTTTGCGCATATAATTTTAGGCTTAGCACTTATTGCATTTCCGATTATTATTTTATTATATTTAAAAAAACAAACCAATTGGATTAAGCCTCTCTCTTTTGCAACTGCTGCAATAAGCTGGATATTGCTGCTGCCAGCAGGCAAACTCTACATAACGTTTTATCCAGCAACAAAAACTCTTATCAAAGCTGGCTCATGGTCGTGGGCTCACTCTATCATAATGGAAACAAAGGAGCATTGGGGGTTATTACTTCCAATAATAGCAACAGTTGCAGCTGGTATGGTTTTTACAGGCAAAGCAGAAGAAAGCAAGAGATGGTGGATTCTTACAATCATTCTTTCAGCGCTGCTTGGCATAATGGGTAGAATTGTAAAAATCGGGGCATTGCAATGATAAAATTCAATTTTTATTTGGGTGCAACAGTAAGCGCATGGCTGCTTGTAATTTTAATTGTTATAGCAGAGTTCATAGTGCAATTTAAAACATTTCTTGCATCAACATTTGGGCACCATTGGATTGGGAAAGCAGTTATTGTGACTTTTGCTTTTTTAGCATTTGGATTTTTGTTAAAAAACAGGAATTCAATTGGAGATTTATCAGATGATAAATTAGCTTGGTACAGTGTGCTTGGCAGTTTAATTGTAATATTTTTGTTTTTCATAATAGAATTTTTTAAGTGAGGGAAAAATGGGTAAAGAAAAAATAATTGCTGTGGCGGTTATTCTTCTTTTTGTTGGTGTTATAGCGTATTTTTTTATTTCATCGGAAACTGCAAAAGACCAAGTTCCTTCTTATGTTACAGGCGAAAAGCGTGCAATTTATGAATGGGCAAAAACTAATGAAGGGGCTGCATTGCTTGAGCAAGTGCCGTGCTATTGCGGATGCAAGTTTGAGGGGCATAAGCATTCAAGGCATTGTTTCTGGAGAGATGACGGCACATTTGACAAGCATGGGATTACTTGCTCTGTTTGCTTTGACATTGCAAAGAAGACAAAACAAATGCATGAGCAGGGAATTGATATCTGCACAATAAGGAAAGATATAGACAAGTTTTATGAGCCCAATAAACATCTTGGGACTGATACTCCGATGCCTGAAGGTTGTCAATAATAAAATTTTCTGAATATTAAACAATGGTAGAGCAGCTTACATTAGGAATAATAATTGCAGCAGCATTAGCAGACAGCATAAACCCTTGTGTATTTGGGGTTCTTATATTCTTGCTCGCTTACATGACAAGGGTGTTCAAAAATACCGCTAGAATGCTGCTTGCTGGCTTAATATACATAACTTTTGTTTATATTACATACTTCTTAATGGGAATCGGCATATTCACTTTAGCTTATACAGCAGGATTTGCAAAGCCGTTTTACTGGTTTGCTGCTAGCGTGGCAATAATTGCAGGGCTTTTTGAGGTGAAGGATTATTTTTGGTATGGCAAAGGATTTTCATTGCAGATGATTCCAGGCGCAGCTGAAAGAATTAAAAAATATTCAATCGCAATGGAAAGGATGGAAACAAAGCACCCAGCGCTTAGCCTGGCTGTTGCAGCTTTTCTTGGAATTTTTGTAGTCTTTGTTGAATTGCCCTGCACAGGCGCCCCTTATTTGGCGATTCTTGGCATGCTCACAAAAGGGCAGTATGGTGAAGGAATACCTTTGCTTTTGCTTTACAATCTAGTATTTATACTGCCGCTAATTGTTATAGTTGGGTTTGTGTATTTTGGCTACACATCAAAAATGCTTGAGAAATGGAGAAAAGAGCATCGAGGCTTGATGAGATTGGCTATTGGTTTGTTTTTATTAGCGCTTGGTGCTTATATGATATGGGTGGTGATATAACAAAATGCCGATTGTTGTAAAAAGAAGAGGGCACAAAGAAATGTTTAACGAGAAGAAAATATATGGTTCAGTTTACGCAGCCTGCGCAAGCGCTCACTATGATGAAATGCGATGTGAAAAAATAGCAGAAGAAATAACAGAAACTATCAAGAGATTTGTAAAGAATAAGAAAGAAATCCAATCCATAGAAATTCGCAAGAAAATAGAGAATGAATTAAAAAAGAAAGATGAAGAGCTTGCATTCTTTTATGAGCAGCACTTGCCAAATCTGAACAGGTTATAGAGAATAGTTGAAAAAATGAAATCAAAAAATAGATTATCTTAACCAAAAGTCACAACTTTGTCAGACTCCTCAACTATTTTCAGCATATCTTCCATTGCAGAAACAAGGCAAATGCCAATCTCTTTTTCCCTTATTTTCAAGCAAACTCCACAGGCAAGAATTATTCCATTATTCTTTATAAATTTTTTAATAGAACCTTCAAGCAAAGGAAATTTGTCATCTTTTACATTTTCAAGCTCAACGCCTTTGCCAAGCAGAAATACTTTTATAAAATGATTATTTTTAAGGGCTTCATTGCAGAATCTAAAACAATTCCAGCATGTCTCTGCATCGTTTGTGTTTAATATTATGCCTATTTTCATCTGTTTTCACCTCATGGTTTTTAGCTATATCATAATTGTTTTATTCTTTTACTCCAAATTTCCTTAACACAACCATTGATGGGCACCAGCTAGTAAATGCAGACTGTACTAAATTCATCCCAACAAAAGCGGTAAATAAATGCCAATAACTGCTATGCAAATAGCCCAAGGCAAGGCTTATCAAAACAAATATACCTGCTATTAATCTTAACCAGTTTTCTAATTTCATTTTCTTCCCTCTATTATTTTTTTCTTTTTACAATCTTAAACACAATTAAACCGAGTACTATTATTACTGCTGTAATCCCTATACCAATTATCTTATTACTTTCTTTTCCTTCTACCTTTATTGATGCTCTTCGGTTAAAGGTATATATATTTTCATCTCCCTTGTCGCTGTCTCCTTTTGCTCTGACGAGCAGCTTTATGAAATGCTCCTTCATTTCTGCATCCTTGTCAATCTTAACTTTAAACACTGCCTTTGCAATTTCACCAACTTTTAGCTCTCCTACATAATTGCTCCTTGAGTCAAAGCTAAATGGCTGTGAGCTTTGGGTTATTAGTCTTGCATCAACTGCTTCTGCATCCTCTGTGCCTGTATTTTTCAAATAAACTTCCAAATTAGCTGTTGAGCCAGCTTTTCCGTTGCCTTTGACATCAACAACATCTATGATTGGCTTTTCTTTTACCAAAAATGGCATCGTAACTTTCTTTGTGTATTTGTTGTTATCCAAGTCCATGTAGTTGAACTCTAGCTCAAGATTGTACTTGATTGGTTTAGCATCTTCTTCAACATTAATAAAAAATGTTGCTTTTTTAGACTCATTAACAGCTACTTTTCCAATCCATAATCTATTGCTGTTGGTATAGGAATGCTTAAGCTTATCTGGCAAACTAAGTATTGCTTCAACAGATTTTGCATTTTTGTTGCCAGCATTCTCTACATAAGTATCCAATTCAACATAATTATCTCCTGGTCTTACAGCAGAAGGCACAGTCACGATATTAGCCACACCCAAAATAATGCCTTCCTTTTTAACATCAATAAAAAAATCGTGGACTTTTGCAACATCTAGGGGCTTATCGTCAACATAATATTGAAATTTAACTCTTAGCTTATATTTGGCAGGAGAGGCGTCATTGCTGACTTTCACCCTAAATGTCTTTCTCCATACACCTTGAGCAAATAAATGCCCTACATTAGGGCTTCCTGTTGCATCTGTTATCAAAAGATACTTTTCAGATATAGTGTCTGCTGGATCTAAAAATACCTTCAGCGCAGTACCTTTGTATTGCGCTAGAGTGTCATAAAAAGCCTCGTCATGAAAATTAATTGTTACATCAACCTCATCACCAGCTGTAATAACAGCAGGATCAAAACTTACACTGTCAAATTCAACAGCTGCAAATGCTATATTTGAATAAGTTAAAACTAATAATGCTGCAATAAAAATTTTCATAAGATTATTTTTCATTTTTGTTACCCCCTCAGCTTTTTGCTAACCTAAGATTTTTATGAGCATGCGTATCGTAAAGGAAAATAATTGCTGGAAGCGCCCCAACAGCTGCTATTAATGCAGAGGCTATCCCTATTGAAAGCACAATCCCAAAATTTTGTATAGCTGGCAATGGGCTGGAAAGCAAAGACAAAAATGCAGCAATTGTAGTTAATGCTGCAGCTACCAATGCACGCATACTTTCTCTTAAAGAATGCACAAGAGCATTTTCCCTTGAATTTTTTGTTTTCAATTCGTAAAATCTGTATAAGATATGAATGCCAAAATCTATGCCAAGCCCCATTATCATTGCAGCTGCTACTATATTAGTAGATGAAAGAACAATTCCAAAATATCCTATTAAGCCAGTTGTCCAGATCATAGAAATCATCACAACTGTCATTGGAATAAATCCTTTGACTAATGACCTAAAAACAATGAATACTATCATCCCTATAAAGACAAATGCAAGCGGAGTCTCAAAAGAAAAATCAAAAATCATTATGTCGAATGTTGCCTTATCGATAATGTTGAATCCTGTTACATGGGCGTTTAGTCCAGGATTAATCTCTTCAAGGCTTGCTATGTCATCCTTAATATCAAATTTAAGCTTTTTTATAAGAGCTGCATTTGTGCCTGTGTCTGTCCTTAATTGTAAAAATGTAAGTGAGTAATCCCTGTTTGTAAGCTTAAAAGTTCTTGGGTCTTCATTTAGGACAGCTTCAATTTTTCTCTTTGAATCAGGAATAAAGCCAATTTTTTCTTTTACTATACTTGCAATTGAAGACACTTCCAAAATGTTTTCATCTTTAATGAGTTTTTGCTGCAAAGCATCTATGTACTTTAATATTTTAGGCTCCCTGACATCAGCTGCATAGTCGGGCTCCAGCACAATATAAACCATATCAGCTCCAAACTGGCTGCGCATGTCATTCATTGTTTTAATAACAGGCAAATCCTCAGGAAGGACTTTTTCAAGGCTTGGCTCAATCTTAACTTTAAGTATTCCAGGAATAAGCAGAAGCGTTACGAATAGTATTATCATAAGCACTATCCTAGGATATTTAACCTGTAATTTCACTATTTTCTCAGCAGTTTCTTCAAGCATTTTTTACCTTCAAATAATGTTTCTTGTTTTTATAGAAAACAACAAGCTTTTCCTCGGCAACAAGCATTGCAGGAAGTCCAATTATCGTAAAAACCAAAGAATATGAAATGCCAATAATCATTAACATCCCGAATCTTCCCATTTCCGGCATTGTTCCAAACAGAAATGCAAAAAAAGCTGCCAAAGTTGTGATAGCTGTTGCAAATAATGCTGTGCCTGTGCTTACAACAGCCTCTTCAACTGCTTCTTCAATTTTTTTGCCTTGCTTTCTTTCATACTTGTACCTGTTCATTAGATGGATAGAATAATCTATTCCAACACCTATGACAATTGCTGCAACCCCGCCTGCTAAAGTTGATATGCCGAGGTTGAAGTAACCCATTGTGCCGAAAAGCCATATAACGCTGATAAAAACTACAATCAATGGAAGAAGCGAAGAAACTAAGCTTCTATATAACAAGAAGGTTATTAAGAAAACAAGCAAAATTGATGACCATAAGGAATTAAGCATGCTTGATTTAATCATCTTGCTTAATTCTTGTTGTATTAATGGCACGCCAGTAAGCCTTATGGTTATTCCTGGCGGCATGCCAGCATCTCGTATATCTTTTTTTATAGCCTCTGCCAAGCTGCTTAATCGTCTATCATCTCTTCCAACATCTGTATTCAAAATGATGTAAGTTATAGAAAAGTCATCATTTATATAATTCCTGATTAAATTTGCAATTTCTTTATTTTTAATAAGAGAGTCAAAAGTTTGTTCATCTGGGATATGGTTGTTGTTGAATTTTTTTAATATATCTGTCACAGCAAATGTCTCTATCACATCATCTTCTTTGCTTAGCTGTTCCCTTAAATTTTCAATGTATTCGAGAAGTCTTTTGTCTTTCACGCTAAAAATCCTCTTTTCATTTTGGCTTTCCATATCGACATCTATAACTATGCCAATCATGTCTTTTCCCAAGAAATTATCTCTGAGGACATTGAAATATTTGATTTCATCCATGCTTTCTGGCATCATCTTTTCTAATGATGCTACTGTTTTAACATATGGTATTCCTCCAATTATAAAAACAGTCAAGGCTAAAAGCACTAAAATTGTAGTGTATGGATTATGAGTTTGGAAATGCGCAATTCTCTGCAGAGTTTTTTTGTACAATCCCATTTTTCAAATATTAAATTATTCTAATATCCTAATATATTATTTTTTAAAAAAATTTCATAATTTATTTCAATTCTATATCCAGCTTTATAGGATTTGTAAGGCAATAAACCCCAGGACATCTTTCCTTAGCCAATTGTTCTATTTCTTTTATCTTACTTTTATCAACATCATTGACTTCTACAAGCAATTTAACTCTCTCTACAATCGGCTCGTTGCCTAAGCCTAATGCTCTTGATAAATTTACTTTGTTTTCAGCAGCTACTTTTAATTTTTTTAATTCAACGCCTTTCTCTGCTGCTATAGAAGCGAATGTCTGGGCAAAGCAAGCAGCTAAGCCAAATAAGCAGTATTGTACGGGATCGGGCTTAATACCCGAACCACCCATAAAAGGCGGGCCATCGGCTTCCACAATAGTGATTCCATTTGCATGCTCTAAAGTTGATGCAAACTGTGGCTTTCCTTCATTAAAATTCCAAGCGCCTTCGACTTTCTTTATCTTTATTGCCTTGCTTTTGTCTGCTTTGGCTTCTTCAACAAAAGTGCCTGCTTTGTCTAAGTTTATATTGTTTAATTTCATAGTTCTCACTCAAGTATTTCTTTTTTTATTTCATCGAACTGCTTCTTTGTGATTTCTCCAGAAGCATATCTCTTCTTTAGGATGGTTAATGAATCTGATCCATTCTTGTTAGATTGGCTTGCATTGATTAAGGTAACTATGAGCCAAATAATGAGTCCCCAGAAAAGCAACATAAAGATAAATCCAAAGCCCATTCCA
>JAGVYA010000001.1 GCA_018303505.1 Candidatus Woesearchaeota archaeon
TTGAGAAATAAAAAGCTAAGCAATATGGTAATAACCGGATAAAGCGCAGTTAAAGGAACTAAAACAGAAGCTTTTGTTTTTGACAAAGTGAAGAAAAAAAGAATTGTTCCAATAACACCAAAAATGGAAGTCAACACAGCGAAGGTAATTCCTGTCGGGTTAGTATCAAACTTATATTTATAATAAAATAGAAAAATTACAACAATTAGCTGTATTACAATAGCACCAATCGTTTCAAACAATATTAAAGAGGTCGGGCTTATGTATTTTAATGCGTACTTTCCAAAAAATCCCCACAAGCCCCATGCAAGGAGTATAAAAATGAAGTAAGTGTATGTTTGCGCCATTTTTAATTTTATAAGGCACACGCTCGGCAGTTACTACCGCATATCATAGCTTGCGCTCAAAGGGTGTTCATGTCTTCATTGCGTGTACCAAGCAAAAGAAATATTATTCATTTATATATCTTTTCACGGCTTTGCAGCTTTCCACATAACCTCAAAATACTTTCTGTAGCCATCTGCAATTGCCTTGTTTTCAATTACAACTGCTAATGGACGATCTTCTGAAAACAGCATTAAGGCAACTTTGTTGCCATAAATCCTTAAAGCAGCATAAGAGCAAACCTCATTTGGCAAGAATTTTGATTCAACCAATGAAGTTTTTGTAAAATACTTTCCTCTAGAATGCTCGTCCCATATCATTCTTAATCCCATTCCTTTTTTTATTCTTCTTCTTATATAATCATTGAAATAAGCTTTCAATAGAGTGTCTATGTGTATCCCAGGTCCATACCCAATATAGCTTTTCGCAGTAGCCAGAATATCCTCATAAACTGTCTTAATTCCTTCCTTTCCTTTAAAATATGAAACATCCTGCCTTTCTTTTATAACGGGCAATGCTTTAAGTTGAGGTATAAGCTGCTCCATGGATATTTTTATGTTATCAAGCCTATTTTTTTGCTCATCTACAACAACAAGCAATCTTGATGGGTCAGCAGCCTTAAACCATTTCCTGTTGTTTATTACAACAAAACTCACCAAACCCTTTTCAATTAGACGCTCTATTGAATCATAAACATTTCTGCGATGCACTCCAGAATAGGATGTTATCTCGCCTGCTAAGGCGGTGCCTAGCTTCAGCAATGTTGTATAGACATTTATCTCGTTCTTTGTTAATCCTATTTTTGATAATACACCTTCCATATGCATAACATAATCTATACACTATTTAAATTTTATGGTGATTTATTATCACCACAATCTTTTATATATTTTAATATGTTGCCTAACTACATGAAAGACAAAAAAGAACTTGAGATAAGTGTTTTAGAGCTAAACACTATGGAGGATTTTGAAGATAAATGAAAAAGAGTAAAGGGGCGATTAAACTTATCAGTCAGGTCAATTAACCCCAAGGCTAAAAGGATTAATACAAAGATTAATCAAAAAAAGATTATTAATCCACTAAAAAATCGACACAAACTCGATAAAACCTTGGGGAATATTGGCCGCATTTGGTTATTTTTAAGATTTTGAAATTTTTTTTATATTTTTTACAGGCACTTTTTATTTTTTCTTCTGATTTATATAACTCTTCTTTATGCTCAAAGTCATAGAAATGTATAATACTATTTTTTTTGATGTATTTTAATGCCAAATCTAAGAAATCTTCTCCTCCTTTCGGAAGGGGCATCAGAATTCTGTCAAACTTCTTGTTTATTTTCGGCATTATTTTTCTTACATCACCAAGAAATAATTTTATTTTATTTTCAAGCTTATTTTTTTTTATATTTTCCAACGCGTATTTATGGGCTATGGGATTAATTTCAATTCCATAAACTTCCTTGCATTTTGAATTTTTGGCTATAACCAAAGGATAAGGAGCAGAACCACTAAACATAACTAAAACAGACTCATTTGGCTTAATTAAAGAAACAATTCTTTTTCTTTCGCTCGACATTCTAGGAGAGAAATAAACCTTCTCGACATCAAGAATTATAAAAACGTTATTTTCCCTACATATTGTTTCTTTTATCTTTTCGCCAGCAATGACTTTCAGCTTCGGTGTCCTGAACTTTCCAGAATATTTTTTAGTTTTTTTTAAAATTGTTTTGATATGATGATAATTCTTCAGTATGGTATTTCCAATTATTTTTTCTTTTTTAACTAACTCTTTAGGAAAATCAGAGAAAATCAGAATATCACCTACTACATCAAAAGAAGATGGGACAAATTTTAATTCTTTTTTTGATAATTTATTTTTTAAATAATATTTTAGGTTTTGTTTTGTCATTTTTTAAATGTTTTTTAAGTATATGATATAATTCTCTAGAAAGTTTGCTATATTTAATTTTATTTCCTGCTACATCTGCTCCAAACCAATACTGAAAAATAGAATACACTAGTTTACTAAATTCTTTAAAATTCTTACATTTATTGAAATCATTATAAATATTTTTAATCTCTGGGTCATATTCATCGAAATTTGTTTTTTTATCAAAATATATCCCAATTGGGTCCTGTTTATTTAAAACGATTCTAAGTTTATTCATTAATTTATTGTCAATTTTTACATTAAAAGTTCTAATCTTAATTTTATCCATGCTTTACCCAAAAAACTCCCCCAATCCCTTTTGATTTTTTTGTTTTTTATTTTTAACTAACCCTTCAATCTGATTCTTAACCCTCTCTTCAGAAAAATCGTGCTTGTCAACAAGCAATTTTACTATTTTTTCTTGATCTACATCCGTCCATTTTAAATTGTAGTCATTGTCCACTGGCATATTTTTTATCAGTTCAAAGACTTCTTTCCATGAAAAATCAAAAAAATCATTCCATTTGGCATTATTAAACAAAGCTTCAAAATTATTACCATATTCTTTAGCCATTTTCAATGCAGTTTTTGGTCCGATTCCTTTTATTCCGCCAGAATTGTAATCAGTTCCAATAAGCATTGCAAGTGCAATTAATTGTTCCTGATTAATCTGAAGATGCTTCAAATTTTCATGCAAATCAATCAAATCTGGAGTGATTGTTTCATAGCTCAGCTTGTCTTTTCTTTTCTTCTTGCCTGCCATGTTCAAGTTCCTCACAATTTTTGGAGCTTCAAAAAGCATTGCATCAGCGTCATTTGTTGCCAAAGCAAAAGCATCTTCATTTTTGACAATAAACGATGCCTGCGCTTCTGCTTCTGAGGGAGCGCTTATAACAGGCAATCCAAATCCTTCAATAAGCTTTTTTGCTTCGTCTATCATTTCATCTGTCAATCTTGATGTGCGAGCAGCATACTTTTTCATTAATTCCAAATCTTCTTTTTCTTTTGCTTTCTCAAACTTTTTCTGCGCTTCAAGCTTTATCTCTTTTCTTTTTTCAAGCGTCATGTGCTTTAATTTAGGAGCTTCTCCGTCAAAAACAAATGCAAGCTTAATGTCTTGCTGCGTCAAGTTTGATACCCTTGTCAACAATCCCATCAAGTGAGATGTAACATTGCCTTTTGAATCTGTCAATAATGAGCCGTCCCTTTGCCTTATAGAACTTAAAAATTGATAGAGCCACATTGGAGCATCAACAATCAAAACCTTGTTATGAAGAAAATTTAAGTCAATCTCTCTGATCAGCAGCAATTCTGTTAAGGCTACTCCCATTTTTATTTGATATAATTTATTGTTTTTATTAATTCAATCTGTGCTTAGCAGATGTCGATAAATGCTACGCATTTTCGATCACATTCGAAAATCTTCGATTTATCGGGATGCTTATATTCAAAAGTCGTTCTCGTTTTTTGATTTTATTGAAAACTAAAATTGTTACACCTTCTTAAATGTTAAATTGTTTAATTCCCTTCCTATCATTTCCTGGGCTTTTGCTGACAGATCTCCTGGCGAAAGAACAAGAACCGGCAGCCTTTTTAGCTGGCCTTTTACATAGGCATTGCTTAAATCAGAGTCACTAATCTTTTTCTTATTTCTTGCCTTGCAATAGTATTGCAGATTGCCCACTACACTTGGAATTTCAACAATAAAATCTATCTCTGAACTTTTCTTTATTATCTCGCTGCTTATAACATTAATATTGTTCTTTTCAAAGAATTTCATAACATCCTTTAAGAAATCATCCTCTTTGTCCCTTGGCTTGTATTTTCTTATTTCCTTTGGTTTTGTTTCTTTTTTAATTGCCTCTATTGGTTTTTCTTCAATTTTTTCCCTGATTTCTTGTTTTTGCACTTTTTCTATTTTTCTTTCAATTGGTTTTTCCAGAATCTGCAGCCTTTCCTTTATCAACTGCTCAGCTTCTTCATTTGGAGTTAAGTACCATTTCCAGAAAATTTCTTTATTGTTATTGTGGGTGACATTCAAAGGAAATGCAAAATCCTTGATTTCTCTTAGCGCAACTCTTATTACAGGCTCTTGCTCGGAATCCCTTAATATTTTGCTTTGGTTTATCAAATCAAATGCCCTTTTCTCCTTGTCGTTCATGTTTGTTACATATCTCTGCAACATTGACTCTTGCCCAGGCAAATAATAAAGCGGCGAGCCTCCAACCTTGATTGTTGAAATCTTTAATCTGTTGCTTGCTGTCAATTCTGCAAGATGAGCAGAAGCCATAAGGATGTTGCTTCCAATTTCCTTTGAAATCTGAACAGGCAGAACAGGTCCTTTTGCTTTTACAACTTCAAGAATCTTATCTCGAGTTTCCATAATGCAAACTATAGAAGTTTTGTTTATATATGTTTTGATAAAAAAGTTTATTTAATTTCTTTTAATTCCAAAATCTATTCTTTCATCTGGATCTATAGGTATTTTATATATATCAATCTTTACTTTCAATCCTTGTCTTTGAAGTCTATTGGCAACATCCCAAATTACTTTATTCTTATAACCTTTCTTAACTATCAAACCTTCTTCAAACATTCCTAAGATTTTAAAATAATAGAAACTTTATTAGCAGATTCTAACTGCATATTGACTAGCTTTCCTTCTTTTTTAATACCTTCAAATTCAATAATTTCATTAGGTATAGTAGCAGAAAAACTATTACCTACTTTTCTTAATTTTACCTTAAAGTTCTTTTGTTTTAATTTATTAAACTTTAAGTATTCATTAGCATCTAATGGATGATGCCATATCTTACCACACTTTTGACATTCCCAAGTTCTAATTTTAAAACCATCTCTAACAATGTGTTTCTTTATAGTTTTTTTCTTACAATTCTTACATAATATATCATTTTCATAAACATCTTTCATTTTTATATCCTCCTGGCAAATTTTCCAACATGAATTAATTCCCAACACCCCTTACCATCAAGTTCGATAAAACCTTTTTGCACGACAACTTTTATTGTTTTATTTCCCCTATCAATACATTTTTCTAAAACGCATTTTCTTCTCTTGCTTCTTGAACAATCGTAACCTTCATTTAAGACCTTAGCAACATCGTATATATCCATTTCGTGTTTAAGTAGTTCATCAAGGACATTTTTTTGTCCTCTTCTGGTTTGCACAGTTATTATTGGAAGACCTTGATAGGTTGGTTCAAACAATGTGGTAACACCTTGTATATACATTTAATATATACTCAATATATAAATGTTTGTATTTAAATATTGTGCGTAAAGAAGTCCAGCGCTATTTTATGGTCTCAACCAGCGGATTTCATAGAACGTGACATCATTTTCTACATCCAGTATGCCGATTAAAAGCCTTTTTTTAGTAGAATGTGCTACCCTATTCTTAGCTGCAAATTCGTACCATGTTAGAACCGAACTTTCATGCACTGGAAATACAACCCATCTTGCATGGTCTTCGCCTGGCTTGACGCCTCTGTCATAAATCCTGAAATCAGCGCCAAACTTTAAAGCTGTTTTTATTATATAGCCCCTGTTCCTTATGTCCCTGTAAACACAATACCTGACCCAGAAATTTGGCTCTGCTTTCTGTGACTTTTTCAAAAGATTTTCATAATTAATTTCCTTGTTTCTAGAATCATAAACCTTAATTCTCTTCTTTTCCATAAGATAAAGCGCTTCAATCAAAGAAAGCTGGACTCTTCCATCATCAAGCAAATTGCCATATCTGCTTTGGTTATAGAGCTCTCTAGCATCGTCTGAGCTTTCTGTAAGCACCCTCTCATCTGAAAAAAATGCTTTGACAGGCTCTTTGTGTTCTTTAGCTTCTTTATGAGCTTCTTCTTTCTTAGGAAGAACCTCTTCAGCTTCTTCCTTTTTCTTGGACGTCATAGTAAAATTCTATTACTAATAGAAAGAATACGTTGTTTAAAAAGGTTGTTGAAAAATAAGCTAAGCAAATTTTTCTAAGCAGTTTGTTTTAGAATTTCACACAACGGTTTGTAACCTGCTTCACACACAAGAAAAGTATCGTGCATTAAAAGGTAAGAAATATCCTCTGGATTTTTTACCATTTCTGGTTTTAGTAATGGAATTGTTTTTGCATACCATTCTAAAAAAGATGCTTTAGGCATCCTGTTACCATAATATCCAACTCTTACAATTCTTAAATGTGTTTCTTCACTTAAATGTGAAAATCTTCCTGCAAATTCCCTAGCTAATTCAATAATTTCTTTTTCAGAAACGTTATCTCTTGGCATTTTATAAACTAATGGGGTACTATATTTAACTTTTTCTATATTTTCCATATAGAAAACAAAAACCATTAAATATCCTAAATCAATACTCAAAATTATGCAACTAACGTTTCTTGGAACTTCTTCTATGGTTCCAACTAAGGAGAGAAACCAGATAGCTGTTTTTCTTAGCTATGGCTCTGAAGGAATTTTGTTTGATTGTGGAGAAGGCACCCAAAGACAATTCAAGATAGCTGGAATTAGCTTGACAAAGGTAACCAAAATTCTGCTTAGCCACTGGCACGGCGACCATGTGCTTGGACTGCCTGGATTGATTCAAACATTAAGCTCAACGGATTACAAGGGCAAGCTTGAGATATATGGTCCTATAGGCACCAAAAAAAGAATGGAAAAGATGTTCGAGGCATTTGTGTTTGATAAAAGATTAAACTTTGTTGTTAAGGAAGTCAAAAATGGCGTTTTTTTTGAAAATAATGAGTTTCAGTTAGAGGCATATTCATTAGAGCACGGTATAGAAATTTTGGGCTATAGGTTCGTTGAAAAGGACAAAAGAAAAATTGATATGAAAAAGATTAAAAAATTTAATATTCCTGACGGGCCATTAATTGGAAAATTGCAGCAAAACAAATCAATAGAGCATAATGGCAAAAAAATTATGCCTGAGGAGGTTGCTTATATTGAAAGTGGAAAGAAAATCGCTTATATAACCGATACTGTATTATGCGATAACTGCTATAAGATTGCTGATGATGCTGATTTATTGATTTGTGAAGCAACTTACTCCTCAAAATTAGTTGGCAAGAGCGAGGAACACGGGCATATGACAGCAAAGCAAGCTGCGCAGATTGCAAATAAATCAAATGCCAAGCAGCTTATTTTGATACATTTCAGCGCACGCTATAAGAATACGCAAGAGTTAGAGGAAGACGCAAGAAATATTTTTGATAATGTAATCTGCGCAAATGATTTTATGAAAATTGAGTTGTGAGAATGTCTTCAAAATCTAAAGGCTCTAAGGCTGAAAGGGAATTATTGCATTTGTTTTGGAGTAAAGGACTAGGTTGTATAAGAAGCGCTGGCTCTGGTTCAATGAAATATCCAGGCCCAGATTTAATTGTAAGCAATAAAGTAAGGACTATTGCAATTGAATGCAAATCAACAAAAGATAAAAAGAAATACCTTGATAAGCACGATGTTGAGCAGCTTAAAGAGTTTTGCGATATATTTGGAGCAGAGCCCTGGTTTGCTTTAAGATTTGCGAGAAAAGAATGGTTGTTCTTAAGTCTTGACGACATAGAAAAGACAGAAAATGGCTATGTTATTGATTTGGAAGTTGCAGAAAGAAAGGGATTGTTAATTGACGAGTTGATAAAATAGACTACCTTCTTTTCATTGTCCTTTCAATCTTTATCTCTTCCTTTACAATCTTGTCAACAACCCTTTCAATGTGAGTCTCTATCCTTGCAATCCTTCTTTCCATTAAAACCAGAATTCTCAAAGAATAGACTATTGCAGCCAAAGTGCCTATAATAATAGCAAGTGTTATTTCCTGAACGCCAAAAGCCATCTGCTCACCTCTTTTTTTACTTTTATAAGCTATTTATTTGCTTATTTAAATAGTTTTCGAAACTGAGTCTTGCTTTATGACACCAATATCACTATCTTCTTTTCTTTTACTCACTCTATTTATTAATTTTGCCCTTCTTAAAGTATATTGCGCGGGATTTCTTATCTTTGGACAAAAGTTGTCAGGCTTGCAGACTCCAATACCAAGCATGTACATCTCATTGTCGCAGTTTGGCGGCAAAATCTTTTTTTGCATTTGCTTGTGATACCTCAATTGCCCAATCAAATAAACTTCTCTTAAAGGCTCTTTATTTTTAATATTCCACTCCCTAAGCCTTTTTTCTATCATGCCATAATCCCATCCAATTGAGGTGAAGTAATTGAGCAAAATAAACAAAGCTCTTTTTCTTCCATCTTCAAGGCCATTCAGAATCAGCTTAATACAAGGCGGGAATAATTCTTCAGGCAAGGCTTTTTCAGGCGCTGTAAATTCTTTTTTTGGACTGAAAGGTTCTTGCTTAATGCTAAAATCCAGAGCTTCCATAAGAAGCTGCTTTGCTTCGCTGTTTTCAACATTACTTTTATCAAGGAACCTGTGCTTGCTTATCCTTACGTTCTTTGGGATGGCAAATTCCTTCCTAAATAACAGCACTTTTTCCGGGTTTAATGGAGTTGAAATCAAGCCGGATTTTTCATGCAAGGAATAAGGCATCCTGTATAAATGCCTTGAAGAAATCAGCAAAGTGTCAATGTTTAAAAATGGCTCTGCATTTAATGCCCTGTTTTTGTTGTTGTAGTATATTATTTCATTTGCCTTTTTGCCTGTTTTTTCTATAATAGCATTGAAATTATCTTTTTCAAACTCCATAATCTTGTCCCCAAGAGGTTTTTTAATCATTTCCTTTATGTATAATGCAATCTGTCTTGGAGCAGCAGGAAAAAGATTTTTGGTTTCCTCATTCCTTACTTTGTCGGGAAATGCCTCAAAAGGCACTCCAATATGAAAACCCCTGTTGCCGGAAAACTTGCATGAAATAGAGTTTACATTATGGAACTTCAAAGCCTTAATCACCAAGTCAGCTGCAATCTTTGAATATTCAAAAAACCCGCAGTCTATGTCAAGAACCAAGTCCCAGCCAATCCTTAAGTTGTCTAATTCATGCTTTCTTAATGAAGTATCAATTTGCAGAGGATTTCTCCACAACTCTTCAGATGCGTGAAAAGAAGTTGCGCCTTGCCTTGCAAGCTCAAGAATATCGTTTGTGTGCCTTAAAACATCAGGCCTTTTGCCAAAATTGTCGTTAAATTTTGCTGCAACTTCCCTGTCTTTGGAATTTGCAATAATCTCTTCTTGAATGTCTTCTCTCTTGTAATGGCTTAATGAAACGTTAATAGGAATCATAAGTTTGGGAATATTTTTTTCTATATAAGGGTTTTGATATGTCGAAAATATACCATTAGTCCATCGAAAATCAGTGAGATGCGAGTGAGCTCGTTGCGAACTCGTTCACATGTCAGACAAAAACCACCATCAATGCAAGCCTATAATTAAGCTTCCACTTCATGCCACCCATTGAGTTGAGCGAGCGAGAGGCGAGCTCTCGCATTCGACTGATGGGTGGTTTTTGACATGTTACCAAATCAAAAAATATTTAAAAAACATAATAGTAATCAAAGTGATGGATAAACAACTGGATGAAATAAAACATTTCATCGACAAAATAATAAGCTCCAACATTCTCGTTATCGTGGAAGGCAAAAAAGACAAAATAGCATTGCAGAAATTGGGCTTAAATAACATAATAGAACTGAACAAAAAGCCTCTTTTCCAGATTGTTGAAGATATAGCAAATTCTAATGATGAGTGTATTATTCTAACAGATTTGGACAAGGAAGGCAAACAGCTTTATTCAAAATTAAACTCAAATTTGCAGAAAAATGGAGTGAAAGTCAACAACAAATTTAGAGACTTTTTGTTTAAGCACACAAAACTGAGGCAGATTGAAGGGATAGACACTTATTTAGAAGCTTTCTAGCTTTCTTATCCTCTCATTTATGTCAGGATGAGTAGAAAATAAGTTATTCATTCTGCTTTTAAAAGTCCTCAAAGGATTCTCTATAAATAGATGTGCAGTTGCTTTATTGGCAGCTTCTACTAATGGCTCCTTATCATTCATTATTTTCTTCAAGGCATTTGCCAAACCATCAGGATTTCTTGAAAGCAAAGCGCCATCAGCATCCGCAAGAAACTCCCTTTTCCTGCTTACAGCAAGCTTGATTAGCTGCGCTATTAAAGGAGCCAGAATTGCCAAAACCAACCCAATAAGTATTATTATGATTCCAATAATGCCGCTTCCCCTCATGTTCCTTCTTCCACTTCTTCCATAAATCATGCTTCTAAGAAAAAAATCACTGAGCAAAGCAACAATTCCAACAAGAACAACAACAAACATCATCATCCTTATGTCATAATTCCTTATATGGGACATTTCATGAGCTATCACACCCTCCAACTCGTCCCTTTTAAGCCTTTTAATTGCGCCTGTTGTTACAGTTACAGAGGCATGTTTTGGATCTCTACCAGTTGCAAAAGCATTGATTGCAGAATCATCAATAACATAAATTTTTGGCGTTGGAATTCCTGCAGCAATTGCCAAGCCTTCAATTGTATTGACAAGGTTAGGATATTTTTTTCTGTCAGCCGGCACTGCGCTGCTCATGCCCAATATCAATCTGTCCCCCGAATAAAAGCTTATTAATGCCATTATTGTAGAAAAAACAATTGCAAAACCAAGCCCAATAAACGCATCGCCAAGATAAAGCCCAAAGGCATAGCCTAAAAATCCAATAATAATAAAGAAAATAGTAATTAAGAATATCGATTTTCTTTTATTTGAAGAAATATTTTCATATAAATTCATCTTAAAATTCTACTTTGACAGGCTTTTTCTCTCCTTCTGCAGTCTGGAAGAATTCCCTTTCCTTGAATTTAAGCATGTTTGCAATTATATTGCTCGGGAACTGCTGTATTTTATTATTTAAAACCATTATGTTGTCATTGTAAAACTGCCTTGAGAAAGCAATCTTGCTTTCAGTTCCAGCAAGCTCTTCCTGCAGCATCTTGAAATTTTCAGAAGCCTCTAGTTTTGGATAGTTTTCAGCAACTGCGAAAATCGTTTTTAATGCATTGCTTATGGCATCGCTTGCCTTTGATTTTTGGCTCATTGAGCCAGAAATTAAGCTGGACCTCATTTTTGTTATTTCTGTCAAAACTCCCCTTTCATGCTTCATGTAGCCTTTTACAGTATTGACAAGGTTTGGAATCAAATCGTACCTTCTCTTTAATTGGACATCAATCTGGCTCCATGCATTCTCTACTCTGTTTCTTAGCATTATCAGGCTGTTGAAAGTTATCACTATGTATAAGACAATTAATGCCAAAATTCCAGCTATTACCCATATTATAATATTCACCGTAAAAACCACCTTCAAGCATAGTTTTTTGCGGATTTATAAATCTTTGTAACCACAATAAAAACACTAACCATTAAATTTTTAAATCAGGAAAACATACATTTTTACTATGGCAATAAAAAATCAAGTGAAAACAGCTGTATTGTTAGCACTACTCACAGCTTTATTGCTCTGGATAGGCAGCTTTTTTGGCAAAGCTGGATTAATATTTGCAGCTATATTTGTCGGCATGATGAATATTGGCTCTTACTGGTTCTCTGACAAGATTGTGCTTTGGATGTACAGGGCAAAAGAGGCAAAGCAAAGCGAATATCCTAAATTGTACAAAATTGTTAGGGAAGTTGCAAAGCTAAGCAATTTGCCTATGCCTAAGGTTTATGTGATTCCAACAAACTCGCCAAATGCATTTGCTACAGGAAGAAACCCCAAAAATGCAGCTGTTGCAGCAACAGAAGGAATTTTAAATATATTAAATGAAGAAGAATTAAGCGGAGTTATTGCACACGAATTTGCTCATATCAAAAACAGGGATATTTTGATTTCTACTGTAGCAGGCACTATAGCAGGAATCATATCTTACATATCCAATATGTTCATGTGGTCAGCTATGTTTAGTGAAAGAGATGATAACAGGGGCGGTAATGCAATAAGCTTGTTAATTTTAGCTATAATCACGCCAATAATTGCATCAATAATCCAGCTTGCGATATCTAGAAGCAGAGAATACTTGGCTGATGAAAATGGCGCTAAAACAGTTAAGGATGGTAATTCATTAGCAGATGCTCTTGAAAAGATAGATAAAAATATTGGCATTAATCCAATGAGATTTGGCAACCAAGCAACAGCCCATTTGTTTATCTCTAACCCTTTTAAAAATACAGGCTTTTTGAGTTTATTTCTAACTCATCCTCCAACCAAAGAAAGAACAAAAAGATTAAGGGAAATGAAATTCAAATAAACTGACTTTCTTTCTACTTTTCTCTCATTTTCTTTTTGTGCATATCTTCTAGTTCATCCAGAATCTCTTTTGTAGTCTTTTTTCCGCCTATTTTTCTTTTATCAGTCTCCACATCTTCATCAGTCTCTTTTTTATCTTCTTTTTTTCTAGCTATTCTGCCTTGTTTCCTCAGTTTCCAACTGTAAACCTTTCCTGCAACTCCTGCACCTAACAGCAGAATGCCCAAAACTATAATAAAGCTGCTGTAGGTCCTTAAAATCATCAGAAGAATAACGCTTGAAATCGCTTTGGCGTCAAATATGTTTCCAGCTCCGAACATGCTTCCAAGAATTGGGGTTGTGTCAAAGCCCACAAAATTACGGTAAATGATAATTGCCATATATGGCACCATAATTATCATCCCGATGCCGAATGAAATCTGGCTTAACGTCATTAAAAATAATTTAACATTCATAATTAACAAGTAAAGCAGCAATATTAAAATCAATAAAACGATAAAATACAATATTTTATTTTTGTTCAAATAACTAATTATTTTATTGTATTTGTCCAGTGCTCCAATTTGCGGCATTCCTGCATTGATTGGCAAAGCACTGTTGATAACACTGAAGAAAAATTCCTTGTCGTTTATTTTTCCTGATTTATAATCTGTGCAAACAGCCCCAATATTAGCTGCAAACTCACTGCTCTTCTCAAGCGATGAGCATGCTCCAGTCAATTCGCCAACAACATGTTTCTGAGCCTCTGGAGATGCATATGCAAAAATATCACCAAAAAGTCCTTTAATTAAATTTGGAAAATCAAGAGTTACTGTGGAAAAAATAAGGGTTACAAGAAGAAGAATAATCAAATTCTTTACCAGCCAAATTAAAAATTTTTTGAGCATTTTGGTTTAAAGTTTTGTCTTAGTTATATCTTTTATTTTAGCTATAATCTTTTCAGCCAATTTTATAGCGGCTTCAGCATCAGATAAATCACAATCTTTGCCATAATATTTGATACCATTGCGAATTCTTCTAAACCTGTCAAATTCCAAAACGTCTTTTTCATCAAGATATTCTTTGTTGAGGTATACTATCGAAGCTTCATGGGAAAATGACTTGAAACCTTTTAGATAAAGAAGAGAATCAGCTGCCTCTCTCATCGCTTCATAAGCATTCTCAAGAACATACTTTGATTTAGCCTTATTAAGCAATTGCTTTGCAAAATCTAATCGTTCCAGACTGTCCTTGAATGTTGAAGAAGCCAGATTATTATCTGGACTTTGTTTTCTGACATCACCTTTTTTTAGAAAAAATTCAAAATCTTTCACCATGAACCCTCCATTACAATTCCATTGGCAAGATTGGCTTTAAATTCTCTGCTTACTTTCTCTATATCATCATCGTGAAGGTTTATGCTTCTTTTTATTACTTTCTCATATTGCGAAAAGTCTAAGTTTAATTTCTTCTTTGTTATTACAGCTATGTCTATGTCAGACTTTTCTGTATCTTCACCTCTTGAGTAACTTCCAAACAAAATAATGCATTTAGGATGTCCATAGGAGTTTGATATGTATTCTATAAGGCCAGATTCATATATAAGCTCTAAATTACGTAATCTTTTGTGCCTAGTAAAATTGATATTTTCTCTGTTGGCCATAACCTTTGTTAAGACCTTGCCTTTCTCCTTTGTTATAAGCTTTTCTCTTGAAAGTTTGTCTGTTGCGGAAATAATCGTAGGCATGGACAGTTTTAGCAATCTGGAGAGCTCTCTAAGATGAAATTCTCTTGAAGGATTCTCAAAAAACACTGCCAAAATCCTCTCTATGGTAGATTTTTCTATCATTTGATAGATAAAAATATCAATTGGTATTTAAAACTATCGGTAAAAATTAAACAGATAATATAAAGATTTCTGAAAATTACTTGATAATTACCACCCAGATCTTGCCATATCTTTAAATTCTTGCCCCGTAACTTTTCGTTGTAGTTTGCCAAAAGTATCAGAAATGTCTGAAACTCTTATTATTTCAGATGCTACTCTGATTTTTGGATTGATTTTTGTTATAAATGGCTTTAATTTTGGATGTTTATCTTTAATTTTTTTTAGCAAAATGTCTAACTTTAAATCACTATCTAGAACTTTTTTGTTGTCTATAGCAACCCATTTGCCAGCGTATTTGTCAAGATTAGTTTGTATAAACCATTCATAGTTTGTTGTCATATAAGTTGAAAATACTTTACTTTAAGGTTTTCTGAATGATGAATAATTCTCAATATGGAAAATAACTTATTTTAATTTTCCCTATACTCCCCCTCCACCACATCCTTTATCTGCTTTGCTTTTACTGGTCCAATTTTCTCAACTTCTTGTAACTCTTTTTCACTAGCACCCACTAGATTTTTTATAGTTTTAAAATGCCTCAATAACGGCTTTGCTAATGTCAAATTAATGCCAGGCAACGAGCTGACAAAATATTCCTGCTGCTCTTTTAAAGTTGAAGGCTTCCTGTCTGCATGCAGACTGAAATCTTTTCCAGTTTCATCCTGCTCCCTCTTGGCGATTATCTGCAGCAAGGCAGCAGTTTCCTTGAAATTCCTTGTTTGTATTATTGGAATTCCATAGCTCACAGCAATTGTCGCAAGCATTCCAAGAATTGAGTTTTGATGCACATTTCTAACAGCATAAATATTCTGCTCGCCTTCAATTACAACAATCGGCCTTTCGAAATTATTTTTTAGGTTTTTAATTTGCTGCAGCAACCTTCCATCAATAATGCTGTCAACAAAATCCTCAACAGTTTTTACTTCTATCCCGCACCTTGAAGAAACAACATAATCAGCGTATTCAAGCATCTCAAGGTTTACAATTACATTATCTTCAGCCATCTCCTTTATCACGCCGCTCCCCTTCTCCCTGTAATCAGCAAAAATCTTTATTTTTTCTTCAACATATTTTGTTATCGGAGCTTGTTTTCTTTCATAACTCCCAAGATTAAGTTTTTTCCTCAGGCTGGCAAGATTCCTATACATCTTCTTTTCCTTGTGATGCGCCACCCACCTGTATGCTTCATCTCGAGTGCCTTTTGCCATCAAGATGATTACCCTTCCTTTCTCTTGGCGTCCTGTCCTTCCCCTTCTTTGTATGCTCCTTATCGCGCTTGGAATAGGCTCGTAAAAAATAACCAAATCAACCCTTGGAATGTCAAGCCCTTCCTCTCCAATTGAAGTTGCCACAATCACATTGAACAAGCCATTCCTGAAGTCATCAAGCATCTGCTTCTGCTCCTTCTGGCTCAATCCAGTTTCTCCTTTCTTCTGCTGCCCGACAAAAATCTTGGCTTTTACATTTGGAATAGTGTTTAATTTTTCAATAATGTCAAGAGCATTATCCCTGTATTGATTGAAAATCATTATTTTGACATTGGCATTTTCATTAACCTCTTTTTCAACAATATTTTGTAATTCTATTAACTTCGGATGCTCAACTTTTTCTTCATGCAATATTCTTGCTTTTATAAGTGCAGATTTAAAATTTGAATCTGCCATTATTGCTTTAATTGCCTTTGTTTTTGCTGTCCTTGATTCAGAAATTAGTTTTTCAAAATATTTATGCAAAGCAGCAATCCCTTGAGTTTCAAGCAATTCAAGAGCATGATAAATTTTCATTATTTCAGCAAGCAATGAAATTGCATTCCAAACAACGAAGTTTTTTTCGCCAGCAGCTACTCTGCCTCTTAGCTCAGCTTGCAGTTGCAGCAAATCAGATTTGGAAACATATCTGACATCAGCCCTTCTCAAAATGCCCCATTTTTTTAATTTCTCAAACCTTTCCCTTAAAAACAAAATCAAGAACCTTTGTATATCTGTAAAAATTATTGGAAGTTCTACATTGACCCATTCTACCTGCATTTCCTGTATGTACGGCTTGACGTCAGCATCTTCATCAGTTCTCACTTCAATATCCTCAATAAATAGGTTTTTGCATACCTCCTGTATTTTATCCATGTCGCTTCCAGGAGATGCTGTTAAGGCAATAATTCTTGGAAATCTTGAAAGCTTCATGAACTGCTTTGCAACGAAAACATATGCATAATCACCAACAGCGCGATGAGCTTCATCAACCCCGAGCAAGCAAACCTCTTCAAGGTTGATGCGCCTGCTTATTATGTCATTTTCCAAGCCTTGAGGTGTTGAGAACACTATCTTTGCTTTTTGCCAAAGTTCAGCCCTTTTTTCAGGACTAACCATTCCAGTAAAAATAGCCATATCTTTTTCATTAATCTCAAAATGCTCCTTAAATACATTCATGTACTGCTCAATCAAAGGACGAGTAGGCCCGATAAAAAGCACTTTAGAATTTGGATATTGCTTGAGCCTTTGAGCAGCAAGCATAAGGAAAATATTGGTTTTGCCCATTCCTGTAGGCAGCACAACTAATGTGTTTTTTTCAGCAGCTGTTGCAAGAATAGTCTGCTGATATAATCTTGGCTCAAAGTTTTTAATCATATTAGAAAAGAGTATTTTTTGGGTTTATATAGTTTATTGATTAGTGCCTTATCCTCTTCAACCATAAAATACCAAAAACATTCTTATATAAATATTTCAATAAAACTAAGGGAAATAGTTGTTATACGCAATTTTTGCGAACGCCTAAAAAGAACATTAGACAAAATTTATTTATTTGGGGCTGGGCTTAAATTTAAAGAAAACTTTAAGTAATAGATTGATTATATCGTATATATGAGAAAGACTACATCATTTTTATTGATAATATTTATTTTTTTAATTGGTAGTTGTTCTAAAGAAGTTATTTTCAGCGAAAAGAATGATTTAATTAAAGAACAATTGAAAGATAAACCAATAGTTAATGAATCCCCAATCAAAAAACAATTAGAAAATATTTCTGAAATGAAAAATAATCAAGAAATTGAAAATCAATCCGAAGAAAAAATTAATGAAAATGATATCCAACCCAGAGATTCTAATAAAGTAATCAATAAAATTAATCTGTCCATTGTAAAAGAATTTAAAGTTGAAAAAATGAATTCACTTACATTTGATGGATATAATTTGTGGGGTACAACTTCTTTTAATACACTTTCAAAAATAGATATCATCTCAGGAGAAATTATTTCTAATTGTAGTTTACCATTTGATGCAAAAGGAGTTACATTTGATGGTAAATATTTATGGGTAACTGTTCGTAGAACTTCTGGACAAGGTTCTGATTATAAGATTATTGCCGAAATATACAAGATTAATGCAGAAATGTGCAGTAATAATATTCAATGTAACAGCGAAAATGAGTGTATCCTAGATTCATGGAGTATTGAACAATCCCAATATCCTAAAGGAGTGACATTTGATGGTAATCATTTTTATATACTAGATGAACATCCAGGATTAGTCCTAAAATTTGATTTAAAAGGAAGATTAATGGAATCTTTTAAGGCACCAAATGAGATTTTAGTGCGAGGGCGCGCAAGAACCCTCGCTGGTTGAGCGTAGCGAAACCAGCAGTGAATTGCGCATAACTAACTGCCCGAGCAAAGTTCTTATTCTG
>JAGVYA010000068.1 GCA_018303505.1 Candidatus Woesearchaeota archaeon
TCCCGCCCAATTTTTAAGGGCAGCTTATTGGGCTTAGATTTTTGTAATCATAACATTTGTATTCTTTTACAATTCCTACACACTTAGAAGTAGCTGGTGCATCCATAACTCTTGGTGGAAGGCTTGTGTCAATTTTTAACCCTAAACAAGTGCATTCTTTTATTGGTCCACCCCATGCCCAATTTTTGTAATCACACCTTGGAGAAAAAATATAGGCAGCAAATACTAGAAGAATTAAAAAAAAGAATCAAAATGACTTTTTTAGTTTGCATAATCTTATTGTATTTAACTCTTATTTAAAGATTTTCATGACTTCAACTCAATTTGAAACATAATTCGTCTAATCTTTCTAACTTTACAATCAAAGCCATTATTTCTACTTTTACCTAACCAATTCCACATTTTCCATGCTTTTGAATGCCCTGTCGCCAGTTAAAAAGAATCTTTTACTCTCCACAGCATAAACATATCCGAAACAGTCAATATAAGAAAACTTTGCTTTTGCATGCTTGTGCCTAAAAACCATGGCTTTGGCAATGATTGCCATTGGCAATTCTACAACTAATTTTGCAAATTTATCTAGAAAAAAATTTGCAGTTTTCTCGTCATATTTTTTCAATAAAAAATAAAACAATTCAGCTAGATTGTCTTTCAGAGTGATTGCGTCGCTTTCAAGATATTTTTGATATTTAGGACTGCCTTCTGCAATTTCAATCAAAGCATAGGTGTCAAGAAAATATTTCATTTTAATCGAATCTGCTTTTTAATTCTTCATCTACTTCTCTCAATATTTCGTCTGTCGATTTATAAGACTTGGCTTTAAATTCTCTTAATTTTCCAAAGGCGTCTTTTAAAGGGTTTGATTTCTTCTTTACTATTACCTCCACTTCATCATCTATAGATAATTTTTCTTCTTTGACTAGTTCTTTAGGTAGAATTACTCCTACAGAATTTCCCCAAGCCCTTAATTTTGTTTCAGACCTAAACATGTCAATCACCTAGTTAATTATACGTATAATTATATATTTAAACTTTTCTATTCTATAGAATATAGATTAACCCTTAAACTCAACATTAATCTCTCCTTTAGCAATCTTTTCCCTTATTTCATTAGCGTACCTGTGCGCTAAATGCAAGGGCTCTGGAAGCTTATGCGGAAAGTTAATGCAATGCTTTACAATTTCAACGCTTGTCTTCAAGCTTATTTTATGCCCTGGACTGATGTAAATTGGCTTTGAATGCTCTTTTGTGACAATTAACTCTGCTCTTGCTTCCTTTTCAACATAAACTTTTTTGCCCTTTATCTCTCCAACAAGAAGCTGTTTTGCAATTCCAATTGAAGCAATGTCAAGCAAAACGCCCATATGAGATGCCAGCCCAATTCTTCTTGGATGCAAAATGCCGTTGCCGTCAAATATCATTAAGTCTGGCTTGTTTTCAAGCTTTGCATACGCTTCTGAGATTGAAGGGCCTTCCCTGTAAGCAAGAAAGCCTTTCACGTAAGGCACTTTTGCCTTTACAATAGCAAATACCTTTTCTTTTACCTCCATTGTTTTGTAATCACAAACAACAATTGCTGCTATGGCATCATATTGATTGTAAGCGCAGTCAACTCCGGCAATTAACTCACTATTATCAAAAGAATCCTTTAAAGTAACTTTTTTAGCCAGCTTTAGCTGCTCCTCTTTTAGCTTTGCAAAATCCACCATAAAGAAAAAAGTATTCAAAATTGTTATTTAAAATTTGTTGTTTAGATTTATCTTATCTTTATAACACCAGCAAGATAAAAAACTATAATCCCAGAAAGAATCAGCAAAAGCAGTATTGGAATACTGAGCAACTCCTTTCTTATGTTTTCAGCCTCTTTGTGGATTTTATGCTCAAAAGCTGTTATCTCGTGCAATGCCTTAAGTGCTTCATGCCTTTTTAGACCCCTTTTTAATAGATAATTTTCAATATGAGATAAAGACAAGCCTTTTTCAAAAGCTCCTTTTCCCCATTTGATAAAATGTTCATGTGGCATAAAAGTATGAATGTAGAATATTTTATTTAATTTTTAATCTGCACATAGTATCCCTTGTACCTTTCCATCAATAACAAAAGCATGACATCCATACGTCTGTTCCCACGCAGTACATTTTCCCTTTGTATAAACAATTCCATCTTGAGAAAGTTTTTTATTATCTTCTTCGGATAATTCAGCTATACAACTTCCCCCACATTCACTTGCATCTGAACATTCTTTTCCAGCATCTGATGTTGGTAAATTACAAGATTCTACTCGAGATAAACCATGCCTTCTCCAATCACCTCCTTTTTTGATGCATTCTTCCTTATCTTTATTTTCTTCCTCTACTTTAATATTTTCTTCTTTTTTACCTTTTTCTTCAACTTCTGTTTCCTCTTCCTCAATTACTTTCTCCTTTTCTTTTGATTTTTCCTTTATCTTGAATTCAACAATGTTTCTTATCTGCTCAACTGTAACGCCTAGCCTTGAGGCAATTTCAGAAAGTATAGCTTCTTTATCTGTTGTTTCTAATGTAAATTCTTGCTCATCATCTCCAATTTCTATTTTTACTTCTGCAACTTCATCCTCAATTTCTACTTCTATTTCAAGTTCTTCTTCCTCTTTTGCTTCTTCAGTTTTTAATTCTAAAACTTTTTCTATAGCTTCTCTTGATAATTGACTTCTTGCTACAACCTCATTTATAATAGCTTCTCTGTCTGTTGTAGTCAAAGTAAATCTTAATTCTACTTCTATTTCTGTTGTACCATCCTCAGTTTTAGCTTCAACTTTTAGCCTATCTTTTTCTAGTTCCTCTTCTTCCTCAGTTTCTATCTTTAATATTTTATTAACAGTTTCCTTATCTAATGCAAATCTTTTTATTATTTCATCAATTATTGCATTTTTATCAGTAGCATCTGTTGAGAACTCATTTTCAATTTTAATTTGAGCTTTATTACCTATTATTTCTGCTTTTACCTTTATTTCTTCAAACCCAATTTCTTCTTCAATTTCTTCTATTTCATCATCAACTTCCTTGTCAGATTTTCCAGTTTCTTGTTTTATTTTAATTTTGGTTTTGTCCTTTTTGTTCTTGATTTCTATTTTAATTTCCCCAGTTTGTCCTTTTAGAGAATCAAGAAGAGAGTTTATCAAAGCTTTTTGTTCTTCTGTAATGGTACCTTCAATTTTAATCTTAACTTTCAGCTCTGTGTTGACCTCTTCAATATCATCTTCATGCTCTTTTAACTCTTTTTCAATCTCAATAACTTTTTTTATTTCTTCTGTTGAATTATCTTTTTCCAGCTCTTTTATGCTATCTTTTACTTTATTTAAAAAATTACCATGCGCTTCTTTTGCATTTTCAGCAGCCTCTAACTTGTTTTCTTCAACCATTTCTCTAACTTCCAGCAATCTTTCTCTTGCAATTTCTATTCCTTTCTTTGCCTTTTCACCTTTATCAAAAGTTAGAAGCATATTTAGATTGTCTAAAGCCTTATCTAAGCCCCATAGAAAAGAGTCAGGAGTAACTCCAGCATCAGTTGCTTCTTGAGCACTAATTATAGGTAATATAAGAACAATTAATAAAATTCCGATAAAGTTGATTTTTTTCATAATTTGCTTCTTATCACCTCTTTTTATGATAAGGGTTTGACCCCCCTTATTATACGTTCATACGTGGGGGTGGTTTGAGAAGAAATCGTTTTTAAGGGGGCCAAATTGAAGAGATTAAGTTTTTTGTTTACCTCTTTTTCTATTGATTTTTATTTTTCAATCCGTCGCTTCGCGACAACATTTAGTGCTCGGCATTGCTGTCTTGCCACATCGCAATGCCTCGCGATACATTGCAATTTTACAATGTATAGTGAGTCGGGTTAATGCCCGACGAGGGTATTGTTCGCCGAAGGCGGATTGAATTTGAATAGTAATTTGTTACTTTTTACCTTACCAATGATCTTGGCGGCTTTCGCATCTCTCTGATCCATAACAATCCAATATGCTGCAAATCCTTGTTGAGTTTGTCGCTTATCTTGTATGTTTTCTTGTAAAGGTCATAATCAATCAAGCCCATGCTTTTCATAGGCGTTAATATCCTGTCATAAAACTGCCTTTTGTTGTACGATACCTTGACTTTCTTGCCTCTGAACGGCGGTTCTTCTATTAAATCTGTTATTAAACTACCTTCATGAAGCTTGGTTGCGAACAAAGACATCTCGGTTTTGCCTATCTCTCCACCATTGTCTTTCATCATCTCTATAAGCAGTTTTGCAACGATTATCTGCTGCTTTGTCGCAAAAATGACTTCATATATGTCCTCTGGCAGGTTGAACCTGTCAAAAAGGATAACCATTCAGAAAGCGTTACCTGTATTTAAATATTTCGTTTTTAGATACTAGTATAGAGAAATGTATATTAAGTATTTTAAGAGAGATTAAAAAATATGTTTAAATTTAAAGATTTATAAAGTTTTGAATATCTATTCTCGAAAATGAAGCTTTATCATGGTACGATAAGAGAGAATCTCGAAAGTATATTAAATTATGGCTTAAGACCTTATCCAATTTGGGATAGTGGTAAGGTACCTGTAGTTTGTCTAACAGACTCTCCTAAACATGCTCTATTACAAACTTACTCTATGGACATATCAAAGGTTGAGATTGGAGAAAAAAAGAAACCAGCAAATGGTTATGTCGTGTTTGAAGTTTCTGCAAAGAACTATAAAGTAAGAAGATGGGAAGTTGGTGAGTGGTGGGTACGTAAACGTATAAAACCAGAGGATATTAAGGTTGTTATCGATGTGGATTACAAAGCTGCAAAAAGAATATTTTAAGAAGTTGTATTAAAAAGACACTGAGTTTTAAATTTTATTACTCAACAAATTCATTTCCAAAAAAACTCCCTCAAAACATCTTCATAATCTAAGCTAACCTCAATCTCCCAGTCTTCTGGAAAACATTGATAATAGTTACGCCAAGCATACCTTTCATCAAGAAATATGATTGCTCCCTTGTCGGTTTCTGAGCGTATGCAGCGTCCAGCATTTTGCAGGCATTTTGTAATTGCTGGAAGCACATAACCATACTCAAAGCCTTTGCCAAATTTATCATCATAATACTCAATCAATAATCTTTTCTCAACATTAGGTTTTTCCAATGGCAACCCAACAATAATGACTGCTTTAAGCACGCCGGGCATGTCTATGCCTTCTCCAAAAGAGCCTGTTGAGGTGCCAAGCAGAACAGCCCCTTTATCCCTATGGCTCTTAAAAACAGCCAACAGATGCTCCTTTTCTTGCTTTGTTAAAGTTTGTTTCTCTTTGAAAATAGGTTTGCTGCACTTTAAGTGCTCAGCAATGTTTTCCATTAGCTCGTAACTCGGAAAAAATACTGCGGAATTACCTTCAATCAAATTAACAATATTAGAGCATATACCGGCTATTTCCACATATTGCCTTTTATTTCTCTCCAAAAACTTTGTTGTTGTTTTTGGCACTATCAAATTAAGCCTGTTTTTCTTTGGAAAGGGGCTTTTGTATTCTTTTTCAACAACTTCACTAAAGCCAAGAACGTCCTTGTACATTGATGTTGGGGTTAAAGTGCCTGACATAAGCACAGTTGAGTAGCTTTTTTCAATAACCTCTTTTGCTGCAATTGAAGGGTCCAAGCATCTGTAAGATAGGTTAATTTTCAGCTTTTTATAAACCTCTTTTGTCAGTATCCTTCCAAATCCTATATCAGAGCCGAGCCATGCCTCAAGGAACTTTGCAACACTTAATACAAAGCTTTTCTTCTGCTTGTCTCTTATGTCTTCTCCGCTAAACAAAAGCTCTGCAACAATTTCATCATAATCCCCGAGAAAATTCTTTGAATTTTCTGGGCCCCGAAAATCTTTGATTTTCGTGGGTTTTGATTTATTTATCATGCCGATTAATGAATTTTTACTAATAACATTTTCAATTTCAGTGTCTTTTCCAACTTCAAACAAAGCATTTTCCACAATATCCAAATTCTCCAAAGTTTCTTCATAGCCATATTTTCTTGCCTCTTTTTTTGCGTTCTCAATTATCAAGCTGGAAGTTTTTTGGGTTAAAAGCTCTCTAATCCTATTTGGAAGATTATGGGCTTCGTCAACTATCAAAACAATGTTTTCAAGCTCTTTTTTTATTTTTGGCAGAAAGCTTTGCCTTATGCCTTGGCTAAAAATATAGTAATAATCTGCAATTATGACTTTTGCATTGCTTGCTGTTAACATTGCCAGCTCATAAGGGCACATTGTTTTCTTTTTGCCTTGCTCAATAAAGTCTTGCACGTGGCATGGGCCTATTATTTTAAGCTCTTCAATTGCCTGCCTTGCATTGACAGTTGGCTGTAAGTTTGGTTTTCTTGTGTTTAAGTAGAAATCGCATTTGCTTTCATCCCTCAAAGCCCTGCAGTATTCATGGAAAGAGCCTGTCGACATCGCCTCAATGCCATTTTGCAGGCACATCCATTTTTTGCCAATGACATCAGCAGCCTCAAAGTTTATGTTGAATTTTTGTTTTATTTGTTTTAATGTGTCAATTACTATCTTATGCTGGGTTTGCCTTGATGTAAGAAAGAAAATTGTTAAATTATTCTTCATTGCAATTGACAAAGCAGGAGCCAAAACGGCAATTGTCTTGCCTATGCCGGTTGGAGCATGCATTATTATGTGCTTTTTGCCTTTTATTGCATTATAAACATCAGAAATCATGTCTGTCTGGATGTCCCTAACTTTAGGATAAGGAAAATAGATTTCTTTTTGGATTTCTTCAGTAAGCATAGATTATAGAATTGATTTGTTGTTTATAATTGTTTTTTATTTTGATGCACGGGCATACTGTTATTTAAATAAGTCAATCCGTTCGCTTCGCTCACATTATTTTGGCGCCTCGACATTCTGCTGTGGAAGTTGCTTGTCTTGTGCTCCTTCTCGGCGCCTATACATTTTACCACTCTCGAAAACTCAACAAAAAGGAAAGATTTAAATATTACATATCATACATGTTTACATTGATGACCAAATGAACATAACGATAAGAGACGTAAACTCCAATTTG